>DASXED010000052.1:0-34368 GCA_036490295.1 Verrucomicrobiia bacterium | reverse complement strand
CACGATCAACTTCCTGCCGAGTTTCCACTAAAATATCTTTGGGCATTTGCAATCCACGCAAGCACCGATGCGCCCGTTGCGAGCGACGGATGGGCGTTTCGTCGCTGTCTGACACGACTACGAGCAAGTCAACGTCGCTGTCGTCATGCGGATTGCCCCAGGCGTGCGAACCGTAAAGCCAGACTTGTTCCGGCTGAAATTCCGCCACCAGCCGTTTCGTCGCCGTCTCAAGCAGATTTTTGTCCAGAGTTCGCATAAGTGTTTAGCAAAGTGCCGGGACAAATGAAAGTTTTGTAAATTGCGTTTTCATTTTTGGAATTTTATTTCTCACGCAATCGCCGCCGCTTTTTCCATTCCGCCAGGGATTTCCTTCCGCGATTGCACGACATGATCCACGATGCCGTAAGCCTTCGCCTCGTCGGCGGACATGAAATTGTCGCGGTCGCAATCGCGTTCCACCTGTTCAATCGGCTTGCCCGTGTGCTTGGAAAGAATTCCGTTCAACGTGTTCTTCAGCTTGAGCATATGTTTCACACGGATCTCCACGTCGCTCGCCTGGCCTTCCGCGCCGCCGAGCACCTGATGGATCATGATGTTGGAATTCGGCAACGCGAACCGCTTGCCCTTCGTGCCGGCGCACAACAGCACCGCGCCCATGCTCGCCGCCTGCCCGACGCAGTAGGTGTTCACGTCGCAGGTGAGATATTGCATCGTGTCGTAAATCGCCAGACCCGCCGTGACGCTGCCGCCGGGCGAATTGATGTAGAGATGGATGTCCTTTTTCGGATCGGCCATCTGGAGAAACAAAAGTTGCGCGATGAGGATGTTCGCGACGTTGTCGTCCACCGCCGTGCCGACAAAAATAATCCTGTCAACGAGCAGCCGCGAATAAATATCCCAACTCCGCTCGCCGCGACCCGTCTGCTCCACAATGATCGGAACGTAATAATTTTGCATGGCTAAATGAATACTCCATTTGCGGTGAAACGTAAAGGCGGGAAGTTTTCAGCCACGGATGCCTTTTAATGGAAGAGAACACTCTCAAAACAAACCGCGCGCAAGTTTGCCGAGCGAGCGGAGCAGTTCGGCGTTGGGCGGCGTCATCGGTGAAATGATGAAGGAAGAATTATGAATGTTGAAACTAAATTTGCGTGCGACCAGTTTTTCAACGCGGCAAAGTTTATTTTTGGAGTTCGCGTGGATGATCTTGCGCGCCGTGCAGGATGCGGAAGATGATGATGTTTTGTCCGACGATGCGAAAAAAGATTTTGTAGGGAAAGCGATGTGTCAGAACGCGCCGAAATCCTCGGTAATAAAGCGGGAATCGTTCAGGATCGGATTCCAATCGCAAAAGAGCTTCGGCATGGTCGGCGAGAAATTCATCGCCGAGTCCGGCGCATCGTTCTTCATACCAGTCGTGCGCGCGGCGGAGGCCGGCCTTTGCCTTTGGCCGGATGGTGACAGTCCAGTTCACCGGCGGGAGGCGCGGATTTCACTGAAGACTTTGCGCCACGGTTCGCCGGGGCTGGGGTCGCGCTCGAATTCCGTGAGCGCCTCGTCGAGCGCCTGACGTTCGGCGGGCGTGGGTGCGCCGCCGTCGAGCAGGTCGGCTTCGTGAAGTTCGGCGATGCGGGCGAAAAGCTGGGAGCGGTCGTCGGCAGTCAGCCGGGGCAGTTCTTCAAGGATTTGAGATTTGCTCATGGCGAGAATTTAGCGCGGACGGGATTTTCCCGCAAGCGCGGCGTCATCGGGGAAATGATGAATGATGAAGGAAGAATGACGAATGGAAAAACAAATTTGCGCGGCGAAATTCTTAACGACGAAATAAATTTTGCACTTGCTCCCGAATTTGTGCTGGCGAATAAGATTGTCGCGTCGAAATGCGTAAAATTGGTATTCCTGCGTCAGCAAGTGCTGAATCCACCAAGCTGTCGCGTAATCCGCGTTCAAATCTTTCGTGAGTGCGATCATCCAATTCAATCACGCCAATTACATTCAGACGTTCCAAATCACAAAGTAGAAAATCAACGTGTTTTCCGCTGGTTCGATTGAATGCCGATTGCCAGCCACTGCGGCTTGAATTGCGAACTGGCCGCACAATATCCGCCAATCTAACTTTGGCGAAAATTTGATAATCAGATGCCAACGATTGTTGAAGCACACCAAAAAAAGATCGTTCGGCTGGAGTTAGCAATGAAGGAACAGCTTCGTAAATTTTTGCGTTTGATTCGGGAACAGCAACTGATTTCGGACTAAAATTTTTCCCGACAATTACGAGGACAATTAAAATTATCGCGACAAAAATAAACAGCCACATAACAGGTCAAAAACTCAAATAAGTATAAGCCTTCAACCCGCGTTCGTAATCATCCAGCAGGCGCATGGCTTCGGACGGTTTCATGCGGTCGGATTTGATGGCCTCGTCCATCTGCGCCTTCATCTGGCGTTTCAATTCGTTCTCGTCGTATTGCACCGCCGCGAGCGACTGGACGATCGTCGCGCCTTCGATGATTTCCTCGATGTAATAACCGCTCGGTTCGTCGGGTTCGAGAAAAACGTGGACTTCGTTGACGCGGCCAAAAAGATTGTGCAGGTCGCCCATGATGTCCTGATACGCGCCCATCAGAAAAAATCCGATGAAATATGGATCGGGTTTTCCGTTGGAATTTCCGTTGCCATTTCCATTCGTCTGAAGTTCGTGCAACGGCAATGTGTCGCGCACGTCGCGGAAATCTATAAATTTATTTATTTGCCCGTCGGAATCGCAAGTGATGTCAACGAGCGTGGCCTCGTGCGTCGGGCGTTCGTTCAGCCGGCCGACGGGCATGATGGGAAACAACTGGCCGAGCGCCCAATGGTCGAGCAGCGATTGGAAGACGGAAAAATTGCAGAGATACTGGTCGCCGAGCGAATCTTCGAGCTTTTGAATTTCCTCGGGCGCGAAAGGCTGGCCTTTGAAACTTTGCACGACTTCGCGGCTGATTTCCCAGTAAAGATTTTCGATCTTCGCCTTGTCCGGCAAATCCAGCAGGCCGAGCGTGAACATATGCTGCGCGTCCTCGCGGCGTTCGAGCGCGTCGTGATAGGCTTCGAGCTTGTTCGATTTTTTGGCGAGATTTTTTTTGATGTCACACAGTTCCTTCACGATGGCGTGTTCGTTTTCGCCGCTCGGAGTCGGGATGCCGGGACGGATTTTTTCAATCGAGCCGAAAACTTCCACGATCAAAACACTGTGATGCGCGACGATGGCGCGGCCACTTTCGCTGATAATTGTCGGATGCGGAACTTTCTCCGCGTTGCAAACGTCGGCGATGTAATAAACGATGTCGTTCGTGTATTCCTGCAACGTGTAATTCGTCGAGCTGTCGAAATTCGAGCGGCTACCGTCGTAATCCACGCCCAGCCCGCCGCCGACGTCAATATATTCGATCGGAAAACCCATCTTGTTCAGTTTGGCGTAAAATCGCGCGGCTTCCTGCACGGCTTTTTTCACCGTCAAAATGTCCGGCACCTGCGAGCCGATGTGAAAATGCAGCAGCTTTAGACAGTGGCCGAGATTTTCCGCCTTCAACATTTCCGTCGCTGCGAGCAATTCAACGGTGCTCAAGCCGAATTTCGCGTTTTCGCCGCCGCTCTCGGCCCATTTGCCAGCACCTTTGCTCAATAGCCGCGCGCGAATTCCGATGAGCGGCTCGACGCCGAGTTGTTTTGAAATCGAAATGATGTGGCGCAACTCTTCCAGTTTTTCCACAACCATGATGACTTTTTTGCCGAGCTTGATTCCGAGCAAAGCCATCTTGATAAATTCCGCGTCTTTGTAGCCGTTGCAAATAATCAAACTGCCCATCTGATTTTGCAGCGCGAGACCGGCGAACAATTCCGGCTTGCTGCCGACTTCGAGTCCAAAATCATAGGCCTTGCCCGCGTCAAGAATTTCTTCCACGACTTCGCGCAACTGGTTCACCTTGATCGGAAACACGCCGCGATATTTTCCCTGATAATTGAATTCGGAAATCGAATTTCGGAACGCCTGGTTGATCGCCTCGACGCGATGGCGCAAAATATCTTGAAATCGGATGAGCAAAGGAAATTTCAGCCCGCGACTTTTCGCCTCCTCGATCACGTCCGTCAAATCCACCGTCGCGCCCGCTTCGTGCAAAGGCCGCGCGACGACGTGGCCGGCGTCGTTGATGTCAAAATAGCGCGCGCCCCAGCGATGGATGTTGTAAAGCGCGCGCGCCGCATCAATGGTCCACGGGGCGCCCGCGTCGTTTGGATTGCTCATCTCGGTGAATTCAAGCGAGGCGAACTATAAAACCCCGCGCGCAGAAAGCAACACGCGGAATGAAAATTTTTCGCGACGTTCGCGCTTTGCAGTTTGTGAAAAATTTGTTTTCATCCCGCGATGCCGAAAGTTTTGCTCAAAACCATCGTCGCCCATTGTGACAAAATTCTTCGCACGCGCGAAATCGGAGATTACGATGGCGCGGCGAACGGATTGCAGGTGGAAAATTCCGGCGCGGTCACAAAAATCGCCGCCGCCGTGGACGCAAGCCTTGCCACGGCAAAATTGGCGATTGCAGCCAAAGCGGATTTGTTAATCGTGCATCACGGATTATTTTGGACTCCACGCCAGCCGTGGACGGAGAAAAATTACGAACTGCTGCGACTGCTCACTGAAAATAATCTTGCGATTTACAGTTCGCACCTGCCACTCGACGCGCATCCCAAGCTCGGCAACAACGCACAACTCTGCGCCGCGCTTGGCTTGAGAAATTTGAAACCATTTTTTCAAAGCCACGGCCAGACCATCGGTTTGAAATCGCAAACAAAAATTTCACGGAACGATTTGGCGGCAAAATTGGAACGCGCGACCGGCGCGAAGCCAAAAATCATTCCCGGCGGAAAAAATATTTCCGAAAAAATCGGCGTCGTGACCGGCGGCGCCGGCGCGGAACTGAAACTGGCGGCGAACGAAGGCGTGGACACGTTCATCACCGGCGAAGGCCCGCACTGGACTTATGCGCTCGCGGAGGAATTGGGATTGAATGTTTTTTACGGCGGCCATTACGCGACGGAAACTTTCGGCGTGAAGGCGCTGGCATCGCACCTTTCCAAAAAATTCAAATTGCCGTGGGGATTTTTGGATTATCCGAGCGGACTTTAGTTTTGTAGGAGGCGACATAAGGAGTTTCATTTTTGAAAATGTTACAGCCTTCTTACGTCGGCTCCTACTTTTGCTGTGAGTAAAATTCCGTGAGATTGTCCCACGCTTTTGGCTCGCTCCAATCCGGCGCAAATTGAGTCGCCGGCTCGGTGTTGAATCGCTGGAGCGGTTCGCTGAAATCTTCCTGCGGCAACAATTTCAATTCGCACGGCCAGTCCGTTCGCGCCTTGACTTCGCGCGCGACGCGCTGCGCGAAGCCGCCCTGTTTTTCAATGTAACCGCTCGGATTGATTTTTAGCAACGGCTCTTTGGCGTTGGCGACGCGCACGGCGAATTTCGCGTAAACCGCCGCGAGCAAATCCGCGTGGATGTTGTCGCGCAAGTAATCCGGCGTTTTGACTTCAACCGGTTTGCCAGCTTGCCAGTTTTTCATGAGAAAGGCGGTGAAGCGCGGTTCTTCCAACGGCCCGAACGGATTGGGGATCACAAATTTTCCGAGCGGCAACCCGGCTTTGCGGCATTCAGCCAGAAACGAATCGAAGGTGAGCGTCTTGGACAGGCTGTAGGGCGAAAAATTGCGGAGCGGTTTGTCGCCCGCGCCTTCGCCCGCCTCAAAATAAGTTCCGGTCAGCACGACGGATTTCAATCCGCGTTCGCGCAAAACCGGCAGCACGGCGGGCAGGTTGCGAGTGTTGTTCTGCAACGCCGCCTGTGCGTCGAAGCCCGCGCTTTTGTAATTCGTCACGTCGGCGGCGTGATGGCAGAGCAGGTCGAAATTCTCCGCGCGGGCGAGTTTGAGGAAATTGTCCGAACCAAACGGCGATTGCGGAACGAAGCGGCAAAACTGTTTAAGCAATTCGATCCGCCGCCCGCGCGTGCCGGTGTAACTTTCCGGTTCGCGCGTGATCGGGCAGACAATTTCGTGTCCAGCAGCGGCGAGGGCTTTGACGAACCAAAACCCCGTGAACGAACTTGCGCCGGTGAAAAGGATTTTCATGCGCGCTCAAAACGGCGACTGGAAATCGCGCAGCGCGGGAAATTTGCGGTCGCGCACCGACAGGATCGGATTTTTCACCGGCCATTGAAAGTTGATGGAGTCCCACGCGATGCCGGCGTCGTGCGGCGGCGAGTGGACCGGGCTGGCGAGATAAACCATCGCGCCGGGTTCTTCCAGCGCAAGAAAACCGTGCGCAAAACCTTCGGGAATGAAAAGCATCTCGCGGTTGGCCGCGCTCAATTCGTGTGTCCGCACATGGCCAAACGCAGGCGAACTTTTCCGCAGGTCAACAATCACGTCGAGAACTTTGCCGGCGATGCAATAGACCAGCCGGGCCTGGGTGTGCGGCGGCAATTGAAAGTGCATCCCGCGTATGACTTCGCGGTGCGACGTGGAAAAAAATTCCTCCTGCGGTTGGAATGCCAGTCCCGCCGCGCGAAGGGTTTGCGCGTGGTAGGTCTTCACAAAACTGCCGCGAGCGTCTTCAAAAACACGCGGACGGATGATGTGAACGCCCGCCAGGTCTGTCTTGATGATTTCCATATGGTTGGGTTGCGCCTTCGCGCCGTCGGGATTTTTTCACGAAAGCGCCCGCCGTGTCCACACTGTAATCGAGCGTGAGCCGCATAAAACCGGAAATTTTCCATTTGTATGCGATCAATGCCGCCAAATCAAACGGCCAATGAAAGCCTGAACTTGTCGGCATGGCGTGCTTTGGCCTAACCTCACCGACCATGAAGTCCAAAATCATCACCACGATCCCCGTCTTCAACGGCGAGGCGTTCATCGGCCAGACGCTGGAATCCGTCGCGCGCCAGACATTGCGCCCGGACCGGGTGGTTGTCCTGGACAATGGTTCGACTGACCGCACGCCGGAAATCGTCGGGAATTTCAAAGACATCCAGTGTGAATTCATCCGCAACCCGTCCAACCTCGGACTTTTTGGCAATCTCAATCGCTGCCTTGAATTCGCCGCCGAGACTGAATTTCTCCAAATCCTTCACGCCGACGACCTGATAGAGCCTCAATTTTACGAGGTGATGACCGGATTGCTTTCGGATTGCAACGGGCGCGGGCTGGCATGGTCGTTGGATGAGCGCGTGGATGAACACAGCCGGCACTTGAGCCTGTCCGGCAAGCCCGACGGAAAAATTGAAATAATTGACCGCGACATTTTTTTGCAACTCAAGGCCGAGATCCGCAACCAGGCATTCTGCGCCACGCTGCTCAAGACCGGCGGCCAGCCGTCGCCGTGCAAATTTCCGCTGGATTTTCCGATTCTCGGCGACATGATTTTTTGGGCGGCTTTTGGCGCGCATTGCCGAAAAATCGTCCATGTCCGGCGGACGCTCGCGAAATATCGCTGGCACGGCGGCAACGAGACGGTTTTTCACGCGCCCACCGTTCAAGCATTGATTTTGGATGAGTGGCGGACGATGGAGATGAATGAAATACTGCGCGGCAAGGGCTGGAGTTTGGATCGGAAATTGAAATTGAAAGGATTGCTCGCCGTGCGCTCCGGCATCAAGGCCAAGCGCGTCCGGCAAAATGGAAATCCAAAATACTCCCGCGAAATTGCGCAGGCCGCGCGCGGCATCACGGGCCGGCCGTTGTGGCTGGCGGGAAAAGTCCTGGTGGAGCTGCGCGATTTTTATCTGTTCACCATCCTGCGCCGCGCCCGGCATCCGAAAAACATTTACGGCTGAACGCGCGCCCGGGAATTGCGCCGTCCCGAAAAAAACAGGAAGCCGCACAAAATAATTCCCGCGCCGATGGCCGTCAACGTGACGTAAAGCGGCTTGCTTGGCAGGCTGAATCGAAATTCCACCGTATGATTGCCCGGCGTCAGGTAGACGCCGCGCATGATGAAATTGCAGCGCAGGAGTTCCGCCGGTTTGCCGTCCACGGTCACGCGCCAGTCGGGATCGTATTTGTCGTTGAGCAGTAAAACGGAAGGCGCATTTGCGTTCGCGTCGAAAATAATTTTCCTGGGCGAATAACTTTTGAAATCAACCGTGCCGGAATTTTCATTGGTTGCGGAGGCGGACAAATCTTTTTCCGGCGTGGAAATCAAAACCGTTTTCGCCGGGTCAAAATCCAGGTCGGCGAGGGTTTTCAAAACGGCCTGGTCATTGGTGTTGACCTGCCAGTTGGAATAAAGCCTGACGCGGGGCAGCGCGCCGGTGAATTCAAAGAGCGCTAGGTCGCCGTCTGGGCTTGAGGCTGCGGTGAGTTGCTCCAGTCCGGTCGGCTGTATCACGCCGGGTTTGGCCACAACGTCGAAACGCTGCGCGATGCGGAAACGCTGTTGCCCGGGATCAAGCTGCTGGTTGATCACGTTCAAAAATCCCGCCGCGCCAAGCAAATAGCGCGTGTTTGTAAGTTGCCAGTGGCGCGCATAGAGCTGGGCTTCAGCTTCCGAGTGCGGAAAAAATGCTTCCGAATAGGCTTTAAGGTCTTCCGGCATTCGCGCCATCTGGATGAGGTCGAGTGACTGGATGTTGTAATACGGGAAATGGTGTTGCGCCCATTCAATGCGGTAAAGGCCGAGGCCGCCAAAGTCGTTGTCATAATCGCGCAGTTGTGTCTGGGCGTCGAACGGCAGGATGGCGACGCGATGTTCGTAGGATTTGTCGCGCAGAAAATCTTCGATGGGATTGAGCGTGCCGATCTCGTATTTCTGTTTGTAATCCCAGTAATTGATGTAAGGCAGATTGGCGCGGCCCAGATCAAAAATCAGAAACGCTCCGAGCAACACGCCGCCAAGTCTGGCGCGCGGCCCGGCAAAATAACCGGCGATGACCAGCGTCAGCAGGATGATGGCAATGGCGAACAGCACGATGAACCATTCGACTTGGCCGAGGCTGAACGCGGCGATTTGCCCGGCAAAATCTTCGTCGGAAAAACCCACTTTTTGAAGGTATTTCACAAGGCCGGGTTTTTGCGCGGCGTAAAACAGGCAGCCCAGAACGCTCACGCCGAAAATTCCGGCCAGCGCAAAAGTCCATTTGCGGTCGAACGCGCCGGCTTTTTTCCACCAGCCTTGCAGTTGCATTATCAGGCCGGCAGGCCTGGCAGCCGCCGGCTGAAGCTGGCGGCGGCTGAACGCATCAATTCCGTAGGCGGATAAAATGACTAGCGCCCAGGAAAAGAAGATGATGAATTTCGCCGGACTTCGGATGGTGGAGAAATACGGCAGCTTGTAAAGCAGCGCGTAAAATGGCGCGAACCGTCCCCATGCGAACAGCAGCGATGCCAGCAAAACAACCGCCCAAAACCAGATGAATTTTTTTTGCACATCGGGGAATGGCGAGTTTTGCCGGCGGAAAGATTGGACGATGGTCCAGGCCGCAATCAGCGCCACGAGAATTCCGCAATAATCACCGCCACCGGTCTGACGCATCCAACCCGGATCCGGCGGGGAGCCTTGACCGCCATTGTCAAAAAAACGGTCATTTGCCGGATCACGTCCAACACCGCCCCAATAAACACCGCCGCGATACGCGTCCTGCAAGGCCGGCAACATATTTTTTGGCGTGTCCATTTTGTAACCGAACAGTCCCGGGACAAACAAACCCAGCGTCTCGGCTTTGGGCAAACTCCATTGTGTGGCCTTGTCCCAATTGGCTGCCTTGGTTTCAGCGTCTTGGGCGGTTCCCGAAACGCCCTGGATGTTGGTGCCGATGAGAGACACGACCGTTTGCGTGGCGATAAAACCGGCGCACACCGCCACCACAGCCACGCTGCCGGTGCCGCGAACAAATTTTGCAAGCGCCGTTCCGTCCTTGTCCGCAATGGATTTATAAAATACAAACGCCGCGATGAGTATGCTGTAAAGCGCGCCGATGTCCGCCGCCTCCATGACGTTGATGCCGACGCATAATCCGGCCAGCGCGAGCCGCAGCCAGCGGGTGAGCCAGGGCGTCCCGGCGGTGTTGGCCACGACCAGCGCCAGCGCAAGGAAATCCATGCCCAGGGCGATCTGTTGTGTCGCGACGCCCCAGCAGGCGGCGGCAAAGAAAGTGGAATTGAGCATCGCGACCAGCGCCCCAAGGGTTGTGGCCAGCGGTGACAATTTCAATGTTCGGAAAAAAATCCATGCTCCCAGTCCGACGATGAACAAGGCGATTGGGGCGAGAAATTTTGCGAAGCCCACCGGTCCCAGCAGCCAACTCAACGCCGCGCTAACGCCGGGTGAATAAGCTCCCGCGCTGAAACCAATGTCGTTCAAATCATCCCACATCCCGGTCAGGGAGCCTGGAAGTTGCAACCATGCCGCGCTTTGCGCGCCCAAAGGCCCGTCATTTGAAAAATGGACATAATCGGGCAGAAAACTTTTGCAAAAAAGCGCGGCCAAAATTATTGCCAGCAACACCGGGGCCAATAGTCCGCGCGGCTTGGCCGCAGAACTGGGTTTGTTGACTTTCATAAAGGTTGACGGTCGGCTAAAAAATCGGAATTGAGATTGTCAATTGTCCGGTCACAAGTGTCAAGGCAACGCCGGCAATGTTGAAAACTAAACCTTGCGTCCGGGCATGGCCGTCAGCTTAACATATTTCCAACGAATGAAACACATTGTCTTGGTGCTCGGTTCCGGGCTTAACGAGCGGGGCTGGGCCAAGGATTTTTCCAAGTTTGGCCGGGTGACGCTGATTCAACTCGGCCTGGTTGAGCACGTGGAAATTTGGGAATGCGAGAAGCGGATGTTTTCAGGACCGGAAGTTCATACCAGCGGCGGCAGAAAACTGGACGAGGCATTGCTGGGACTGGTCAGTTTTTTGCGGACGGTGCAATTGGTTTTGCGTTTCTCAAAGGGGACAAGGATTGATTTGGTCGTGACGGGATTTTACAGCAGCGCTTTCGCGGTGTTGCTCCTGCGTTTATCAGGCAAAGTGGGAAAGGTGGTCTTTTTTTTGACGGATTATTTGCCTTCCGCCGGGTCATGGCTGGTGCGCCTGCATCGTCGCATAACCGGGCGGTTTGTGTGTCAAACAGCCAAATGGGCTGACGAAGCTTGGGTGCTCTCGCCGCGAATTCCGGCGGCGGCCGCCAATCCGCGCCATTTTGTGGTTCCGATGCACATCAACACCAATCGCTCCCCGGCTGTCGCGCGCAAGGAGATTGGTTATATCGGCTATCCATCCCATGATCATGCGTTGGATATATTATTCACGATTTGCAAAAAACATTCCTTTCGCTTGAACATCATCGGCGATTCGCCTTATTTGCAATCCATCAAACATCTTGCCCCCCCCGACACGATTTTTCATGGATTTCTAAACGACGAGGAAAAAATCGGCGCAATTCTTGCAAAATGCTTCTGTGGTTATACGATTTATCGCAATACAAGCACGACCAGTTACAGTTATTATGGATTCCCTTCCAAGACACTTTACTGTTTTGCCAGCAACGTGCCGGTGGTGATCACCAATGTCGCCGATTTCAATGAGAACTTTGAAAAGCGCGGCGTGGGACGTGTGGTCAAACCGGTGCCAGAGGAGATTGAAAAAGCCATTTTGCAGATCAAAAATAATTATGAGGCTTATTCGGTTGCAATTGACCGCTTCCGTTCGGAATGGAATGTTGAGGTGGAAACTTTTCATAGCGAACGGATGTCGGTATTGTTGAACCAGTAAAAATCCAGAACCATGAAAGACCTGTTAACAGACTTGAAGGATAATTTCACCGTCGTGAACCTCGGCTGCATCGGCGACGCGGATTTTTTGCTGCCGCGAAAATTCCTGAAGACGCTCACCATCGTCGAGATAGACGCCGAGGGCGGCGCGGTCACCGGCGACCGCTATCACAAAAAAATCAGCATCCAGAAACCCATCAGCGGGCGTCCCGGCAGGCACGTTTTCCGCCGCAACAATTTCGCCGGAACCTGTTCCCTGCTCGAACCGCTTGACGGTGTCGTTGAAATGTGGGGCATGGAAAATTACTGCCGGTTGATCGAGCGCAACGAAGTCGAGTGTGAAACCATTCCGCAATTGCTCGAGTCGCAAAAAATCAAAACGCTGGATTTTTTGAAGACCGACATCGAGGGACTCGATCCAGAAATCATCCGCAGTTGCGAAAATTATCTGGGGAAAACTCATTTCATCCAGTGCGAATTGCGGTTCCGGCCTTTCTACCAGTCCGAGCCTTATTTTCAAGACACGGTCAATTTGCTGGCGCGGCACGGCTATGAAGTTCTGGACATTTTGCACGTTGACCGCTGGCGCTACAAAACTTCCAACCGCCCGTTCCAGGCGCAGGGGCGCGCGGTTTGGGCCGATTTTTTATTTGTGCTCCAGCCGGAACGCCTGGCGGGAAACTTTGGCGAAAAATTGCCGGAAGCCGTCGCCAAGCAAGTCATCCTCGCCTGCATGCTGGGCAAAAAAAACTACGGCGAATTCCTGCTCCACAAATTCAAAAATTCCCTGCCGGAAAATTGGTTTCAGGAACTTGAGCCGCTGACCAGGCCATCGTTGCCCGGCGTCCGTCCGCTGCTGGCATCGCTGCGCCGGATGTTTCACCCGATGGAAATTTTCCTGAAACACCGGATTGGCCGGAGCGAATTTGTCGCCGTTCGCTGACGGATAAATTTGCGGGGCCATTTACGCTGGAGACACGGTTTTGGCCATCCGCTCTAAAATCTGATCCAGCGACTGCGTGATGCGCCAGTTCGGAAAATGGTTCTGGAATTTCCGCAGATCGCTGATGTAACAAATGTGGTCGCCCTTGCGCGCCTGGTCCACGTAAATGGTTTTGATTTTGCAATTGAGCAGCGATTCGATTTTGGCCGCGCATTCCAGCAGCGACAAGGCGTTTTCCCGTCCGCCGCCGAGATTATAGACTTCGCCCGGGCGCGGATTTTTTGAAAATTCCACAAACGCGGAAATCACGTCGGCGCTGTGAATCTGGTCGCGCACCTGTTTTCCCTTGTAGCCGAAAATCGAATACGTCCGGCCCGTTTTGGCGACTTTGAAAAGATAGGACAAAAATCCGTGCGCCTGCGCGCCGGAATGGTTTTCGCCCGTGAGACAGCCGCCGCGAAAAATGCCGACGTTCATCTTGAAATAGCGCCCGTATTCCTGCGCGACCACGTCCGCCGCCGTTTTGCTCGCGCCAAAAAGGCTGTGCATCGTGCGGTCAATCCGGCAGTTTTCGCCCACGCCGTGCCAGTCCTCGGCGCGCGCGTATTCCCAGCGCGTCGGCAGTTCCTTGAGCGGGATTTCATTCGGCGCGTCGCCATAGACCTTGTTCGTGGACATGAAAATGAAAACGGCGTCCGGGTTCGACTGCCGCGTGGCCTCGAGCAGGTTGAGCGTGCCAACGGCGTTCACGTCAAAGTCCACGAACGGAATTTCCGCCGCCTTGTCGTGCGAGGGCTGCGCGGCGCAGTGGATGATCATGTCGAACCGCTCCTGCTTGAACAGGTCGAGGATTTTCTGGCGGTCGCGAATGTCCAGGTCCAGAGGCCGGAAGCGCTTGGCGGTTTGCTTGAGCCGTTCCAGGTTCCAAAGCGTGTCGCCCGCCGGGCCGAAAAATTCGCGGCGCAGATTATTGTCAACGCCCGTGACATCATTCCCCTCGCGGTCAAAATAAATGACGGCTTCCGAGCCGATGAGCCCGCTCGAACCGGTGACCAAAATTTTCATGCTGGAATTTAAGCGGGATTTTTCATTCAAGGAAAGCTTTCTTGAAATCGATCCGGCCAGATAATTTTCCCGCGATGACTTTGCAAAAAACATTGACGTTGTGAAAATGACTCATAAGCTGCCGTTCCCATGCAAGTTGAAAGCAGATTTTATGAGCGTCTTCACAGTCAACATGAAGAATATGGCCGCAACATTTACGACGTTCCGCGTTTACTGGCCATGCCGTCCTTTCGCCGCTGGCTGAAGCGCCCGGATGTAAAAAACCTTCGCGTGCTGGACATCGGCTGCGGCAAAGGCCAGTTCCTGCTCGACGTAACCGAAGCATTGCGAAATCAACATCAGGCTGAAATCGCCCGCGTTGCCGTGGTGGATTTGGTGCGCACAGAAAACAATTTGCTGGATCGCATCTCGCCGCCGCCGGAATTTTTCCAACAAAGCGTGGACGGCCAAAAACTATCCTTTCCAGACGCGAGTTTTGATTTTGTGAGTTGCAATCATGTTTTGGAGCACGTCTTTGAAACCGAAAAATTCCTGCGCGAAATCCGGCGCGTCACGCAACCCGGCGGCCTCGCCGTCGTCAGCGTGCCCAATTGCGCGGCGTGGATGAACCGCATCGCATTCCTTTTCGCCGGAACTCCCCTTGGCAGTGAAGTTGGAACGGAATCCGTGACTTATGGCTTCTGGCCGGGATTTCTGCAGCCCAAATTGAAACACTTTGAACCATCCGGGCACATCCGTGATTTCACGCCGCGCAACTTGCGGGATTTAACCACAGCGTGCGGTTTCAAATTTGCGGGCTGGTGGGCGCAAAACGGCGGGCTGATCGCGACAATGAAGCGGAACATCGGCATTGTTTTGGAGCCGCAGGTCTAATCAACCCGGCAATATCAAAATCCATCCAATGAATGGCGACGATGTAACGAATAAGACAGAATTCATCCCGGATTTTTACCGTGAGTTTATTAGCCGAATAATTCCGGGTTTGGTAGTCATAGCCCTTTATATTTACTGGTCTGAAACTGATTTTAAGGTCGTTTTTTCTAGTTACTTAATGTCATCCTTCCTATTAATAGCCGCTTGGATTATCGGAGTTACTCTCGACGTGGGAATTTTTTTGATCGTGGATTTGATTGTGGGCGCAGATAAATTTATTCCAAAGCCGCAAAAAAATCCGGGGGAATCCGAGCCTACTAAACATCAGGAGAAATCGCTGGAAAGTAATGACAATGCTTATACAGATGAATGGGAATATCTTTGCAAGGCAAAACCTTGGGAACGTGGAATTATACTCAAGACACTATCTCAAGTGATTTTTTTTTGCGTTATGTTTTCCATTTGTGCGCTTGCTGTAATTCTTTCTTTGGCATCCATCTCTGAACGGTTTCCGAAATTGAATTGTGGTTTGCCTGTTTTGTTTCAATATAAATATTATTATTTGGTTTCTGCGCTCGTATTTTCTTTCGTCTATTTGTTATGTTGGTGGAAGAATCGGAAGCATTTTTTTGAACACATAGAAAAATTATTAAAACGGCAGAAGGGGCAGCAAAAGGAGCAGGCAAGGTGCACATATGGTTCACAATCGTGAAATTATTAAATGTCAGCAGAGCCACAATCGCCCACGCCGTCCTTTTCCCTGATGATTTCGCTCAACGGCAGTCTGGCGCTTTCGGGCGGAACGGTCGGCGGCGGCGACGTGGTTTTGTTCAAATTCATCCGGCTTTCCAACATCAAGCCCGATGTCCTGATTCCTGAATCGGCGGAAGTTTTCATGGTCAACGCCGGCGGGATTTTTCCCACCAAAAGCACCGGGAGTTTAAGTCTGTTGGGAATTCTCTGGCTGTTTTTTGTGCGGATTTTTCAAGGCATTCTGTGGAGCTTCCGAAATCAGCGGAGATACGACATTGCGCTGGCGGCTTCGCCTTTTGGCGTGGATGTCATTCCGGTCTGGTTCTGGAAAGCGCGGCGCAAAGGCGCGGTCGTCTATCATCTCATTCCCAAACGCAAGGCGGTCAACTTCGCCACGCGCGTCCGGTTTGGTCTCGCCGCCTTCGAGCAATGGATCATGTTGAAAATTCTGCGCCGCGCGTGTGATTTCATCGTGGCGGGCAATGAATTCACCAAGCGCCAGATCGAACAACGGATGCCCGGCAAACCCATTTTTATTTTGCCCGCCGGATTTGACGCGGCGGTCATTGATCAAATTGCTTCGCAACCGAAAGACCCGAATCTTGGCTGCTTCATCGGACGGCTTGTTTCGCAAAAAGGCATTTTCGATTTGCTGAAAGTCATGGCTGAATTGAGCCGCAGCCACCCTGAATTTCGCCTCGTCATGGCCGGCAGCGGGCCGGAGAAAGATTTTTTTGTGAGCGAAATGCAGCGGCTGAAACTGACCAACATCCAACTGGCCGGTTTCGTTTCCGAAGCGGAAAAATTTTCTCTGTTGAAAAAATCGAAATACTTTTTTTTCCCAAGTTACGAGGAAGGCTGGGGAATTGCGCTGGCCGAGGCTTTGTATTGCGAGTGCCGCTGCATCTGCTACGAACTGCCGCATTACCGCTCCATCTTTGGCGATTTTCCAGTTTATGCCAGGCTGGGCGACGCAGGCGATTTTGTCCGCGCCTTCCGGCAAAGCGGCGAGGCTGCTCCCGGACAAAAAATTTTCATGAGGCAATATGACGATCCGCTTATCGCCCGACTGCTCGCCGAACATCTGGCGGTTGTGGCGCGAAGTTCGGCGGCCTGATCGGCGAAACGATCCGGCGAACCTGGGCGCAGCGGAAATTTGCGGCGCTTAATCCCGTTTCAATGTCTGCTTCACCTGCAATTCGGCGATGAGTTTTTTGTCCTTGCCGCGCCGTTTGTAAGTCCATATTCCCCACGCATTGCCCAGCGCGCTCGCCGGACAGGCGGGCAAATGCCACAGCCAGCGCAGGTCGCGGTCGCGAAAAATCCCGCGCAGCGTGTGAAACGCCGGGCCGAAAAAAGTGACGCAATAAACCGCCGCCAGCCACAACGGGACCGGTGGTTTTTCATTCATCCAATTCACCGGCATCTCCGCCTGCACGCGCAGAAAATGCACTGCGGCGCGGCGGCGTTTTTGCGCAAATTTCCAAAGCGTCTGGATGTAGTAATGATGCACGCCGCGTCCGCGCAGCCGCAGCCATTCGCGTTTGCCATTTTTCATCAGGAACAGCGCGACATGGGTGTCCTGGAATTTTTCGTCCGCCTGCGCGGCTTGCAAATCAGCGCGGCGGAAAACAAACCCGTTCGCGCCCAGCGGATACGAAAAAGTTCCGTCCGGCAAAATCCAGCGTTCAATCTCGCCGTCGCGCGCGACCAATTTTGGATTCGCGCTCATCAACCACGCCATCGGATCGCTGATGTGCAGCAAGTGCGTGACGTAGGCGCAGAACGAAGTCATTTTCGGCGACGGCAGGTAATAACTTTCCACGCCCAGCGCCTGCGGGTTCGTCGTGAGACCATTCACGGCCAGTTCCAGAAAATCGGCGTGCGTGAGTTCGTTGTCCGCGTCCACGAAGACGATGTATTCGCCGGTGGCGTTTTGAAGCGCCAGCCGTTTGCCTTCCTCCATGTTTTTGCCATTGTCATCGAGAATGACGGCGCCGAATTTTTTTCCAATTTCGCGCGTGCGGTCTTTTGAATGCGCATCGGCCAGAATGATTTCAATCTTTTCTCGTGGATAACTTTGCCGCGCGATGGACGCGAGGCAGTTTTCCAAAATGGCCTCGGTGTTCAGCGTCGGGATTATGAAACTGATCTGCGGGAAGTTTTTGGAAACGGACGGCATGATTCGAGTGTGAGCTAGGCCTTGAAGCTGCCCAGTTCAAAAGCGGGTGCGGTGCGCAAACGCTCGTTGGCAGACTTAAGGTCGCGGATATAAATGATATTGCCACCGTCGCCACTTTCCAATGGCCGCGCTTGCCGTTTGAACGGTTCGTAACCGCAGGCATTAAACCCGTGGCTGCGGATTTGTGCGTGCAGTTTCTCCTCGTCATAACCATACCGGTTCCCGGAGCCGTTACGTTCAACAATGATTGCCTGCAAGTCCGGGTTTTTAAGGGTTTTTTCCGCACCTCCAAAAACTTCCGTCTCGAAACCCTCCACATCAACTTTCAATAGCACCGCCGGGCTGGCGGCTAGTTCGTTGTCCAGAGTCGTCATCGGCACGGTCACAGAATTTTCTTTTTCATTGGTTGCCGCCACATGGTTTTCTGTCCCCAGCCCGGCGCTAAACTGGATGTTTCCGGCACTACGTCCGACAGCAGCGTTCACCGGGCGGACGCGATCCAGCAATCCGTTGAGACGGGCATTTCTTGAAAGCATCTCAAATGTTTCGGGGCTGGGTTCAAATGAAACGGCTTTTGCTCCCGCTACGCCGGCGGCGAGAATGGTGAACGCACCGACATTCGCACCTACATCCGCGAACATTTCACCCGCCCGCAAAAAGTGCATGACGAATGACATGTCATTAAACTCGCACAATCTGGGGGTAATGAAATGCGCCGCGCCTTTCATCTTCGGCGAAACAAGCAGCCGTGTCCGATTGGGAAATTCCAGGCAAATTTCGCCGGGCACCAGACGCGCTGCCACTTGGATAAAGCCATATTCGGCTACCGCGCGGAATTTCCGGTTCCGGTTCAAAGGATGGTTGGCAACGAAATACAGTGCCGTTGCGATTTTGACGATTGGATTCATGCAGAACCGCGCCAAGTTGGGTTAAATCGGAGAAGCTGACAACTGAAAACTCCGGTTGGCGAGTCGCACCTAATTGGAGTCGTCAATTATTCCAGTGTGGTTTTGCCGAAACGGGATTCTTCCGGGGAAAACGGGGGCGGCAATGGTTCACCATGATTATCCTCCCGACAAATCGTCTGAATTTCTTCCGTCGAAAGCGCCCGGTTGTAAATCGCAACTTCATCCAGCAACCCTCCAAAAAATTTATTGTAAGTCCAGTCGCCGGGCTGGTCAGCAGGACGGCGGCTGATAAATAAATCGTCCGAAGTGCGCGGAGTAAAAACCCCAAGATTTTCTTCAGCGACCACCCGGCCGTTAACAAACAATCTGGCAATGCCGCTGGTTTTGTCATAGGTCAGCGCAATATGTTGGAACCGTCCGGCGACCACCGCGCCCGGCGCAGAACAAAGACCGTGTGAATTTCCTTGGGTGTCCCCGAAGCCGCCAGCTAAAACCCCGCGATCCTGCGGCAAGTGACCAAGCCAAAGTTGCACGGCGTTCTTTTGCTTTGTAACTTCCCATTCCAGAATTGGATGAAATGAATTGACGTCGGATGGCTTGATCCACGCTGAAATGGTCAGGCCGTCACCCTTCCCAACATCCAGACTTGGACTCGCCGGAATTTTCATCCACGAACCAAATCCATCCAGCAAAAACGCCCGGCCCACCTGGCCTTCGGCAAAATCCATGTCCGTCAATTCCGCGTCGTTGCCGCCGACGGAATCTTTGCCGTTGTCCTCGCCCGACCACAACGCGACCAGCCCCGGCCGTCTCGCGCCCGCCGCGTCGCCGGACGACACGGTGATCTTGCGGATTGAATCCACCGCCAATTCCACTTTCCCGAAACTGGTTTTGGCCGTCACTTCGGAATCCGCAAACCAGACCATCAATGTGTCGCCATTCGCAGTCATCAGTTTGGCTTCGTTGCTTGAAACACATTCCACCGAGCGGATGTCCTTCACCCAAAGCTTCAAATCGCCCAGCAGCACCGAGTGAAATTTCAAACGGTCACTCCCGCTCTCGCCGATCACGCGCGAGCCGTCGCGCAATTCCACCGTCAACCGATATGTCGGCGCATTGGTCTCCGCCGGACTGGCGTCAACGAAATGAACTGGCAAAAGAAAAAGCAACGAAACAAAACCAAGCGCCCGGATTGTTTTCATCAGCCCAAATTGCGCCAGCGGCCACATGGCGTCAAGCATGACCCGGTTAAATCAGCCGCCAAAAAAACTCGCGCCGGCCTGCGCGGCTGATTAACTTTCCTGCCGTCATGCGACAAGTTTTCATCACCGGCGCGGCGGGCTTCATCGGCAGCAACCTCGTTGACCGCCTCTTGCGCGACGGCAGATCGGTCGTCGGCTACGATAATTTTTCCACCGGCCAGAATGAATTTCTCGAAGGCGCGCTCAAAAATCCGAAGTTCCAATTGATTCGTGGCGACTGCCTCGACCTGCCCGCGCTCACCAAGGCGATGGCCGGCTGCGATTTTATTTTTCATCTCGCCGCCAACGCCGACGTGCGTTTCGGCCTCGATCATCCGGGCAAGGATTTTCAGCAGAACGCGCAGGCCAGCTTCAACGTGCTCGAAGCCATGCGCGTCAGCGGCGTCAAACGAATTGCGTTTTCTTCGACCGGCAGCGTTTATGGCGAGGCGGAAATTATTCCAACGCCGGAAAATTGCCCGTTCCCGATCCAGACCTCGCTTTACGCCGCGTCCAAACTCGCCGCCGAGGGATTCATCCACGCTTACTGCGAAGGATATAAATTCGAAGGCTACATTTTCCGCTTCGTCTCGATCCTCGGCGAACGCTACACGCACGGCCACGTCCTGGATTTTTACAAGCAACTGCGCGAGCATCCTGAAAAATTAAAAATCCTCGGCGACGGCGCGCAGCGCAAATCCTATCTTTACATCGGCGACTGCATCGAGGCCATGCTCCACGTCATCACTCTTGGCACGGCGAAGACGGCGAAACATCACGTCGAATTTTACAACCTCGGCACGGATGAATTTGTGCAGGTCAACGATTCCATCGGGTTTATTTCCAAGGCGCTCGGCGTGAAACCGAAATTGGAATACACCGGCGGCAACAAAGGCTGGGTCGGCGACAACCCGTTCATCTTCCTCGACACGAAAAAAATCCGCGCCACCGGCTGGAAAACCACGCTGACGATTGAACAGGGAATCGTCCGCACGCTCAAATGGCTGCGGGAAAACCAGTGGGTTCTCGAACGCCGATGAAAATTGTTGTCCACGGCCTCTGGCATCTCGGCAGCGTCACCGCCGCGTGCTGCGCGAAACATTTTCAAGTCGTCGGCCTGGATTTTGACGCGGCGAACGTGGCGAAATTAAATTCCGGCAAAGCTCCGCTGCTCGAACCGGGACTCGACGAATTGATTTCCGCCGGTCTCGCTCAAAAAAAATTGTCGTTCACGACGGACGCAAAACTTGCATGTGCAAAAGCAGATGTCCTATGGGTCGCATACGACACGCCTGTGAACGACCAGGATGAATCCGACGTAAAATTTGTTTTGGCAAATCTAAAAAAAGCTTTGCCGCATTTGCCAAATGGCGCGCTGGTTTTGATTTCGTCGCAATTGCCCGTCGGCACCTGCGCCAAATTGGAAAAAGAATTTCCACAATTCCATTTCGCCTGCTCGCCGGAAAATCTCCGGCTCGGCAAAGCCATCGAATCTTTTGAAAAGGCAGATCGTGTCATCGTCGGAATCCGCGACGAAGCAAAAAAGCCGCTGCTTGAAAAACTGTTCGCGCCGTTCACGCCGCAGATTATTTTCATGCGCACCGAGTCGGCGGAAATGGTCAAGCACGCGCTCAATTCGTTCCTCGCATTGTCCATCACCTTCATCAACGAAGTCGCGCGCCTCTGCGAACACACCGGCGCGGACGCGAAAGAAGTTTCTTTCGGCCTCAAAAGCGAACCGCGCATCGGCATGAAAGCGTATCTCGGTCCTGGCGGCCCGTTCGCCGGCGGCACGCTCGCGCGCGACGTGGTGACTTTGACAAAACTTGCCGAAACAAACGGCGAAAAAATTTCCGTCATCCCCGCGATCAAACAAAGCAACGATTTGCATCGCGGCTGGGCGTTCAAAAAATTGGAATCGCGACTTGGCGATTTGCGCGGAAAAAAAATTTCTGTTCTCGGACTTACTTATACGTCGAACACCGACACGCTTCGTCGCAGCGCCGCCGTGGAATTATGCCGGCAGCTTTTGGCCGCCGGTGCAAAAGTTTCTGCGTTTGATCCCGCAGTGAAAAATCTTCCGGGCGAATTGAGTTCGGTTTCGCTGGGCAATGACATTTTCGCTGCGATGGCTGGCGCGGAAGCCGCCGTTGTTTGCACTGAATGGCCGCAATTCCGTCAGGCCGATTGGGCAAAGATCATTCCGCAAATGCGCCAGCGGGTTTTTGTGGACGCAAATCGTTTTTTGGAAAAGGAATTGAAAAACCTTCCCGGCGTCGAGCATCTTTCCGTCGGTCGCGCTTCAAAATGAAATTAAAAAATCTCAACGCGCTCATCACCGGTGGCAGCCAGGGACTCGGCAAGGCCATCGCCGAACATTTCCTGCGCGAAGGCGCGAACGTGGTGATTTGTTCCCGTGGCGAAAAGGAATTGTTCGCCACACGCGATGAACTGGCGAAGAAATTTCCATCGCAAAAAGTCTTGGCAAAAACTTGCGATGTTTCGGACGAAAAGCAGGTCAACGAACTTGTTGCATTTGCGATGCGCGAAATTGGTTCGCTTCACGCGCTCGTTTTGAACGCCGGAATTTACGGGCCAATGGGCGCGACGGAATCCATTGATTTGGCCGAATGGAAACGCGCAATGGACATCAACCTGTTCGGAGTTTTGCTGCCGAGCCGCGCGGTGATTCCGCATTTCAAAAAAAGCGGGCGCGGGAAAATAATTGTTTTGTCCGGCGGCGGCGCGACGAACCCGCTGCCGAATATCAGCGCTTATGCCGCGTCCAAAGCCGCTGTCATTCGCCTGATGGAAACTTTGGCCGAAGAATTAAAACCGTTTCATGTGGACGTGAACGCAATCGCGCCCGGCGCGCTGGCGACGCGGCTCGTTGATGAAGTTCTCGCGGCTGGCGCGGAAAAAGTCGGCGCGGCCTTTTTCGAGAAAAACAAAATGTGGAAGGAAAAAGGAGCGGTGCCGCTCGAACTCGGCGCGAACCTCGCAGTTTATCTCGCGAGCGCGGAGAGTGACGGCATCACCGGCAAACTCATCAGCGCGCAATGGGATCCGTGGGAAAAACTCCACGAATTCAAAAATGATTTGGGCGGCGACATTTACACGCTGCGCCGCATTGTGCCGAAAGATCGGGGCAAAACGTGGGGTGACAAATGAATTACGCCATCATCGGCTGCGGATTGATTGGAAGGAAACGGCTGGCTGGTTTGCCCGCCGGTTCAAAACTCGTTGTCGCGTGCGATACAAATCTTTCGCGCGCCGAAGAATTGGTAAAACTTGCTGGAACTGGTCGCCCGGTTTTTGATTTCAAAGAAGCTGTTTCCGATTCGCAAGTGGACGCCGTCATTGTCGCGACGATTAATTCCGAACTCGCGAAAATTTCCGCCGCCGCGATTCGCGCTGGCAAACACGTTATCGTCGAAAAACCGGCAGGCATTTCCGTGAAGCAGATTGACGAATTAATCGCGCTCGAAAAAAAGCACGGCGTCTGCGTGCGCGTTGGTTTCAATCATCGTTATCATCCGGCGTTTCAAAAGGCGCGGGAGATTTTTGCGTCGGGCGTGATGGGCGAATTGATGTTCATTCGCGCGCGCTACGGTCACGGTGGACGCATCGGCTACGATCAGGAATGGCGCGCGGATCCAAAACTTTCCGGCGGCGGCGAATTGATTGACCAAGGAATTCATTTGATTGATTTGGCCGGTTGGTTTCTCGGTGAATTTAAAAAAGTGGACGGTCACGCGACGACGTATTTCTGGAAAATGCCGGTGGATGACAACGCCTTTTTGAGTTTACAAACCGCCAAAGGCCAGACTGCGTGGCTGCACGTCAGTTGCACAGAATGGAAAAATCTTTTTTCGTTTGAGATTTACGGTCGCCACACGAAACTCGCGATTGAAGGACTTGGCGGCAGTTATGGTGTCGAAAAACTTTTTCATTATCAAATGAAGCCGGAAATGGGAATTCCCGACACGAAAGTCTATGAATTTCCCGGCGCGGACGCATCGTGGAAAATTGAGATGAACGAGTTTGAGCGCGACGTTCGATCCAAACGCAAGCCCGACGCCGGACTTGCCGAAGCTCGCGCGGCACTTCAGATTGTCGCAGAAATTTATCAGAAAAGCGGAATGACAAATTTATGATAATCGCACGATCACCTTTGCGCGTCACGCTCGGCGGCGGCGGGACGGATTTGCCGTCGTATTACGAAAAATTCGGCGGCTTCCTCGTCGCGGCGGCGATTGACCGCTACGTCTACATCACACTGCACGACACGTTTGTGCCGGACTTGATTGTGAAGTATTCCGAACTCGAACGCGTGCCGGACGCGACGAAATTAAAGCACCCGATTCTTCGTGAGGCATTTGCGCTTGTCGGCGTGGACGGGCATTCGCTTGAGTTAACTTCGATGGCGGATATTCCGTCGGGAACTGGTTTGGGTTCAAGCGGCAGTTTCACGACGGCATTGTTGAAAGCGCTGCACGCGCACAAAAAAAATCTCGTTCATCCGGCGGAACTCGCGGCGCAGGCTTGCGAAATTGAAATGATTCGTTTGCGCGAACCGATTGGCAAACAGGATCAATACATCGCGGCTTACGGCGGATTGACGTGCTTTAATTTTTTGCCGGACGGAAAAGTTGAGGCGTGGCCGCTGAAAATTTCCGACGAAACGCGCGACAATCTTGAAGACAATCTGCTGCTGTTTTTCACCGGCTATTCGCGCAGCGCGTCGGCAATTTTGAAGGAACAGGATCAGAAATCAAAATCGGACGACAAGTCCATGATCGAGAATCTGCACTTCGTCAAAGACCTCGGTCTGCAAAGCAAAGTCGCGTTGGAATCTGGAAATCTCGCCGAGTTCGCGCGGCTGATGGACGTGCATTGGCAGCGCAAAAAACAGCGCAGTGGCGGCATGAGCAATCCCAAAATCAACGAGTGGTATGATCTCGCGATGGCCAACGGCGCGCTCGGCGGAAAATTGATCGGCGCGGGCGGCGGCGGATTTTTAATGTTTTATGCCGACGACAAATCAAAATTGCGTCACGCGATGCGGCAAATCGGTTTGAAGGAAGTGCGTTTCCGTTTTGATTTCGAGGGAACGAAACTTGTCATCTCGTGAAAATTTTTTAACGGCGCGCGGTGAATGGTCGAACTGGAGAAACAACTTGCTGGTCACGCGAATAAAAAATTCGTTGGGTGAAGCGTCAGGTTATTTCAAGTTCCATTTGGTGCTGATGCGGCGGAGCAAAGACGCCGACAATCACCCAAGGATTTGGGGCGAACCCGTGGAACTGTTGAGTTGTGCCGAGGAAAAAATACAGATCGCGCTTGCCGAATTCGTCGAGGTATTTCGCCTTCACTTTTTCCAACGCAACCGATTCGTCAACATGGCGACGGAGGCAATTCCAATAAAGCTGGCCACATTCCCAATCCAAAACTTGCATGGTGCTTTTCCGTCCGTCGGCGTCTTCAATTTGATAAGAAAAAGCGTAAGGCAGTTTTGGGATGAGCTTGAATGTTTCACGCCAAGAGTCTTCAGCAAACATCTGCGTTTGCTTCGTTTGCTCACGCATTTGCGCGACCTTATTGGGTTTCCAGTCACGGTCATCATCTTCCCAAATGAAGCCGCGAATTTTTGTCGGCTTAAAAATCGCGAGTGACAACCGGTTTTCTTTCGCCCCAATCAGCAGCGGTTCTAGGCGGTCATAAACGGTTGCTTTTTTCAACAGCAACTCACGCCGCTCTCGCCAACTGTCGCTCGTTCCCATGTGACCAACCGGCAGCATTTTTGCCAAGTCAGCGGGATGATGGGTTTCGGGGCGTGGGTCAGAGCGGCCACGAATGAAGTCTGTCTCAATCCAATCAAACTTTTTATACTGTTCCTCTTCCTCTAGGCGTCGGAACGGCACTGGATAAAACCTCATCCATGAACCATCCGCACGCACTCCGGCGGTGCAAACCGTTTCCCCGTATTTTTTCGACAACGTCGGGTAGGTCTTGACGGTGATGAGAATCTTTTCGTGCCCCATAATCCTGAATCAGATGTGGTGAGCCGCCAGTTTCGGCCCAAAGTTTTTTTGCAGAGCGTCAGAAACACAGTGCCGGTGGCATTGATGCGGCAGCAATTCAAAACAAGTGAGTGCGACGCGCTGGCTTTCTTCCTTAATCCAACTCGCGATTTTAATCAGCGTCTTGGTTTGCTTTGGCAACATCGTGCGTTCGTAGGTGGCGAATAGTTTGTCGTAATCGGTCTGCATTTCGAGGTCTTGGCGTTTTTCTGAAGGGATGCCTAATTCCGGTAAATGCTCGTAACGGATGCCGACTTTTTCACACGCATTGCTCAATGTGCTTTTGGAGAAACCATATTTCCGGCTCAATGGATTGCGCCGCACATCGCAAAGTAAAGTCACGCCGTCTTGCAACAGTTGGTTCAAGTAAGCCTCCAGCGTTTTACTTTCGTAACCGAGCGTGACCAATCCAGGCGCTTTTTTGGCGGGGCGAACGGATTCGACGCGGGCACGGTCTTCTTTCTTCGGCAAAACTTTTTCCATGATTTCGCTGCGTGTAGCGAAATACGGATAGCGTTGATAAACATCGGCGACGAGCGCGTTGCCACGCAGGTTTTTGTATTGCTTGGCAAACCGCGCCATTGGCAGCGGCGATTTTTCTCCGGCACGCGCAATTCGGCGGCCTTTGTCCGTCAGCTTCCACGTCTGTTCATCTTCTTCAATCAGTCCTTGCTCCATGAGCCGTCGTTTATCGGCATAGGATGTGAATGAAAAACAACCGAAGCGATACGGAATAAAATCGTAGCTGGGAGTGATTTCACCTTCACGAGTGTAAAGGAACAGAAGCTTCTGAAAGTCAGTCAAGGCGACCGATTCATTCAGTGCATCTAAAAGTTCAAGCAATACACGCTGGCGGTCGAAAAGCATGACGTAATTTATTTCATCTGACCATAAACGGCAATGCCCAAGACAGACGCGAAAGTTTGAGATTTCATTGCGATTCACAGGCGGCTATTTTTCTTCGTCATGCCCGCCATTTTGAAACACGAAGAATTTTTAGAAATTGCATGAGCCTGCCGCTTTCCCAAATTCCCGTCGCCATCCTCGCGGGCGGACTTGCCACGCGGCTGCGGCCCATCACGGAAAAAATTCCCAAGTCGCTCGTGCCCGTCGCGGGCGAACCGTTTCTGGCGCATCAACTCGAATTGCTCCGCTCGCGCGGAATTCGCCGCGCGGTTTTGTGCATCGGCTATCTCGGCGAAATGATTCAGCGCGATTTCGGCGACGGTAAAAATTTCGGCGTGCAATTGGATTATTCCTTCGACGGCCCGAAATTGCTTGGCACGGGCGGCGCCATCAAGCGTGCGTTGCCAAAACTCGGCGAAGAATTTTTTGTGCTCTATGGCGATTCCTATTTGCCACTGGATTTTGCGCCGGTCGCGGAATCCTTTCATAGCAGCGGCAAATCGGGATTGATGACAGTTTATCGCAATGAAGGAAAATATGACACGAGCAACGTCGTTTTTGCTGACGGCGAAATCAAAATCTACGACAAAAAGGCGAAGCTGCCGGAAATGCGGCACATTGATTACGGCTTGAGTTTGTTCAAAGCGGGCGTATTTGAAAAATTTCCGGCGGACGAAAAATTTGACCTTGCCGACGTGATGCAAAAACTTGTCCGCGAAAAGCAACTCGCCGGTTACGAAGTCACCGAACGCTTTTACGAAATGGGTTCGCCTGCGGGCTTGGCGGAATTGGAAAAATTATTGCTGCGTAAAACTGATTAAACCGCCGAGACGCCGAGACGCAGAGCAAGGTTAACTCTGCGTCTCGGCGCCTCGGCGGTGAAACTATACTTTCATTTTCCGTAAAAATTTGTAATTTGTCACATGAGCTTTGCAAAACAATTTCTGGCTGAAGTCCAGCAAGTCACGGCGCAACTCGACGCGAATGCGATTGAAAAATGCGCGGACGAACTCGCCGCCATTCGCGAACGCGGCGGACGGCTTTTTATTCTCGGCGTCGGTGGCAGTGCGGGAAATGCCGGCCACGCGGTGAATGACTTTCGCAAAATCTGCGGTTTCGAGGCTTACGCGCCGACGGACAATGTTTCCGAATTGACCGCGCGAACAAATGACGAAGGCTGGGCAACGGTTTTTTCCGAATGGCTGAAAGGCTCAAAAATTAATTCAAAAGACGGACTGCTGATTTTTTCCGTCGGCGGCGGCAACCTTGGAAAAAATGTCAGTCCGAATCTGGTCAGCGCGATTCAACTCGCAAAAAAAGTCGGCGCATCCGTCATCGGCATCGTCGGACGCGACGGCGGTTTTACGGCGAAAGAAGCGACCGCTTGCGTCATTGTGCCAACCGTAAATCCAACGCACGTCACGCCGCACAGCGAGGCGTTTCAGGGAATTGTCTGGCATTTGCTCGTGTCGCATCCGAAATTGAAAGTCGCGCAGACGAAATGGGAATCTACAAAATGACGCGCGCCGTTTTTCTCGACCGCGACGGCGTGATCAATCGCGCGATTGAGCGCGACGGCAAACCGTTTGCGCCGACGAGTTATCGTGAGTTTGAAATTTATCCCGAAGTTCCCGGCGCGTGCGCAAAATTGAAAGCCGCCGGATTTCTTTTGATTGTCGCGACGAACCAGCCGGACGTTGGCCGTGGCGAAATGAAACAGGAACTGGTCGAATCCATTCATGCGGAAATGTGCCGCGAGCTGCCGATTGACCGCGTGGAGGTTTGTTACGATTCCGGTTATGGCGCGGTTGAAAGCGAATTTCGCAAGCCGAAACCGGGAATGCTTTTGCGCGCGTCGCGCGAATTGCAAATTGATCTCGCGCAAAGCTGGATGGTCGGCGACCGCTGGCGCGACATTGATTGCGGCCACGCCGCCGGTTGCAAAACGGTTTTGATTGACCGGCATTACGCGGAAGCGTTGAAGCAACCGCCGGATTTTCGCGCGGAAAATTTACTGGCGGCGGCGGAAATTATTTTGTCCGGCACGAAATAAGTTGAAAATCACCGGAATTCTTCTATTTTCCACGGCCAGAACGCATGAAAAAACTGTCCAATCTCAAAATAAGAATCTTCGCCGACGGCGCGGACAAAAAGGGAATGCTGGAGTTGAACGCCAATCCGCTCATCAAGGGATTGACGACAAATCCCACACTCATGCGAAAAGCGGGCATTTCGGATTTCGAGGCGTTCGCGCGCGACATTTTGCAAAATATCACGCGGAAGCCGCTTTCGTTCGAGGTTTTTTCCGACGAATTTTCCGAAATGAAACAGCACGCGGAAAAAATCAACGCGTGGGGAAAAAATGTCTATGTGAAAATTCCCATCACGAACACACGCGGCGAATCGTCGCTGCCGCTGATCAAGGAACTGGCAAATGACGGCGTGAAGTTGAACATCACCGCAATTTTGACTTTGGGGCAGGTCAAAGGCGTCGCGAAAGTGCTCAATCCCAAAGTGCCGTCGTTCGTTTCCGTTTTTGCCGGGCGCATCGCGGACACGGGCGTTGATCCGGTTCCACACATGATCGAATGCAAAAAAATCCTGAAAGGTTTGCCGGAGACGGAATTGCTCTGGGCGAGCGTCCGTGAAGTGCTGAACATTTTTCAGGCGAACGATTGCGGTTGCGAAATCGTGACGGTTCCGCATGATATTTTGAACAAGGCGCTCAAGCTCGCCGGAGTGGGTTTGAAGGAAATGTCGCTGGACACGGTGAAGATGTTCGCTAACGACGCGAAGGCGGCGGGATTTTTTCTTTGATGGCGATTGACGATTTGTAAAAACATAATTTTTCTATGGCAAAAAAAGCATTGATCACGGGCATCACGGGACAGGACGGTTCCTATCTGGCGGAACTGTTGCTGGGCAAGGGTTATGAAGTTCACGGGATTGTGCGCCGGGCCAGCACTTTTAATCGCAACCGGCTGGACGACATTTATTCGGATCCACAGTTGGAAAAAACGCGGCTCTTTTTGCATTACGGCGACTTGGGCGAATCCGGTTCATTGAGCCGCCTGCTGGCGCGGATTCAGCCGGATGAAATTTATAATCTCGGCGCGCAGAGTCACGTCCGCGTCAGCTTTGACACGCCGGAATATACGATGGATGTCACGGCCACCGGCACGTTGCGTTTGCTGGAGGCCATCCGCGAATCGGGGTTGAAACCCAGGTTTTATCAGGCGTCTTCCAGCGAAATGTATGGCAAGGTGCGCGAAGTCCCGCAATCCGAGGAAACGCCGTTTCATCCGCGCAGCCCGTATGCCGTGGCCAAGGTTTGTGCTTATTGGGCCACGGTGAATTACCGCGAAGCCTACAGGATTCACGCGAGCAACGGAATTTTGTTCAACCACGAATCTCCCCGGCGCGGCGAAGGATTTGTCACCCGCAAAATCACCCGCGCGGTCGCGCACATCCAAGCCGGGCTTCAGGACAAACTTTACCTAGGCAACCTCGACGCCAAGCGCGACTGGGGTTACGCCAAGGAATATGTGGAAGCGATGTGGCTCATGTTGCAACAAAACGAGCCGGACGATTACGTCGTGGCCACGGGCGAAACACATTCCGTGCGGGAATTTTTGGAAGAATCGTTCGGGATGGCCGGATTGGATTGGAAAAAATATGTTGAGCATGACGAGCGCTATGTTCGCCCCTCGGAAGTGGATTTGCTCATCGGCGATTGCAGCAAGACACAACGCAAACTCGGTTGGAAGGCAAAAACCACGTTCAAGGAATTGGTCAAGCTTATGGTCGAGGCGGACATCGCGCTGTTGAAGGCGCATCGCGAAGGCCGGGTCAAGGTGACTTCCTAGCTATGTCCCGCGCGCTCATCACCGGAGTCACCGGACAGGACGGTTCCTATCTCGCCGAGTTGCTGCTGGAAAAAGGTTATGAAGTTCATGGCGTGTCGCGCGCGGCAAATTCCACGGAACAATCCCGCATCAGCCATCTGCTGAACAATTCCGCCATCAATGACCGCCAATTTTTTCTGCATCATGCCGATCTGAACGATCCAGCCACTCCAAATCGCATCCTGACTAAAATTTCCCCGGATGAAATTTATCACCTCGCCGGCCAGAGCCACGTGGGCGCGAGCTTTGACGCAATCGAAGCCACCTGCGAAATCACTGCCATGGGAACGCTGCGGTTGCTGGAAGCCATTCGCAATTCTGGACGCAAGCCACGCCTGTTTCACGCCTCGTCCAGCGAAATTTTCGGACGCCCGGAAATTGTGCCGCAGGACGAGCAGACGCCCGGTCGTCCCGTCACGCCCTACGGTTGCGCCAAGGCTTTCGCCACCTCCATGGTTGCGATTTACCGGCAGACCTTCGGCCTTTTCGCCAGCAACGGCATTCTTTACAACCACGAATCGCCGCGTCGCGGGGAAAATTTTGTCACCAAAAAAATCTGCCTCGCGGCGGCGGCAATCAAGCAAGGACGCGCGCAGGAACTTTTGCTCGGCAGCCTTGACACCCGGCGCGACTGGGGCGACGCGCGCGATTATGTTCGCGGAATGTGGCTGGCGTTGCAGCACCCGACTGCGGAGGATTTTATTTTTGCCACGGGCGAAACGCACACCGTGCAGGAAGTTGTCGAAATCGCGTTTGGCGCATTGGATTTGGACTGGCGGAAATATATCAAACAGGACGCGCGATTCATGCGTTCGGAAGAACCGGCGCGGCTCGTCGGCAATCCCGCCAAGCCCGAGCGCCTGCTGAACTGGCGACGCACGACCACCTTCAAGCAACTCATCACTGAAATGACCCGCGCCGCGCTGGAAAAATAGTGGGACAGGCTTCCAGCCTGTCGTGTTTGTGTTCAAATCAAGGCAATCCCGAAAGACAACTGGACAGGCAAGATGCCCGTCCCGCTATTGCGCCTTTGCCTGCGCTTCCAGCCAATCGCAGGCATCCGGCAAAACCTTGTCCCAATGAAAAGTCTTCGCGCGTTCCCAAGCCTTCAACCGCCAGGCATTATATTTTTCCGGCGTTCGCAAAACTGAAATCAAGGCCGTCGCCAGCGATTCAGGCGTTTCCTTTTCAGCGACGATTCCCGTCTCGTCATGCAACGTGGATTCAATCAGCCCGGCCACGGGATAAACCGCCGCAGGCGTGCCCATCGCGTTGGCCTCGATCACATTCAGTCCCCAGCCTTCGCGGACGGAAGTGTGCAGCAGAAAATGTGCGCGGCGCAGTTGCCCGTCCTTTTCCGCCTCGGAAAGCAAACCCGCGAAAATCACGCGGTCGCCGATTTGCAAATCCGCCGCCAACTGGCGCAATTGTTTTTCCGTTTCGCCCGCACCGACAACAATCAATTGCGCCGGCACGTTTTTTTCCGCGAGACATTTCACGACGCGGATCGCATGGTCAATCCGCTTGTTCGGCGCGAGCCGCGAAACAGCGGCCAGCTTCAGCGGCAAATCCAGCGGCTTGTCCGGCAGGCTTGGCAGCGCGCGCGTGTGGACGCCGTAAGGAATGATTTTGACCGAGCGGACGCCGTGCGCGCGCAGGATTTTTTTTGTGTCGGCGCTGGCGGTAAAAAACGGCGTGCGCCGGTAAAGCCAGTGCGTCCAGCGTTCCTGCCATTTTCCAATCGTGCTCAACGGCCACGGATAAAACGAATTCCAAATCGGGCCGAGAATTTCATGGATGTAAGCCACGCAATTGGTTTTGCACCACCACGGCGCGAACCACGCGATTCCGTGATGCTGGTCAATCACGAGATCAAACTTTTTCTGGCTGTGACACCATTTTCTCGCTTCCAAAACCGACGAGCCTTTGCCGCCTCCGCGAACGATTTTTATTCCCTCAATCGTTTCCTCGCGCGCCGCGCCGGGAAAATCATTAGCAAACCAAAACACTTCATGGCCGCGCCCGGCCAGCGCGATGAGATAAGCAAGCGTCACGCGTTCCGCTCCGCCGGCCAGAGGATTTTTCGGGTCGCGCCAGTTGAGCATCAGGAAACGCATGAAGAAATTTCTTGAGAATTACAGCCGCGAAATTTTTTCGAGCAATGACGTCGTGGATTTGCCGGGAACGAACGGAACAATCACAATTTTTCCGCCGGAATTTTCCACGGCGTGGCGTTCATCCTGATTCAACGTGTCCAAAGTGTAATCGCCGCCCTTGACGTAAATGTCCGGCTGCGCGCGTTCCAAAAATTTCACCGCTGTTTTTTCGGCGAAAATGCAAACGCCATCCACGCTTTGCAAAGCGGCCAAAACTGCCGCGCGATCATTTTCGGAATTCACCGGACGGCCCGCGCCTTTCAATTGCCTCGTCGCTTCGTCGCCGTTGACGCCAACCAAAAGCGCGTCGCCGAAATTTCGCGCCGTTTCCAGATAAGTCACATGGCCAAGATGCAAAATGTCAAAGCAGCCGTTGGTGACGACCAATTTTTTGCCGCTGGCGCGAAAATTCTCCCGCCACTCCGGCAATTTGTCCCACGCGATGATTTTGTCCCGGAAATTCACGCCGCAATTTTCATGCAGCCGCCGCCAATTGGCAATGACGTAGTGGCACGGGCGTCCCGCCCGTGAGTTGCTGGCTGGCGAAAACCTCCGCTTTGGCCGGAACACACGGGCGGGACGCCCGTGCCACTGACAAATCGCAAATAAAAAATGTCCGGTTTTGCCTTTGGCGTCCATTTACACATAGATTCGCGTGATGGATGACCTTGAACTTTTGCGGCGGTTCGCGGCGGACGGCTCCGAGACGGCTTTTGCCGCGCTCGTGGAACGTCATCTCGGCCTCGTTTATTCCGCCGCCGTGCGGCAGGTGCGCGACCCGCATCTGGCCGAGGAAGTGACGCAGGCCGTGTTCATCATCCTCGCGCGCAAGGCAAATGCGATCCGCAAGGAAACCATTTTGACCGGCTGGCTTTACCGGACAACGCGGTTCGCCGCAGCCGACGCCGTGAAAATTCAAAACCGCCGCCAATGGCGCGAACAACAGGCCGCTCAAATGCAAACGACCGCCGCCGATGACAGTTTTAACTGGGAACAAATCGCACCGCATCTGGACGAAGCGATGGCGAGGCTCGCCGGCAAAGACCGCGACGCCGTGCTGCTGCGCTATTTTGAAAATAAAACTTTCGCCGAAGTGGGAACGGCGATGGGAACGAATGAAGACGCCGCGCGAAAACGTATCGCGCGCGCCGTGGAAAAATTGCGGAGCCATTTTTCCAAGCGCGGCGTGACGCTGACGGCGGCGGTTTTTGCCGGGGCGATTTCCGCCAACTCGATTCAAGCCGCGCCCGTTGCGCTGGCAAAAACGGTGACCGCTGTGGCGATTGCCAAAGGCGCGGTGGCCAGCGGTTCCACCATAATTCTTGTGAAAGGAGCATTGAAACTTATGACACTGGCAAAAGCAAAAACAACAGCACTTATCGGCACGGCAATAATTCTCGCGGCTGGCGTAACCGCAATTGCGGTTGACGATTCGCTCTGGGACTTCAGCAGTTACAATTTGGACAAGACTCCGCCAGGCATAGTAATAATTCGGCCAACACATTTTGTTGGCAGAGGTCAGGGCGGCGTCGCGAGCATGCTTGGCAAAATCGG
>DASXED010000044.1:0-44500 GCA_036490295.1 Verrucomicrobiia bacterium | reverse complement strand
AAAGCAGACTTGCGAATTTCTATCAAGGATTATCGCCGGAATAAAAATCTAAAAATTTTGCTCGTGCGCGTGCCGTTTTCGCCGCGCCGGTTCTTTGTCCGCATGAATGGCAAACCGTGGCCGCAAAGCGCAAGGCCGGTTCCACTTTCGCATTTGTCCGCCGCGTTGCGCAAGGCGCAAGTGCGGGCGGCCTGAAATTCCTGCTCGCCAAACCGCCTTTGTTTTCCGATGCTATGGCTGCCTTATGTTCACCGGAACTTACACAGCCATTGTCACGCCGTTCAGAAACGGCGCGATTGACGAGGACGCTTTTGAGAATTTGGTCAAATTTCAGATCAAGGGCGGCGTGGACGGCATCGTGCCCGTCGGCACCACCGGCGAATCGCCCACGGTGAATTGCCAGGAACACGTCCGCATCGTCGAACTCGCCGTGAAATTTTCAGCCGGAAAAATCAAAGTGCTCGCCGGAACCGGCGCGAACGCGACGAGCGAAGCCATCGAACTGACGCAAGCTGCTGAAAAAGCCGGCGCGGACGGTTCGCTGCAAGTCGCGCCATATTACAACAAGCCGACGCAGGAGGGTTTGTATCAGCATTTCAAGGCGATTGCAAAAAATACGAAACTGCCCGTGGTGCTTTACAGCATTCCGGGACGCTGCGGCGTTGAAATTGGAATTGAAACCGTGAAACGGCTCGCGACGGATTGCAAAAACATCGTCGGCATAAAAGAAGCAGGCGGAAGCTGCGACCGCGTGTCGCAATTGCGCGCCGCGACCGGCCCAAAGTTCACGATTTTGTCCGGCGACGATTCGTTGACGCTGCCGTTCATGGCCGTCGGCGCACAAGGCGTCGTCAGCGTCGCGTCCAATGTGATTCCGAAAGAGGTTTCGCAGATGGTGAAATTGTTTGCGTCCGGCAAAGCCGCCGCCGCGCTGCGCCTGCACGAAAAATTTTATCCGCTGTTCAAGGATTTGTTCATCGAAACGAACCCGACGCCGGTCAAAGCCGCGCTGGCGATGATGAAAATCATCGAGGAAGAATACCGCCTGCCGCTCGTGCCGATGAATCCGAAAAATTGGGACACGCTGCGCACGACGCTCAAGCGCTGCGGCGTTTTGGAGTGAACCACTAATGAACACGAATAGACACGAATCTGTGTTGCTGTGGAAGGTTTTTTAATTCGTGTTTATTGGTGTCGATTTGTGGTTGAAATTGCATGACGAAAATCATAATCACCGGCGCGAAAGGCCGCATGGGACAGGCGCTTGTCTCGTGCGCGAAAAACTTTCGCGATTTGAAAATTGTCGCCGCGATTGATCGCGGAGATGATTTGAAAACTGTCATTTCCAAAACCGACGCGGTGATAGATTTCAGTTCGCACGACGCGACGCCGGGAATCGTCGAATTGTGCGCGAAAAATAAAAATGCGGTTGTGATTGGCACAACCGGCCATTCCGAAAAAGAAAAAGCGGAAATCGAAAAGCGGAAAGCGGAAATTCCAATTGTTCTCGCATCCAATTTTTCCACGGGCGTCAACACGCTGTTCTGGCTCACGCGCAAGGCGGCGGAAATTCTCGGAACTGATTTCGATCTGGAAATTATCGAGATGCACCATCGCCTGAAAAAAGACGCACCGAGCGGCACGGCAAAATCATTGGCGGAAATTCTGGCGGCAGTCCGCAAACAGCAGCTTGAAAAAGTCGCGCGGCACGGACGCGTTGGCATCGTCGGCGAACGAACAAATTCAGAAATTGGAATTCATTCCATGCGCGGCGGTGATGTCGTGGGCGATCACACGGTCATTTTTGCGAACACCGGCGAGCGGCTGGAACTCACGCACAAAGCGTCGAGCCGCGACACCTTTGCGAACGGCGCGTTGCGCGCGGCGCTCTGGGTTGTAAAACAAAAACACGGCCTTTACGATATGCAGGACGTTTTAGGCTTAAAATAAAAATGCTATGAATTACTCTTTTAATGAATTTGTATATAATTGGGGATTTGCCATTTCAGGTCTAACGATGTTGGCACTCGGTTATATCAATGCACAAGTCCGTTTGAACGGAAAAAAGAAAGCAAGAATGATTTGGCCAAAGGTCGCAATACTACTGGTTGTTGGGTTTGTATGTCTATTGACACATGCTTATTACGACGAAAATAATTCAAATAAAATGAGTGATTTTTTAAGCATTTTCTTTTTTTGGACGCTCGGACCTTATTTTACTGGAATCGGGTTGGTTGCTTGGACTAAACGCGAATTGTGGCCGTAATTAAAAGTTCGAAATTCAAAATCGCAATTGTCGCGCTTGGCTCGAATCTTGGCGACTCGCGGAAAATTATTTTGGATGCGATGACGCGGCTGCAAAAATTTTCTGACGTGCCAATTCTCCAATCTTCCTTGTGGCAAACTGCGCCGGTGGATTGTCCACCGGACTCGCCGAAATTCGTGAATGCAGTCGTCGGTTTGATTCCAAAGGAAAATGAAACGCCCGAATCGTTGCTGAAAAAACTGCGCGAATTGGAAACTGAATTTGGCCGTGCGCCGAAAACGGTTTTGAACGAGCCTCGTCCACTGGATTTGGATTTGATTGCTTTTGGAAACGAGATTCGCAATTTATCGGAATTGATTTTGCCGCATCCGCGCGCGCATTTGCGGAAATTTGTTTTGCAGCCGTTGAGTGAGATCGCGCCGGATTTTATTTTGCCGGGGCAGGCGAAGACGGTTTCGCAATTGCTCGCCGGACTTGACAGCGAAGAAATTGTCGAGCGATTGCGCTGATTGCCAAACTAATTTCATTTCAAGTTGGCTGGCAAAGTGGTTTGACTAACCTGCTTGGCAACCGTAAATTCAAAAGCGAATGCTGGCCGCTGAATCAAAAATGACGAAACCGGACTCAAACGGTTCGCCAGGTGAAAATCCAAATTGTTCCTGGAAACAAATCGTGGGACGCGTTGAGCCGTTCCTGCAGGCGGTCAACCAGCGTTTGATCCGGCAGGCGCACGAATTTGACCCGCAGGTCGTCTCTTACGCGCAGCACGCGCTCAACGGCAGCGGCAAGCACCTGCGCCCCACGCTCGTCGCGCTCGCGGCTAATTCCATCGGCAAAATTTCCGACGCGCACGTCACGGCGGCGGTCATCATCGAAATGGTGCATCTCGCCACGCTTGTCCACGACGACGTGATGGACGAGGCGGAAATCCGCCGTGGCAAACTTACGCTTGCGGCGAATTGGGGAAATGAAATCGCCGTTTTGTTTGGCGACTGTCTTTTCGCGCAGGCATTGAAGCTCGCGGCAAGTTTTCCGACGCCGGAAGTCTGCCGCGCCGTCGCAATGGCGACGAACACGGTTTGCACCGGTGAAATTTTGCAGACGCAGCATCGCCGTAATTTTCCCGTTTCGCGCAAAGAATATTTTCGCATCATCGAAATGAAGACCGCCGAGCTTTTTACCTTGTCCTGTGATTTGGCGGCATTTCTTGGCGGAGCGAAACCGGAAGAGCGCGCGGCGTTGCGCGAATTCGGCGCGGCCTTCGGCACGGCGTATCAGGTTTATGACGATTGCGTGGATTTGTTCGGCTCGGAAGCGGAAGCCGGAAAATCTCTCGGCACGGATTTGGCGAAAGGCAAATTGACATGGCCGCTGCTGCTCGCGTGGGAGCGCGCAAATGCAATTGACCGCGCGCAGTTGGAAACGATGATTGAAAACTGGCAGCCGCAGAATTTTTCCGCCGTCCATGAATTGCTCGCGCGTTACGAAACATTTGAACCGTCGCTGGAAGTCATCGCGAAATTTTTGGAACAGTCGCGCCGGGCGCTGAAAATTCTGCCGGAATCGGACGGGCGCGCGGGACTTTTCCACCTGGCCGATTTTTTGGCGCAACAAACCGGCGCTTTGGCTGTTTGTATTGAATGACCATGATTATGGCCGAACCAGTTGAACGCACGGAACCGGAATCGTCCGCTCCAACCGAGGAAACGGAATTGGTGCGCCGCGCGCGGCACGGCGACTTGCAGGCTTACGACGATCTGGTCAAACGCTATCAGGAGCGCATTTACGCGACGATTTACCACATGACGAGCAACCATGAGGACGCCAACGACCTCGCGCAGGATTCCTTCATCAAGGCGTTTCAGGCGTTGAAATCCTTCAAGGGCGGCTCCAGTTTTTACACCTGGCTCTACCGGATTGCGGTCAACAAGACGATCAATTTCCTGAAACAGCGGAAAAACCGCACGCACATGAGCCTGAACGACATTGATTTCAACGCCGAGCACGACCCTGATTTGATGGCCTTGATTTCCGACAACACGCCGCGCCGCGCCGCCGGTTTGACGGAGTTGCAAAAAAAATTGAACGAGGCATTGTTGAAACTGTCTGAACCACATAGATTGGTCGTCGTGCTGCACGATGTGCAGGGTCAGTCGCATGAAGAAATCGCCGAAGTCATGGGCTGCAACATCGGCACGGTGCGGTCGCGGCTTTTCTATGCGCGCCAGCAAATGCAGTCGTATTTGAGCGATTACTTGAAATGACCATGAACGAAAACGAGAACAACTTTGAATCGTTGCGGCAATTGCTCGCGCGCAAGCGGCGTGAAATTCCGCCGCCCGGATATTTCGACAAATTTTCCGGCCAGGTCATCGCGCGCATCCGTTCCGCCGGGCATGACTCTGCGTCAAAACAGTCGTTGAATGAAGCGCCTTGGCTTTTGAAATTACTCCGAATGTTCGAGGCCAAGCCGGCGTTTGCGGTCGCGTTTGCTTCAGCACTTTGCCTGCTGTTGTTTTTCGGAACCATTTTTGCCGAACAGCCGGAATCCGCGCCGCAGCCGCTGTTGCAAGCATCGGCGCAGACAGCTGTGCCATTCGTCGCCTCACTGTCACCGGCGGATATGACGCCTCCGGCAAACCAGACCGGCATCATCGCCAGCACCAATCCAGTGTTTGATCTTCAGCCCGTCGCGTCGCTGTTCGGCGATCAAAACCCGCTCGCGCAGCAGGTCAGTTTCACGGTTCCGGGCAATTGAAATAATTCTCTGCTTCTGAAATTCGCGGTGCGCGCTTTGCAAGCTTGAAACGCCGCCGCGTTTTTCATTTAATCAGGAAGTGCCAGCCAAAGTCATTGCCGTCGCCAATCAAAAAGGTGGAGTGGGAAAAACCACCACCGCCGTCAATCTTTCCGCCTGCCTCGCCGCGCTCGGCCAGCGCGTGCTGCTATTCGACCTTGATCCACAAGCCAATGCGACCAGCGGCGTTGGTCTGGAAAAAATTGAAGGCGCGAGCGCGTATCGCGTTTTGCTCGGCGAAGGAAATCTGCTCGATAAAATCAAACCCACGGCTTACGAACGGCTCGAAATCATTCCCAGCGAAGTAGATTTATGCGCCGCCGATCTGGAAATGGCGCGGATGGAAAATCATTTGCAGCGCGTCACGCAATCGCTCAAACCCGTTTTGGACAGCGGACGGTTTGACGTTGTCTTGATTGATTGCCCGCCGTCACTTGGCATTTCCACGCTCAATGCTTTTGCCGCGTGCGACGGCATTCTCGTGCCGTTGCAATGCGAGTATTACGCGCTTGAAGGCATCTCGATGATGAATCGCGTGCTCGGCCAGCTCCGCGACGCGGGCGTCAATCCGCGCCTGGAGATTTTCGGCGTCGTGATGACGATGTTCGACGGCCGCACGAAATTGTCCAACGAAGTCGTCGGCGAAGTCCGCAACCTGCTCGGCGCGAAAGTTTTTGAATCCATGATTCCGCGCAGCACCAAGCTCGCCGAGGCCCCGAGTTTCGGCCAGCCGATCATCCATTACGACAAATACAGTTCCGGCTCGGCGGCGTATGAACTGCTGGCGCAGGAAGTTTTGGAGCGGTTGAATTCAAAATAGATTTCCAATTCAATTGTTATCGCGTATGAGCGAATTCATCTACGTTCTCGAAAACTCTTCGATGCCCGGTCTGGTCAAGATTGGCCGCACGGAACGAAGTGTATCGGAACGCGTGAGTGAACTTTCCTCGCATACCGGAGTGCCAACTGGATTTGTTGTGATAAAAGAATATGCCGTTACAAATTCTGTTGAAGCGGAAAGAATAATCCACGACCGACTTTCTGATTACCGTGTCGCTGATAATCGTGAATTTTTCAAAATGGAGGCCGAGGATGCCACGGACATCATCGAATCAATGCTAGAGACAGCAACATCTAAAACACGACGTGATTTCGAGCGGGAAGATGAATTAGTTGCGAGAGCAATTCCGATTGTTGCCGCAGAAGGCATGGCACGAACACGAATGCTTGAAGAAAGGCTTGGCATTTCCTACCAAGAAGCATTGGTTGTGATTCAAACGTTGCGAGGACGTGGTGTAATTGGTCAACACAATGAATCCAGATTCACTGCCAGTTCCAAACCGCCAATCATTATGCAAAAGCCCGATCCCATTACGGTCGCGGCAACGCCGCTCATCGGAAATTACTGGCTACCGCCAATGGATTTTCTTCAGCACGCGGACATGACAGCCAAACCGACCGAGTCGAAAGAGGAATTGATGGCCAATGCACGGCTCATGCAACAGACGCTCGCGCAATTCGACATCGAAGTTGCACTTGGTGACATCACTAAAGGTCCGACTATCACGCGCTACGAATTACATCCCGCACCGGATGTGAAGTTGGAAGAAATTTCTGCGCTCTCAAATAATCTCGCCGCTGCACTCAAGGCAGAAAATATTAACATACTTACGCCTATTCCCGGCAAAAGTTCCGTCGGCGTCGAAGTGCCAAATCAAGTGAAGACGAAAGTTATCATGCGTGATTTATTCGAGTCGGACGAATGGCGTAACACCAAGGCACGCATTCCAATCGCGCTCGGCAAAGATTTTTATGGTCATTCGCTTGTCGCTGACCTATCAGAGATGCCGCACCTACTTCTTGCTGGCAGCACTGGTTCAGGTAAATCTGTTTGTATTGATTCCATCATCGCCTCGTTGCTCTATCGTTTTTCGCCCGATCAGCTTCGCTTTGTGATGATTGATACAAAAGTCGTCGAGCTTCAGCGATACAACGCCTTGCCGCACCTTGTCGTGCCGGTTGTAACCGATCCGAAGAAAGTCGTCCTTGCTCTGCGCTGGGTCATCAATGAAATAGAAAAGCGTTACCAGCTTTTTATGCGCGTGGGAGCGCACAACCTAAAATCCTTTAACGAACGTCCAAATAAAAAGCCAGTTACGCAAGAGCCGGAACTTCCGCGCGAGGAAGACATTATCATTCCAGAAAAATTAAGTTACATCGTCGTCATTATTGACGATTTAGCCGATTTGATGCTCGTTGCACCGGCGGACATGGAAATGGCTATCACCCGCATCACACAACTGGCACGTCCAGCGGGAATTCATTGCATCATCGCCACGCAACGTCCATCAGTTGACTTCATCACCAGCGCAATCAAAGCCGAGATTCCTGCTCGCATCGCGTTTCGTTGTGCGTCACGGCTCGAATCACGTTTAATTATTGAAGCGACAGGTGCGGAAAAACTTTTAGGTAATGGTGATTCGCTTTATCTGCCGCCAGACTCGACTAAACTTTTTCGGATACAAGGCGCACTCATCACCGACCGAGAAACCCAAAGCGTCGTGGACTTCATCGCCAAACAAGCTAGACCAAGTTACGAAATGGAAATCCACAAGCAACTTTCCAAGGCTTGGAGCAATGAGAGCGTCATTGATGAAGACGAAGAACTTGTGCAACAGTGCATTGAAGTCATTTGCAGCGAACAAAAAGCGAGCGTGCCATTGCTGCAACGCAGGCTACGCCTTGGTTACGGTCGAGCCGCGCGAATTATGGATGAATTGGAAAATCGCGGCATTGTCGGTCCAAGCAAAGGCGCAGAACCACGCGACATTCTAATTGACCTCGATGCTAGTAATTACACGCCGCCAATTGAACAGCCGCTTATCATCGCACAGACGAATTTGGTTGTTTGTCTTTGCGAACATTGCAGCGAAAAAATTGAATTTGATGCAAATGAGCTTGGCGACCGGCAAACTGTTTCTGTTTCATGTCCTCATTGCGGAATTGAAACAAATTTGTCGCCCGCTCAAAGTGAGTAAAAATTTTATGGCCAAAGAAATTCTCGAAATGCCCATCGAAACGGCGGATTGGGAAGATTACTTGCCTGAAAAATCAAACGGTCGTATTGTTTTTCCATGAGCAAAGAGCGCGCTTACCATTCCGATCCAGAGATTCTGGGCGGCACGCTGGTCTTCAAAGGCACGCGCGTGCCGGTGCAAAGCCTGTTCGACCATCTCAAGGCCGGCGATTCCATCGAGGATTTTCTGGAAGGTTTTCCGAGCGTGAAGCGTTCGCAAGTGCTGACTGTGCTTAATGAAATGGAAACGGAAGTGCTCGCCCACGCCTGACGTGATAATTCTTCTGGATGAAAATCTGGATTGGCGGCTGGAAAAATTTCTTCCCGGCCACGAAATCAAATCTGTTCCGCGCATCGGCTGGGCGGGATTAAAAAACGGAAAACTTCTTTCTCGCGCGGCGGAAAATTTTGACGTTCTTGTCACAATGGACGGCTCGATGTCGAGCCAGCAAAATTTGTCCAAATTGAAAATTGCGATTGTCGCTTTGCATGCGCCTTCAAATCGTCTGGCTGACACGAGTCCGTTGATGCCGAAAGTTCTCGCATTGCTGCCAGCTTTGAAGCCTGGGAAAGTTGTCAAGGTTTCGCCGTAGTTTCAATTTGTCGCGGTTTGATAAATTCATTAACCTTTCCACGCGCGTTAAAAATTTTATGGCCAAAGAAATTCTCGAAATGCCCATCGAAACGGCGACGATGGAATTGCCCGACACCAAAACCATCCGCCTCAAATGGCCCGACGGCCACAATCCCGATTTCAAGACCGGCCAGTTCATCACGCTCTATTGGCCGGACACGACGAATTACAAGCGCGCCTACTCGCTCTCGTCCTGCGCGCTGGATCGCGGCTTTTACGAAGTCACCGTCAAGCGCGACGGCAAGATGGGCACGCGCATCGTGGATTGGGCGAAAGCGGGCGACAAACTCTTCGTCATCCCGCCCGTCGGGAAATTTCTGCCCGCTTATGACAAAAATTTAATTTGCATCGCCGGTGGTTCGGGCGTGACGCCGTTTCGTGCCTACGCGCGCGAAGCGACGCGGCGCAAACTCGAAACGAAAATCACCGTGCTTTACACCGTTCGCCAACCGAAGGATATTATTTTCAACGCCGAATTTCGTGAACTGGAAAAGGAAAATCCGAATTTCAAATTTCACGTCACCTGCACGCGTGCAACGCCGGAAGACAATTGGACCGGTCGCACCGGACGCATTGATTCCGCGTGGGTCAAATCGCACGTCACGGATCTGGCGAACACGGTTTTCTACGCCTGCGGTCCGAACCTGCTCGTGGAATTCGCCGAATCACTCGTCTTCGAACTCGGCGCGCCGAAGGAACAGATGAAGACGGAGAAGTGGGGATGATTCTAGCCACAGATTTTCACAGATGAAACACAGATAAAAATTGAAACCAAATCTGCGCAATCTGCGGATAAAAAGTTTTCATCTGTGTTAATCTGTGTCCATCTGTGGCTAAAATAGATCATGTTAAAACGCACCGCACTTTTTTCCGCGCACCAGAAACTCGGCGCGAAGCTGATTGATTTCGGCGGCTGGGAAATGCCGGTGCAATACACCAGCATCACCGACGAGCATCTCGCCGTGCGCAACGCCGCCGGGATTTTCGACATCTCGCACATGGGCGAAGTCACCGTCAGCGGCGCGGGCGCGGAAGAATTTCTTAATCACACGCTCACGAATGACCTCCGCAAGCTCGCGTCCGGCGAAGGCCAATACACCCTGATGTGCAACGAACGCGGCGGCGTGATTGACGACCTTTACGCCTACAAACTTTCCGAAGCCGTTTATTTTCTCATCATCAACGCCTCGCGCGTCGAACCGGATGTTGCGTGGCTGAAATCGCAATGGGAAAAATTTCCGCGACGAACTGAATTAAACCTGACCGACGCTTCGCATAATTATTCCGCCGTGGCCGCGCAAGGCCCGCGCGTGAAGGAATTCATCAACGACGTGATTCCCGGCGTGTCCATCTCCGCCATGCGCGTCGCGCAGGTCACGGATTTAAAAAAAAATCAGATTGGCGGATTCAAATTTGAAAATCACAGCGTCCTCGTCTCGCGCACCGGCTACACAGGCGAAGATGGATTTGAGATTGTCGGTGGCGATGAAGCGATCCGGCACGTTTGGAATAAAATTCTCGAAATCGGCGCGTTGTTTGGAATCAAACCCTGCGGCCTCGGCGCGCGCGACACCTTGCGAACGGAAGTTTGCTACCCACTTTACGGCCACGAACTCGACGAAGAAACCACGCCGATTGAAGCGGGCGTCGGATTTTTCGTCGCGCTCGACAAAGGTGAATTCAACGGGCGCGCCGTCCTCGCCGAGCAAAAAGCGAACGGCGTTAAAAAGAAGCTGATTGCGTTCAAGATGACCGATAAATCAGCGCCGCCACGTCCGCATTATCCGATTTGCGCGAATGGCGCGAGCGTCGGTGAAGTCGTCAGCGGCACGCAAAGCCCATCGCTGAATATCGGAATTGGAATGGGCTATGTTCCGCTGGAATTCGCCAAGCCGGACACGAAGATTGAGATCGAGATTCGCGGCAAACGCTTCGCCGCCGTCGTCGTGCAAAAACCGATTTATCGTCGTTGAATCGTTAAATTGTTGAATTGTTGAATCGGTGTTGCAAAGATGGTTTCACGATTTAACAATTCGACAATTTAACGAATTACAAACCATGAGCAACATTCCTTCCGACCTCAAATACGCCAAATCACACGAATGGATTCGCGTCAGCGGCGACACCGCGACCGTCGGCATCAGCGACCACGCGCAGAGCGAATTGACCGATGTCGTTTTTGTCGAGCTGCCCGAAGCCGGGCGCAAGGTGAAGGCCGGCGAAGCCTGCGCCGTGGTGGAATCCGTGAAGACCGCGAGCGACATTTATTCGCCCGTCAGCGGCGAGATCGTGGCGCTGAACCAGCCCGTCACCGACAATCCCGCGCTGGTGAACACCGAGCCCTACGCCGGCGGCTGGTTTTTCAAAATCAAATTGAGCAACCCCGCCGAACTGAACGCGCTGCTCTCGCCGGAGGATTACAAGAAGCAGATTGGCGGATAAATTCCCATGCGCAAAATTTTTATCAATTTGCTCGTTTGCCTAATTCTTGCTTGTAATGGGTGTGGTGATAATGCCTTGAAAAAGAAACAAGCGGATATTGCTGACGCAATTGAAAAAATTCCGGCTTCAAAAATTAAATTGTTTCTCTACTCGCTTGATCCTAAAGACCAGCGGTTTTCAGGCAAGCCGCCTGAAAATTCTGACAAGATTTTTCATAATTATCCAATTTTAGGAAGTGTAGAAATTATTCCAGTTCAAGAAAAAGAGAGTTTGCTTGGAGCTTTTGCCAAAGGAGTTCGTGAATTTCATTGGCCTACTGCTTGTATTCTTGAACCTCGTCATGGATTAAGAGTTGTTTCGGATTCCGGCACGAATGATTTTGCGATTTGTTTCAAATGTGGTGATGTGGCCGCTTACGGATTCAGCCCGGCAGAATCTTTTACAACAGGAAATTCAAGAACGGTTTTTGATAAATTCCTGGATGAATATAAATTGAAAAAAGCAGAGTGAATTTGTCTGGAATGAAAATCCGTTTATTCACGCAGTCGCAAAGCGACGACCGGAAATTAGCCAGTGACGACAGTCACTGGTCTGCGTCCGCCAAAAATTTTGTCCTGAAGGGACAATGGAAAACGGAATTTTCCCGGCGTCCTTTCAGGACGCAATCGTTTGGCGCGCTGTTCCAGCCACTTCGTAGCTGGCTGATTTCCGCCGTTCCTTCGGAACAAAAATCCGTGTTTCATCCGTGTTCAATCCGCGGCCGATGAAAATCCGTTTATTCATCAAGCCGCATTGCGGTTGGTGTCACAAGGCGATGCGCCGGCTGGCGTAATCAAGCCGCGCGGCGAAATTCGGCGTCGGCTTTTTCCGCGAGCCATTCGTTCATCATGCTTTGGTAGCGCGTGCCGCGCCGGTTGGCGACGGCCATGATTTTGTCCAGGATGATTTCCGGCACGCGCAGCGTCACCGGACGGCGCGACGGTTTGAGCCGTGGAAAAACCGCCGACACAGACTTGGAAATGTCGCTGCCGGTTTCGTCTTTGGCCGTCATTTTCGGGACGACCCGTTTAATGTGCTTCATAAAACTGCCTTTCCTTTTTGTTCATGTCGCGCGCGGAAATAACGCGAACCTTTTTTCCACGAACCGTGAAAGCAATTTTCAGCTTTCTGCCGCGAACGGTTTTCCCCCAAAGCCACCAGCGCGCTTCCTGCTTCGAGTGCGGCTCGTCAAACTGCACGCGCGCCTTCGGATCAAAGAAAACTTCCTCGGCTTCCTTGAGCGAGACGTCATGCTTGCCCGGCTTGTGCGTGTTCCCGGCATCCCACTCAAACCCTTCGAGTTCAGATAATTTCTGCACATGAAAGAATGTATTGCTGGCAGATGCACAATGCAAATAAAAAATTACTGGAGAAACTTGAAGAAACTGGCTTTATCGTCCAGATTGTCGCGCGACGAATGAAAATCCGTTTGTTCATCAAGCCGTATTGCGGCTGGTGTCACAAGGCGATGCGCTGGCTCGACGACCACGACATCGCTTACGAGAAGCTTGACGTGATCGCGGACGACGCGGCGTTCGCCGAGATGATCCGCATTTCCGGCCAGGAACTCGCGCCGGTGCTGGAAGTGGATGGCCAAGTGCTGGCGGATTTCGGCCCGGAAGAATTGGCGGCGTTTTGGGAGAAGAATTTTAGCCACGGATAAAACACGGATTGAACACGGATTTATGTCGCGCGAAGAACACGAAGGTTGCGAAGGAGAATTTTACTTCGCGTTTCTTTGCGGCCTTCGCGCAACCTGTTATTATCTGTCCGTGTTTAATCTGTGTTTCATCCGTGGCTAAAGAAAAATTGAATTGAATGACTGCGACTGAATTGAAACCGCGCCCGCGTCTGCCGGAATGGCTGCGCATCACGCTGCCCACGTCGGACAGTTTCGCGCGCACGCGCGGACTGCTCGACGAGTTGAAGCTGCACACGGTCTGCGAAAGCGCCAAGTGCCCGAACCATTGGGAATGCTGGAGCAAAGGCACGGCGACGTTCATGATCGCGGGCGACCGCTGCACGCGCGCGTGCGGCTTTTGCGCGGTCAGCACGGCCAAGCCGCTCGCGCTCGAAGCCGATGAACCGGCGCGTGTGGCCGAGGCGACGCGGCGGATGAAATTGAAGCACGTCGTCATCACGGCGGTGGCGCGCGATGATTTGAAGGACGGCGGCGCGGAACATTTCCGCCAGACGATTGAAAAAGTGCGCGAACTGAATCCGGGAATTGTCATTGAAGTGCTCGTGCCAGATTTTTTGGACAATGATGTGGCGATTGAAAATGTCCTCGCGGCGAATCCGCATATTTATAACCACAATCTTGAAACCGTGCGGCGATTGACGCCGAGTGTGCGTCATCGCGCAACTTATGACCGCAGTTTGAGCGTTTTGAAAAAAGTTAAGGAAAAACGCGGCGACACGATTTACACGAAGTCAGGCGTGATGTTGGGTTTGGGCGAAACGGAAGAAGAATTGTTTCAAGCGATGCGGGATTTACGCGCGTCAAGTTGTGATTTGCTCACGCTCGGCCAGTATTTGCAGCCGACGTTAAAACATTTGCCGGTCGTTGAATTTGTGACGCCGGAGAAATTTGCGGAATACAAAATCGCCGCCGAGGAAATGGGATTTGTTCATGTCGCGAGCGGGCCGATGGTGCGGAGTTCGTATCATGCGGATGAATTTAATTTGCCGGTGGTATTTTGAAAAGTAGCAGCCAACGTGAGTTGGCTCTAATTTTCTCCAAAAGAATGAGCGGACTCACGTCCGCTGCCACAAATCATCGCGAAAACGGCTGCCGGTGAACGAAAAGGTAGATCGCGATGCCGATGCACAGAATGCCGATGGCAAAACCGGCGATGGTGATGACGGTGTTTATCGTTTTTGCTTTTTCTGAAATTTTCTGCGTCTCGCTTTTTTCTCCGGCCATGAACGGCGCGAATTCTTTTTCCAATGCGACGGCGATGACTTCTTCATTCTTCAGTTGAAACGTGAGCCAGCCGCCGTCGAATTCATTTTTCCATTCGGCGGGCAGGCGCGCGAGAATCTCGGCGGTCGGCGGTTGAAAGCCGAAACTTTTCCAGAACGGCGAGCGTTCCTGCGTCCAAATCCGAAAAACGCCGAAATTTGAAGCAAGGGTTTGGATTCGTTCCCAGAATAATTGCCGCGCGGAATCGGCGACGCCGAAATCGGAATAACCTTCGCTGTGGAGCAAGGCGTGCTGCTTGGAAAATTGGATTCCAATCGCGCCGACAACTTCACCGTCGGAATTTTCCACGACTTGAAACTCGGTCAGGCGTTTTTCCAAATCATCCGGTGACAGGCGCATGGATTGCCACAGCGATTTGAGCGCGGGCAAATCGTCAACAGTGGCGCGGCGGACGCGGAGTCGCGATGAATTGGTCACGGCGAAATTCTATTGCAATCGCGGCAAATAGAAAAGCGCAGGAATCAAACGGCCCGGAGGAAGCGCGCCAATTCACGATGGCAATAATTTTTCCAAGGGCGCGAAAATTTGCATTTGCGAAACCTTTGTGCCATTTTTCAGCGCGACCGAGGACGGTCACTATGAATCGAATCTCCAACGAACATTTGCTGAAGGCCTTGAACTGGCGCTATGCCACGAAAATTTTTGACGAAACAAAAAAAATTCCCGGCAACGTTTGGGAAACTTTGGAACGCGCGCTGATCCTCACGCCGACTTCCTACGGTTTGCAGCCGTATAAATTCATCGTGATGACCGGCGCGGAGAAACGCGCGGAATTGCTGCCGCATTCGTGGAAGCAAAAGCAGGTGGTGCAGTGTTCGCATTACGTTGTTTTCACCGCGCGCACGAAATTGACCGAGGCAGACGTGGATCATTGGATTCAGCACATCGCCGAAGTCCGAAAAGTGACGGTTGAATCGCTGAGCCTTTACCGCGGCTCAATGATCGGCGACGTGGTGCATGGTTTGCGCAGCAGCGTCGCGCACGAATGGGCGACGCGACAGACTTACATCGCGCTTGGAAATCTGATGACGTGCGCGGCGATGCTTGGCGTGGACGCATGCCCGATGGAAGGTTTTGTGCCTGCTGAATATGACCGCGTGCTGGATTTGGAAAATAGCGGCTACTCGGCGGTCGTGAATTGCGCGCTCGGTTATCGCTCGGAAAAAGATAAATACGCCAGTGCGCCGAAAGTCCGTTTTGAAGCGTCGGAATTGATCCGAAAAATCTGAACTAAAAAATTTATGATCACAATCCGCAAATCCGAAGAGCGCGGCCACGTCAATCATGGCTGGCTCGATTCACATTTTACTTTTTCGTTTGCTGATTATTACGATCCGCAACACATGGGCTTTCGCAGTTTGCGCGTTATCAACGACGATATTGTCGCGCCCGGCCAAGGTTTTGGCGCGCATCCGCATCGCGACATGGAAATCATCACTTACATTTTGAGCGGCGCGCTGGAACACAAGGATTCGATGGGCAACGGTCGAACCATCCGTCCCGGCGAAGTCCAATACATGGCCGCCGGAACCGGCGTGACGCACAGCGAATTCAATCCGTCCGACAAAGAGCCGGTTCACTTGTTGCAAATCTGGATTTTGCCGGACAAAAAAGGCGCGAAGCCGAATTACGCCGAAAAATCTTTCGCGAAAGCTGAAAGCGGAAAATTGCATCTGGCCGCTTCCAAAAGCGGACGCGACGGCTCGATTGCCATCAATCAAGACGCGGATTTGTTTGTCGGCAAATTGAATCGCGGCGACAAAATCAGCCACGACTTCAAACCCAACCGGCACGGCTGGCTTCATGTGGCCGAGGGAGAAATTGAATTGGACAATTTGAAATTAAAATCCGGTGACGCGCTTGCATTTAGCGGCGAAAAACGGATTTCACTCACGGCAAAATCCCCGTCGCAAATTTTGTTTTTTGATTTGAACTGATTTTCCTTTAATCTTGGCGGACTCCAACTGCAAACTTTTATGATCAAAAAATTATTCGCTCCCGGAAACGACTCGGCGCTCACCGGTTTTGGCCTGCTCGTGCTGCGACTGTGGCTCGGACTGACGTTGCTGCTGCATCACGGCCTTGACAAGCTCAACCATTTCAGCGAGATGGCCCCAAAGTTTTTCGACCCGCTGCATATCGGCCCAACGCCAAGCTTTGCGCTGGTTCTGTTTGCCGAAGTCGTCGGCGCCGCGTTGCTGGCAATCGGCCTGCTGACACGTTTTGCCGCGCTGACGCTCGTCATTGATTTTAGCGTCGCATTTTTCCTGTTTCACAAGCAGGCCATGAGCGGGCCGAAAAGTGGCGAATTGGCGTTCATTTATCTGGCCGGCTCCGCCGCGCTTTTGATTGCCGGCGGCGGAAAATTTTCCGTGGACAAAGCGTTGTTCGGCAAATCTGGAAAAGCCCCGTCGGGACAGCCGAAGAAAAATTAAACTGGCGGAAAGTTTCCCCACAAGATGTTCAGCGCCCGCTGAAACGACTGGCGAATTCAACTGTTTTTTGATTTTGCTTTCTGCCGGGCATCTGTAAATCAACGGTTCTGGTGTTCTTCAATTAAATAATTTCTGAACTTCCCATAATCCGCGCCCATGCGGTCAAAATCTTCCGGCAATTTGATTGCGGCGGTCATCGTGGGCGGAACGTCGGGCGCAAAGCCGATGGTCTTTTCAATTTCTTCCGGGAACTTCGCCGGGTTTGCGGTTTCGAGAATCACAGCGGGCAGACCGTTGAGCGGTTCGGTGGCCAGCCAGTCTTCAAAGCCGCGCCACGCGACCGCGCCGTGCGCTTCGAGCAGCAATCCGTATTTGTTCCAGACTTCGCGGATCGTCTCGCGCGTGCGCTGGTCGGAGATGGAACTGGAAAACAAATCGCGGCGCATCGCGGCGAGGTCGGGCTGCTTGTGGATTTTTCCGGTTTCATCCATTTGCCCGCCATAAACGGCCACGAGCCGCGCGAGATTGCTCGGATGCCCGACGTTCATCGCGTTGGAAACGGAATTGCGCGACGGTGAAATTTTTCCGTAATGACCGCTGGCGAGAAATTTCGGAAATGCGTCGTTGTCATTCACCGACGCGATGATTTTTTTCACCGGCAAACCCATTTGCCGCGCGACAACCGCGCCCATCATGTCGCCAAAATTTCCGCTCGGCACGGAAAACACAATCGGCTCGCCCGGTTTCGCCAGTCGCGACGCGGCGTAAAAATAATAAACGCTCTGCGGCAGCAGGCGTCCGATATTGATGGAATTTGCAGATGACAACGGAATATGTTTCAGTGCGGGATCGGCGAAGGCTTGCTTCACCATCGCCTGGCAGTCGTCGAACTTGCCGTCAATCGCCACGGTGCGGACGTTGCCGGTCAGCGTGGTCATCAGCTTGCGCTGGCTCAAGCTGACTTCATCAATCGGAAACAGCACGATGACGCGAATGCCTGGAACATTGTGGAACGCGTGTGCCACCGCCGCGCCCGTGTCGCCACTCGTTGCGGTGAGAATCGTCAGTTGCTTGCCATCTTCCTGCAAAAATCTTCCGAGAAGTCGCGCCATCATCTGCGCGGCAAAATCCTTGAACGACGCGGTCGGTCCTTGATCCAGCCGCATCACGACCACGCGGTCATAAACTTTTTCGAGCGGAATTTCAAAGTTGTAGGCGTCGCGGCAAATCGCGGCGAGCACGTCGGACGGAATGATGCCGTCCGTATATTTTGACAGGACGCGAAAGGCGATTTCGTGATACGGCAATTTCGCGAACGCGGAAATTTCATCGGACGTGAGCTGCGGAAATTTTTCGGGAAAATAAAGCCCGCGATCCGGCGCCTGGCCGGCGAGCATCGCTTCGCGCAGACTCACTGCGGGCGATTGGCCGTTGGTGGAATGAAATAAAATGGCGGACATGAAATTTTAGAGTTGAAGCCAGCGTCGAAATGATTCTTCGACTTGCGCCAATTGAGCATGGGTCAAAGTTCCCATCTGCCGGAGTAAGTTGGCGCGCGGAATGGACTGCGAACCTTGAATGTTAAAAACTCCGAGCTCTAAAAATGGAATTATCGCAGCGACTTCAAATTGCGAGTCACGAACGGCGGTTGTGTGCGGAACGATGTGAAACAGTGCGTAATCATGGTCGCCAAATGGAACGTTTAAGATCAAAACCGGACGCACTTTCGCCACCATGCCCAGATCACAAAGCCAGATTTCTCCGCGCCGTGGCAGTTTCATTTCTTGCGCGTCTTTGGACTTTTTTTCTCGGCTTCTTCCATCAGCATGAAAGACTGGTCGGCCACGGCAACCTGGTCGCCTTCCGTCCAAACGCCGTAGCTGTCGTCAAAAATAATTCCGCTTTTGCGCTGGCGATAAATGCTGATCAGCGCGCGTTCGATTTGTTGCAATTCTACCGTGCTCAAATCGGACAAGGTATTTGTAATTTCGGCAACCGTGCTCATGGAAATAGAATAATTGATTCACTCAAAATTTTCCACCCGAATCATCACCGGTTTGCTTTTAATGACGGGCAGCTTGCCGATTTTTTTCAACGCGCCGCTCACCGCGCCGTTGGTCGCGTAGTGCAGCATGAAAATCAGCGGCACTCCTTCGCCTTCGTGGCCTTCGGGCTGGATCACGGACGAGATGCCGATTTTCGCCGCGCCGAAAATCGCCGCGATTTTTGCGAGCGTGCCGGGACGATCAATGACATTGAGTCGGACAAAATACTGCGAGACGACGTCTCCGATCGGCACGACCGCGCCGGAACATTCGTGCGGCACGAACGGCGGCAGGCGATGTTTGTTGGCAAATTTCAAATCAAGCGCGGCATCAGCCAGATCGCTCAAGACCGCGCTGGCCGTGGCGTCCTTGCCCGCGCCGCGTCCGTAAAAGAGCGAATCGCCGACAACGTCGCCGCGAACAAAGACGGCGTTGAACGCATAATTGACGCTCGCGAGAACGTGGGCGTTCGGGATCAAAGTTGGATAAACTGAAACCTGCACGCGGCACGCGCCATCAATTTTTTTGACGATGCCGAGCAATTTAATGGTGTAACCGAGGTCGCCCGCGAATTTGATGTCGAGCGCGCTGACATGGCGGATGCCTTCGACGTGGATTTTTTTTGGATTGACCCAAAAGCCGTGTGCGAGTGACGCAAGGATTCCGATCTTGTGCGCGGCGTCGTGGCCGTCAATGTCGAGGTCGGGCGGCGTCTCGGCGTAGCCAAGGTGTTGGGCGTCGGCGAGAACAGCGCCGAAGTCCGCGCCTTCGAGCTTCATGCGCGTGAGGATGTAATTGCAGGTGCCGTTAACGATGCCGTAAAGCGCGTTGATGCGGTTGCCGACAAAGCCTTCGCGCAACGATTTGATGATGGGAATGCCGCCGCAGACGCTGGCTTCGTAATAAAGATTCACGCCGTATTTTTTTGCCGCAGCAAAAAGTTCCTCGCCGTGCGCGGAAAGCAGCGCCTTGTTCGCCGTGACAACTGGTTTTCCAGCTTTCAACGCGGCGAGAACGATTTCGCGCGCAATGGTCGTGCCACCGACAAGTTCGGCGACGATCTGGATTTTTGGATCATCAATGACTTCGCGCCAATTTTCCGTGAGCAGCTTTTTTGGAATTTTTGTCGCGCGATTTTTTTTTACAGAATGGACGGCGATTTTTTCAACGTGAATTTTTACGCCGATGCGCGAGGACAGCAAATTCCCATTCCGCCGGAGCGCGTCAAACACGCCGCCGCCAACAGTTCCGCCGCCGATGATGCCGAGGTTCACTTGCTGCATTACGCACACAGCTTGCCGCGAAAAAGGGCAGGGGACAACTTCAAAGAATACAGAATTATGAATGAAGGACGATGAAATCTATTTCAGGACACGGACTGGCCTTGTCTCGGTTTTGTGGACTACCAAAGTGTGAGCGTGTGAGCTGTGACAACACACAGTCACCAGACGCTTGGCCGCCAATTTGAGGCAAGGCCATGCAGGATTTCCGTGAAGCCGAAGTTTTTTACGCGGCGTCCGGTTTTGGCGCGGGCGGCTGGTCCAAAACCACCCGCACTTTGTGCGCCAGCGCGGACGGTGTGAATGGTTTTTGCAGCAGCGCCACGCCTTTGTCCAGCACGCCTTGGTGGACGATGGCATTTCCGCTGTAGGCGGAGGTGAAAAGAATCTTCGTGTGCGGATACAACGCCCGCACGCGGTCGGCCAGTTCCTTGCCGCTCATGTGCGGCATGACGACGTCGGTGAACAGCAGGTCAATGTGCCCGGTGTCGCGCTGCTGTTTCAAGCTCAAGGCTTCGATGCCATTGGCTGCGGCCAACACCGTGTAACCCAGGCGCTCCAGCAACGAGCTTGCCATTTCGCGCAACGATGGATCGTCCTCGACCAGCAGAATGGTTTCCGTTCCGCGCGGCAAATCGGGAGGTTCAAGGCGCTGGACGGGAATTTTCGGCTGATGCTCAACTTGCGGCAGATAAATTTTGAAAGTCGTTCCGCGTCCGGGTTCGCTATAGACGCTGATATGACCGCCGCTTTGCTTGACGATGCCGTAACAGGTGGACAATCCCAAACCTGTTCCCTGGCCAACGTCCTTGGTTGTAAAAAACGGCTCGAACAACCGCGCCTTGACGGCTTCGCTCATGCCCGCGCCGGTGTCCGTGATCGCCAGCATCACATACTCGCCCGGTTTCAAATCTGGATAATGACCCGCGCTTTCCTGATCGAATGAGACATTCGTGGTTTCCAACGTGAGTTTGCCGCCGTTGGGCATGGCATCGCGCGCGTTGATGACCATGTTCATTATGACTTGCTCAATTTGCCCGGCATCCACCTTCACCGCCCGCAGGCCACGGGCGGGAATGATCTGCATATCCACGGCACCACCCATGAGATGGTAAAACATTCCGTCCATGCTCGCGATGACACGGTTTAGATCAAGGATTTCGGGCTGCAGAAATTGCCTGCGGCCATAAGCCAGAAGCTGCCGGGTCAGCGTGGCGGCGCGATCCGCAGCCTTGCTGATTTCGGTCGCGTTTTTGGCCAGCGGACTCCCGGCGGGCAGATCATCCAGCAGTAATTCGCTTTGGCCGATGATGGCCGTCAGGATGCTGTTGAACTCGTGCGCGATGCCGCCGGCCAGTTTGCCGACGGTTTCCATTTTCTGCGATTGAAACAATTGGGCCTCAAGCCGTTTGCGCTCGGTGATGTCTTGAATCTGGGAGATAAAATAACGCGGCCGGCCCCGGCCATCGCGGACGAGTGAAACATTTAACAAAACCGTGACGAAATGTCCGCTCACATGAATATAGCGTTTCTCCATCTGGTAGGAACGGATTTCTCCGGCGAGCAGCCGGCGCACATTCTCCAGATCGGCTGCGAGATCGTCGGGATGGGTCATGTCCTGAAACGTGCGGGTGAGCAATTCGGCTTCGGAGTAACCGACCAAATTGCAGACCTCCCGGTTGACTTTGAGCCAGTGTCCGTCGGGCGAAACCAAAGCCACGCCAATGGGCGCATATTCGAACGCACCATAGAAGCGTTCTTCGCTTTCCCGCAGCATATTTTCGGCTTCCTTGATGTCGGTGATGTCTTTGGAGATGCCGAACGTGCCGATGATCTGGCCGTCTTTGTTGCGCAGCGGCATTTTGCTTGTGAGCGCCCAGGATTCCCGCCCGTTTTTCAAAATCTCTTTTTCCACCTTGCCGATCATCGGCTGGCCGGTGCGGATGATTTCCTGCTCGTCCTCAAAGGCGGGACGCGCGTGTTCTTCCGTGAAGAAATCAAAATCGGTCTTGCCCACCAATTTATCCGAAGAATCCGCGTCAAATTGCATGGCTTGGGATTTGCTGGATTTGATAAAGCGGGATTGCGTGTCCTTGAAATAGATGTGATCCAGTGAATTATCCAGCAGCGCCCGCAACAAATCGCGCTCGTGGGAAAGTTCCGCTTCCGCCTGCCTGCGGCCTGAAACATCAAAAAGCATTCCCTGCGTGCCTATGATTCTTCCATCCGAGTCAAACACCGGCGATTTCACAACATGCAAATGCAACATTTTGCCATCCGCGCCGGGATATTCTTCTTCCACCTCGATTCTCTCGCCGGTTTTCATTATCAATTCATGGTGGTTCAGGCCCTGAACCGCCAGACGAGTTTCTTTCACAGTTTCCAAATACTTTGCGTTCTGACCGGCCAGTTCGCTGGCTGCAAGTTCCTTGGGAGTCTTGCCCAGGATTTGATCCGGCTTCATGCCTTTGATCTGGCAAAACCAGGAATTCACGAAAACATAGCGTCCTTCCGCGTCCTTGCGGAAAACACCGGCGGGCATTTGATCAACCAGTGAAAGATAAAGCGCCTCCGATTCGCGCAGCGCTTCTGCCGCCGACTTGCTCTCCGTGATGTCAAACAAGATTCCCTGCGTGCCGATGATCTGTCCTTCAGAGCCAAACACCGCCGACTTGACGGTGTGATAATGGCGCGGCCTGCCCTTCGCGTCGAAATACACGTCCTCCACTTCGATTTGCCGTCCCGTCGCCATGATCGTCTTGTGGTGGCTCATTCCCTGACTTCCAAGCTTGACGGCGTTCGGGCTGTGTTGCCTCGCCGCCGTCTGCGTCATCAATTCGGAGGGCAGCCTGCCGGTAATTTGATCAACCGTTAATCCCAAGGTCTGACAGAACGAAGCATTGGCGAAAACATAGCGGCCATCCTTGTCCTTGCGAAAAACACCGGTGGGCAACTGCTCAACGAGCGAATGGTAGAGCGCCTTTGAATCAGCCAGTTCCCGCGTCCGGTTCAGAACTTCAGCCTCCAGAAGGTCGCGGTTTTTTTGCAGCACCCGCTGTTTAAGTTTCAGATGCCTGACGCGCTGTAAATAAAGGCCGACAAGAACGGCCAGCGCCAGCCCGCCGCAGAGCAAACGGAACCAGACCGTCTGGTAATAAAATGGTTGCAATTCAATTTTGAGGGCGTCACCAGTTTCATTCCAGACGCCATCGGCGTTGGCGGCGATGACGCGAAAGGTGTAGCGGCCCGGCTTAAGATTGGTGTAAAAAGCCAGGCGCCGGTCGCCCGCGTCCACCCAGCCTTTGTCGTAACCTTCCAACTGGTAGCGGAACTGTATTTTATGCGGCGCGATAAAACTTAACGCGGTGAAATGAAATTCCAATTCTCCGTGGCCGGGCGGCACGGATACGTCTTTGTCTGCGTCGAACTCAATGCCGTTGGCACGGATGTCTTCTATGTCAACCGGCGGCGCGATTTGGTTGACCGGAATATGCGCGGGATCAATCTCCACCACTCCATTGGCGCTCGGGAACCAAATCCGTCCGTCCAACGTCTTGCACGCAACGTGTTCCTGTGTGGTTTTGTCCGACGGCTTCACCGATTCGGGGCCATCATAGGCCACGCATTCGACATGATTGGTTTTTCCATCAGCAAAGTCGTTCATGTTTTTCCGGCTCACGCGAAAAATACCGCGACCGGAATCCACCCAAAGATTGCCGAAGTCGTCAGGGACGATGGAAAAAATATTATTGTCGAACAGGCCGTCCTTGCGGCTGATATACCGGAGCTGGTTGTCTTTGAGCCGGACGATTCCTGTCAACTGCGCTCCCCAGACAATGCCGTCGCTGTCTTCGCAAACCCATTGCACGACCGACGAGATTGGAGCCTCCGCCGACCATTGCTTAAAAGCGCCGTCTTTGACGCGAAAAATTCCCGCGCCGCAGGCCACCCAAATCTCTCCGTCGTGTCCAGACGCCAGATTGAGAACCCATGCCAGTGTGGGCTGGTCGTTGGTAAAAATGTAAGGCGTGAAGTAATTTGTTCCCACGCGATATAGATCAGGTCCGACGGACGCAACGACGCCATGCGCATCCTCCGCCAGACCCACCACCAGGCTGGGAGCTAAATATGAGGCGACTACTTTTTCTCCCGAAAAAACCACGAGCGTCCTAGCGCCGCTGACGAGATAAACATCTCCGTTGCGAGCTTCAAACACACGCTTGATGTAGTGGTTGGTCAAACCGGATTCCAAACCGTAAGTCTTGGGCTTGTTGCCATCAAAGTAAGTAAGTCCGGCGCTGCTGCCCATCCAGACACCTCCCGTGTGCGAGGCGCTCACAGCCAGAACGTCTTTGACAGTGGGATCTTCGGCGGCTTGGTGAGTGGGAAATTTCACGTCCGTTAGCTGGCTCAATCCATCGCGTGTCCCGATCCACAAACTGCCTTCGCGGTCTTCGGCAAGGGAATTCACATAATCGCTCGTCAATCCATCAGTTTTCCGAAAGTAGCTATATTGCCCATCCTGATAACGCACAAGTCCATAGCCGGTGGTTCCAATCCACAAGACGCCATGCCGATCCACCAGCAAGGCATGAATCTCCGTCGTCAATGGGGGAATTTCCTTTCTCTGAAGATTTGAATCGTAACAATACAATTGCGCTCCCGTGCCGATCCAAATCTGCCCTTTCAAATCTTCCACCACGCAGTCAACTGTTTCATCCAGGATGGGTCCGGGCAGTTTTGTGATTTTTCCAGCCTGCCAGTAATAAACTCCGGCGTTGGCCGTGCCAAACCAGAGCCGTCCTTTGGAATCTTCGTAACCGCATGTGACATTGAAAGTATAATTGGAGGACGAACCCAACACCTCTTCATAACTGCCGGACCGAGTCAATCTGGCCGCCATGCGCTCGGCCGCAAGCCAGATCGTCCCGTCTTTGCCTTCGAGGATGGTCCGGACGTTCATGTTCACTTTTCCATAAGCGGCCTTTCCCCGGAACGAAAAAGATTGCCCGTCATAAAAACCGAAGGCGTTGTTTTCCAGCCCGACCCACAGGCCGCCGTCTTTCGCGCTCGCCAGACTCGTAACGATGGTGTTCCGAATCTGCGGCACATTGGCCAGGTCAAGCAGCTTGAATTCGATCCCGTCAAAACGAACCAGCCCCACCGCCGTGCCCAGCCAGAGATAGCCGTCTTTGGTCTGGGTGATGGCGTTGATGCCGTTGGCCGGAAGGCCGTTCTGCCGGCTCCAAGTCTGGCAATTATATTCCAAAATATCCCTGCTTGGATCGAGGGCAAACCCGTGGTCAGCGAGCAAAAAATAAAGGGACAACGCCCCCGCCAGCCACACGCGCCGGGACCAGCGGTTGATTTGCGGGAGAGTCATCGGCTTTGATCCATTGTCGCGCCTTGTTTCCGTAAGATGCGGGTGTCGGTTTTGTCATCCAGCATTTCGCGCACTTTGCGGGCGAGGGTTGCGGGATTGTAGGGTTTGGACAGGAACTTGACTCCCGCATCCAGCACGCCGTGGTGGGCGATGGCGTCGTCCGTGTAACCCGACGTGAATAGGATTTTGAGATCGGGATACGTGGTCTTGAGCCACTCGGCCATCACTTTGCCGCTCATCAGCGGCATGATGACGTCGGTGATGACGAGCCGGAGCGTTGCTCCTTTGCACTCGCGCGCCACGCGCAATCCTTCCTGGCCGTTGTTCGCGCGCAGCACGTTGTAGCCCTGCGCTTCCAAAATATTGCAGGCCAGGTGACGCACGGACGGGTCGTCTTCCACGAGCAGCAATGTTTCCGTGCCGCGCGGGAGCGGACTCGTCTCGACGGTTTTTGCCGGGACGTCCACGGGTTGTTCAACGCTTGGAAAATAAATCTTGAAGGTCGTGCCTTTGCCAAGCTCACTGTAGACGTCCATGTGACCGCCGGATTGCTGGACGATGGTCTTGCAGGTCGCCAGTCCCAGTCCCGTGCCTTTGCCCTTGGGCTTCGTCGTGAAAAACGCTTCGAACATCCGTGCTTTGACTTCGTCGGTCATGCCCGTTCCCGTGTCGCTGACGTTCAACATCACATAGTCGCCGGGGATTGCGTTCGTGTGCGTGTGCGCGTAATTTTCATCGAGTGTGACATTGCTGGTTGCGATGGAAAGCTTGCCGCCGTTGGGCATGGCGTCGCGGGCGTTGACGACCAGATTCATCAGCACTTGCCCGATGTAGCCGGAATCGGCCTTGATCCGCCCGATTTTTTCGCCGGGAACAATCGTCAGTTCGATGTGTTCGTCAATGAGCCGCCGCAGCATTTTGTCCAGGTCTTTCACAACTTCATTGAGGTCGAGGACGGACGGTTGCACCGTTTGCTTGCGGCTGAAGACGAGGAGTTGCCGCGTCAATGCGGTTGCGCGTTCCGCCGCGTGCCGGATCTCCTCGATGTATTTGGGCGCCGGCCCGTCGGGATTGAGTTCTGCGACCACCAGATCGCTGTAGCCGATGATGACGCCCAGGATGTTGTTGAAATCATGGGCTATTCCGCCGGCGAGCTGGCCGATCACTTCCGTTTTTTGGGCTTCTATAAACTGCCGTTCCAGCTTCTTGCGCTCGGAAATATCCATGCCGGTGCCGATCAGGCACGGCTTGCCGTCAATTTGAATTTTATTTCCGGTGAAATAATAAGGCGTGCGCGTGCCATCCTTGGCGGTGAAATGCGCCTCGGCATTCGCGGCGCCTTCCGTGAAAACTTCCTCGACCTTTTTGGCGATGTAGTCGCGCTCGTCCTCGCCAAAAAAATCAAGCGGCTTCATGCGGGCGATCTCTTCGGTGGCGTAGCCGGAGACGCGTTCAAAATTCCGGTTCCAGCGCAGAAAATTCCCCGCCCGGTCATACAGGTAAAAAATGCCCGGCAGGCTGTTCAGGCCGGCTTCCGAAAAATTACGCTCGTTGCGGATCATCTTCTCGACCTGCTGGCGTTCGTCCCGTTCCTTGACTTCCTGCATGGCGCGGCGCACTGCGGGGACGAGCCGGGCGAGGCGTTCCTTCAGGATATAATCCGTCGCGCCGCTCTTGAGCGAATCAATGGCCTGTTCCTCGCCCAGCGTCCCGGACACGATGATCAAAGGTATGGACGGATATTTGGCGCGCGCGATTTTTGCCGCAGACAGCCCGTCAAACATGGGCAGCGAAAAATCCGAAAGGATCAAGTCAATGCCGCCGTGTTCAAGCGCCGCCAGAAAATCATCGCGGTTTTGAACCCAGGAGATGGCGCAACTGATGCCGCCGGTTTCCAATGTGGATTGAACCAGTGCGGCGTCACTCGGATTATCCTCCAAGTGCAGGATTTGGAGCGGGGATTCCATTTTCTGGATGTTTCTTTTTAATTCAACATGGAACGGGTGTCAAGATGCGTTCTTCAAAGTTGTGGAACTATGCACATGACAAACAATCTGGGTAGGGCGCGTCACTCTGTGCGCGCCGCCGGTTGTAAATCCACGCGTTCGGCGGGCAGAGGACTGCCCGCCCTACCAGTTTCATCTCATTGTTTGTCATGTGCATAGTCCCACAAAATTGAATGGCGGTTTGAAGGCATTGCGCCGATGCGCCGGATCTCCAATGTCTGTTGCAAAACGTGAATATCATTGCCGGCAATCCATTCGGCAATTATAATGCGCAGAACGTCCGGCTCGTGAATTCCAAAATCATCACGCCGGAAGGCGTGAACCAATTGTCCTGCACCAACGCGCAAATCACGATCACTCGCTGATTTTTTAACCATGCTGACGCCCCGAAATTTTTTCCCTGCACTCATGGCCGGGTTGACATTGCTCGCCATGCCGGTTTGCGCCAGCCAGCCGCGCGTCGAAACGGACTTGTCCGGCTCCGGCTGGAAGTTGTGGCTGGACAAAAATGCAAAATGGGAAAATGACGGATTATTTCTTCCGCCGGTTGACGTTGCCAGACTCCCCGTGAATCCGCCGACGGGCGGATGGGACGTTTTGAATTCCGCGAAAGACGTTTCTGTTCCCGGCACGGTCGAGGAATATCTGCATCCGGGCAACGGCCCGGCCGGCGACATCAAAGGCGTGAGCTGGTGGACGCGCACATTCAAAATTCCCGAAGCCGGTTCACCGCGCCGGCTCATTTTGCATTTCGACGCGGTGCGATTGCGCGCGGAAATTTTCGTGAACTGGAAACTCGTCGGCTACGATGTCGTCGGCAACACGCCGTTCGACGTGGACATCACCGGCGCAGTCAAGCCGGGCGAGGAATGCGAACTGGCCGTGCGCGTGACCGATCCCGGCGGCAACTTCGACTGGCGCGACAGCGCGCCGTTCATGTGGGGCACAAACACGATTCCCATGAGCCACGGTTTTGGCGGCATCACCGGCCGCGTGCGGCTCGTGTCAAGCGACTCTGTTTTTGTAGATGACATTTACGTCCAAAACACTCCGGCCATCACGAATGTAAATGTGATTGCCACGGTGAAAAATTCCACGGACAAAATCGTCCAGCGCGATGTGCAAATCACTGTCACGGACAAATCTGACGTTGATCGTTTGAACGAGTTGCTGAAATCTGGCGGGCTTGTGGATTATCTGACGCCGCTGACGTTTCACTCCGAACTGAAGAATGTGCAACTTAAGCCGGGCGACAACACGGTGACTTTTCAAGTCTCCCCGCGCGGCCCGGTCAAACTTTGGGACTTGGAACATCCAAATCTTTACGTTTGCGAGGTTGATCTCGACAAAGGTCAGGCGCGGATGGATTACGCGCGGCAAACTTTCGGTTTTCGCTGGTTTGCGCCCGAAGGTTTTGGCAGCGACGCGATGTTCCGGCTCAACGGCAGGCGGATTGTTTTGCGCACGTCCATCAGTTGGGGTTTCTGGCCGGTCAACGGAATTTTTCCAACGCCGGAACTTGCCGAAAAACAAATCGAGTCGGCGAAGGCGCTCGGCTTGAATATGCTGAATTTTCATCGCTGCATCGGCCAGCCCGAAGTGTTGGATGACGCCGACAAACTTGGCTTGTTGTATTACGAAGAGCCGGGCGCATACGTCAACGGGGACAAAACGCCGTTCGCCCAGGCGCTCGCGCGGGAAAAATTGCTGCGCATGGTCAAACGCGACCGCAGCCATCCGTCGCTCGTGATTTACAACATGATCAACGAGGCGTGGGATTCCGGCGGCGCAAGCAAAGACAAGGCGGTTTTGGACGGACACATCCGCGATATGCGCGACGCCCACGCGCTCGATCCCAGCCGCACCATCACGCACACATCCGCGTGGGCATTGAAGGCGGATGACGATGAATTGCCGAAAATGCACATGAGGCCGTTCGACAACACGCTTTATTTTCACGGCTGGTTCGACAATCACCACGCGGGCGGCCCGGAAGTCTGGCGGCAAAATATTTACCAGTCGCCGGACAAATACTACAACCGCACGACGAACCGGAGCGAAATTGTTTATTGGGGCGAAGAAGGCGCGATTTCGTCGCCGCCGCGTCTTGAAAAAATCAAGGCTGAACTCGCCGCCGCGCCATACAAAGGCTGGGACGGCCCCGTGTATCTGGACTGGTATCGGCAGTTCGACGATTTTCTCACGCGCAAAAATCTGCGCGCCGCGTTTCCGACCGTTGACGCGCTCACGACTTCGATGGGCGCGGTTTCGCTTTATCACCAGGGCCGCAAGATTGAGACGATTCGCATCAACGACGCGACGGACGGCTACGCGGTCAACGGCTGGGAGTCTGAAATTATTGATGATCACTCCGGCATCGTGGATTGCTTCCGAAACCCGAAAGCCGATCCGGCAATCATGGCCTATTACAACCAGCCGCTTTATGTGGCGGTGAAGACGCGGAGCCAGTTCGCGCAAATTCCCGGCAAAGTGACGGTTGATTTTTACGTCATCAATGAAAAAAATTTGCGCGGGCCGCACACGCTGGAAATTTCCGTGAAAAATCCGGCTGGCCGGGAAATGTCTTCGCAGAGCTTTCCCGTCGCGCTCACCGGCGGCGATGTTTATGGCGAATTGCTCAAGGCCGGAATTGAAGCGCCCATTGCCGGCGCAACGGGAATTTTTCGCATTGAAGCAAGTTTATTGAACGAACAAGGACAGGCAGTTGCGACAGGCCATGACGAAGTTCTTGCCGTTGATTGGAAGAGTGAAAAGTTGGGCGGCAAAGGCGCGACGTGGGAAAACGGGTCAAACGTCCGCAATTTTCTTCAAAGAGAAAAAGGGTTGAAAGTTGAATCTTATCGGGACGACCTCGGTCCACTGGATTGGGTTGTGGTCACGCGTCCGCCGGGTGAAGGTGAAACCGTGGAGATTCCCGCCGACCGTTTTGAATCCGCTTTGGCCGCGACATTTTACAGTGACGAACGATTTCAAAACAAAATCCACGAGCGCACGTATCCGACGGTGGATTATTTCGTTCCCGACGGCGCCGCGCCGGATCAACAGTCGAGCTTCACGGAAAATTACGGCGTGCGGTGGGACGGCACAATTTTGCCGCCGGCGGCGGGCGATTACACTTTCGCCGTCGAGAGCAGCGGCGGCGCGCGTTTGTGGGTCAACGGCAAACTGCTTTTCGACGATTTTTACACTCGCAACAATCCCGTCAACCGCGCGCGCATCCGGCTTGAGGCGGGCCAAGCCGTTGCCGTCCGCGTCGAGTTCTGGCAGCGCAAAGGCGACGCACAATGCAAACTGTTGTGGGCTGTGCCGGAAGCCGACGCCCCATCCGCAGCGAAACTCATTGAGCGCGTCAAAAATGATGGCACGACATTGTTCATCCTCGACCGCGCGGACACCTGGATGAATCTTGTCACGAACAACACCTCCGCAAAATTCAACGGCTCATTCCAAATCGGCACGGCGTGGCTGGGCGGGCTTCATTTCGTCCGCGAACACCCGCTCTTCAAGGACTTGCCGGTCAACACGGCGATGGATTGGCCTTATCAAGCCGTCGTGCGCGACGGCAAGGCGCGTTCGGGTTTGTTGCTCGAAGGCGAAGAACTTGTCGCCGGAGCGTGGCATTGTTATCCCATGGAATTGGGCACAGCCGTCGGAATCATTCCCTGCGGCAAGGGGCGGATCGTTGTTTCCACGCTGGATATTGCCGGCCAGCTAAATTCTTCTGATTCCAGCGCAGAAGTCGCGCGCAAATTGTTGTGCAATTTCATCGCCTTCCATAATGCTCCGGCCAGCGGTTCGCAGGCGGAAAAGTGAAGCGCAGGCGGAGATTTCATAAACCTTATTGGACTGGCTCTAAATTGCGCGAGTCGGTGGGATTTAACACCGAATCAATCATGCAAAAGTGCTGACCTCCTGCAATCATGGAAAATGTCATTCTTCCATAATTTCCGTTTGGTAACTGGTAATAGAATTTAAGGTCAACATCATTTTTCCAATGTGGAAAGTCAGCGGGCATTACAATTTCATTTGTTGAGATATATCCATTTTCCGGTGCTGAAAAGGGAAATTCTTCATCTGAAAGAACAAGCCCACCACCCGGAATTGTGATAAGACAATGCCAATCGTATTTTTGCCCTGACCGTTTTCCCTGATCGTTCGTCCAGCATTGCACCACGAGGTTGCCAGTTCCCCCAGTTATGGCTTTACCAGTAGTAAGGTCTATTCCGAGCGGTGTTCCGTCACGAGGAACTCGATAATTTTGCTTAACAGCAATTAAATTTTCGCCAGTTCCCTTTTTCAGAAGATGAAAAATCACTGGATTTAATGCGGATGGCGAAAATTTATTATCTGTAAGCGCATACATATAACTTGTCTTGTCTTTTCTTGAGCTATAGTAACCTTCTTTACTAATCAAGACATTCAAAACACGTCCACGTTCTCCTTCCAAAGAAAACAAGCCAGTTACATCGCTTTTTCTTGAAGCGGTTTTAGGAACATCTACCGTTGGTGATTCATCCCATTCAAATTGCACGCTTGCTCCTTCAACAGGATTTGTGTTTTCATCTACCACCTGCCCATAAAAATCAATCGGTGCTTGCCAATTCGCTATAAATTGTCGGCGTTGCTCCTCTGTTGCGGTATGATTGGTATTTGGAACAGCTTGTGAAACTGCGCTTATCCCATTTGAATTTGAATTTGGAAAATATTCCGTCGTGACATTTGACTGCTGTGGTTGCTGTAATTGATTCGGCTGATTGGAAGCAGCTTGATTATTTTCATTCACCAAAACTTTTTGTTGTTTGCCAGTCTGATACAGCAAAAGCCATACACAGAAGGCCAAAACAATTCCACACAATAATAAAAATCTAGTTCTCATGGGGCTGGTTGAATTAAAAAGCTTCTCAAAATTTGCTGATAATAAGGGCGGCTAGTTTGGATTGGCCGTGTCCATTGCGCACTGTGTTCATCAGTAGTTGAACCATTGAATCCAAACTGTGCATTCAGGTCAATCGTCGAGCTTATGACTCCTTGCACGTCTGTTTGCGCTCCGATAGGTAACGTGCGCGAGCGAGAAACATTGGCGCGCGATTCCTGTGGGTCGGTAACTATGTAGATTGAGCTAAACACTGGCGCATAAATGCTGTTCGTTCCGTTGTAGGAATAACTGACAGATGGCTTGAATAATTCTTGTGCATCTAGCCAGTAACCCAAAACTTTGTCCGCTGAATTATAGAAGCTCACGATATTTCCAGTCAAATTTGTATAAACACCATGATAACCCATCGGCTGCCAATCAGGTGTATGGATGAAGCTTTCCTGCCCAAGCAATGTTGAATTAGTCGGCGCATTCACGTCATAGCAACTGGCCGGAAGCGCGCCTTGCGAAAGAATATAGGTATCAAACGGCGCGCCTTGTTCAATCGCTTCGCTCACCACGGCATTGCCCTGACTATGCACGAAAAGGTTCAAACGGTCGCTCGGAAAGCGAGTATGTAAATCACTTAAGTAATCTTTTAATGCCGTGCCAGCTTTGTAAGCTTTGATTTCGCTTTCGTTGAAATCATCTATGTCACCTGTCAGAAAAGTCAGGTAGTTGATCATATTACACGGCCAATCTACCGTGGCAAATTTGCCTTGATAGCCCGCCCAATACAGCCGCTTAAATACTGTGTCACTGTCATCAAGCCAATCCCAATTGTCCACATTGATACCGTGAACAAAAACGATGATGTTTGTATCTTCAACTGAAATGGCCGCTGTTTGGTTTTGCACTGTTTCAACCGTGCTGCTCCAATTACTGATTGCTCCGCTGGTGTTATCCGCGATCACAGCGCGTTCGTAAAAATCCTTGATGTCATGCAAATCAATGTAGGTCGAGGTTTGAGCAATCATATTCGAGCCTTGAAAAATCGTCAGGGTGAATTGGCCTTCGCCAATGCCCGCGCCTTCAAACATAAGGCATTTGTTTGTGCCGTCAAAAAAGTCCGGCGCGAAAACATACGGGCTGCTCGGCGAAATTGTGCCGAGCGTTCCTTCGTTCACGAGGCTTTGCGCCGTGTTCGTGTCCGTCAGGTAAAGCGTGCCGCCGTTGGTTTCGGCGTAATAAAGATTGATGGCGGGCGAACCGGAAACGGCGTTGCATGACAACGTGACATAATAGCCCTGTGAGGATGGCAGCGATGGCAAGCCGTAAATCCAGAGCCGGAAGAAATTTTCCAAGTCGCGCGGACAGGTGATCCTGCCGATGGAATAATCCGGTGAATATTCATTTAGTGTATTCACGTCTTGATCCAAATTGCCGCCCGCGCCCGGCACAATGTGCCCGTTGTTGACCCATGCAACCATCGGCGAATTTTGCGATGTGGCATCTGTTCCATTGAAGCTCAAATCCATCGTGCCATCGTGGTTGGCATCCGTGTTGAGCGAAATCGCATACACGATATTTGTTCCACGCTGTCCGGTGTCCACGTCGGGCATCGTCACCAACGCCGCCTCGCCGGGTTGCGTGGCGAAGAAATTCCCGTAAGGCGAGAGGACGCCCGCGCTGTTGGTGGTCACAACGCCGTTCGTCATTTGGTAAGCCTTGTCAAAGTATTGGCCAAGGTAGCCATACACGCCGGAGTAACCGTTTTGCACCGACAGCTTCGCATAACCGGCAATGGTCATGGAGCTGCCCACGGCAGTGATGAATAAATTCTGGCCGGCGTTGGCGGGCGAGAAGTAAGGATTGCCCGGCAGACTGTAAATGTCCGGGTATGAGGCGTATATGTTGACGCTGTAAGGCTGCCAGAAATCATACTCCACCGTCTGGAACTGCGGCTGCGCGGTTTCGGGATAGATGGCTGAATTGTTTCCAAACACGGTGTAAAAATCATTGCCGGTAAAAGTGGCCGAGCCGCCCGCGTCAATCACATTGGTCGCAATCCCCAGATAATTGTAATTGTCATCATATTTTGCATAAGCCACGTTGACCGAGACATACGGCAGGCCATACCAGTTGCGGGCGTTGTTGGTCAGGTATAACGTGCCATAACCGCTTTCGTCCGAAACCTCATTGACAATGCCAGCAGAGACGACATCATCATCTCCACCCTCGGCGGAAGCATCATAAAGTAGCCAGCGGGAACTGCCGCCTGAAAGCAAGGCGGTCTGATCACCCTGAAACTGATATTCGACCGGCTCGTCAAGAGTGGCATGGTCGTCCAAGTTTGCCCCCGTTGCCAGATTGCCAGTGTCGTCCACATCTGCCAGCGTGAACACAAAATTTCGATAAAAATTGTTGTCCAAGAATGGACGGATTGGATTCAAGGTTTGCGAATAATCGGCGCTGTTGTTGCCGAATATCTCGGAATCATAGAAGCCTGCATAAACGTAATTTGTGGGATTGGTGAAAATTCCCATGTAGTATCCGTTGGAAACAATGGTGTATTGGAACGGGGCGTAAGCTCCCGCCGCCCGCAGTTGAAAGATCAGGTTCTGTTTCAACTGAACGCGCCCGTCGTAAAACGGCGGCACCATCCAGTTGGTTTGATAGTCGTTGTTGGCAGAATCAAGGAACACCCCGCCTAAATGGGTGTTCGCGCCCAAACTGCCATCCGCACCCACCGTCTGGCCCGCCCAATAGTATTGTTCGTCATCATACTGCCCCACGCCCGTGGTTTTTACATTGGGCAAAGCGCTGACGTTGTTGGTAAAACTGCTGACGGGAACGTCAAAATTAGTCACAAAAGCCGGGGCATGATAGTCCAGATTGTCAAAACTTATTTCCGTCAGCCGGACGGCGGCGGCATTTGCGGGCAGGGCGGAAACCAGCAACTGCGGGATGCCCTGCGCGCCGGGCACAATCACGCCGGAAAAAGTGGACGTTTCCAAAGGCGCGGACGCGCTCGCCGTGGAGTTGCCGCCGGCATAATTGGCCGTCACCGTGAAGGTCGTCGGGATGTTTCCCTGCTGCCACGGATCAGGCTCATCTGACGCCACATTGTTTGTGAACGATGTGCCGCTGACGCTGAAATAATTGGTTTGGGGTGTGGAAGAAAATGGCTGGTAAATTTCCTCCACCGTGTAGCCCGTCACATTGCCCGCTGCGGGCAGCCAGTTCACAGCCGCCGTGTTGTTGTTCGCATTGTAGCTGACCGTCAACCCCTGCGGCGCGGGCGGCGTGTTGAAGGCGGTGGGCGAAGTTCCGTTCTGGAATTCCTGCAAATTGTTCCAGCCGTCGCCGTCAGGGTCAGCGTAGGGATCAATTCCGGTATGACCGAAATACTCCAATTCCCACCAATCCGGCAGCCCGCTTCCATCGCTGCTGATGTCCGACCTCAAACGGAAAAACAGGTTGCCCGTTAAATTCACCGGCATCAAAGGCAATGCCGTCCAGTTGGTCGTCTCCGAACCGTAAATGATCATGCCGGTGGCATTCCAGTTGGTCGCCGTCAAATCAGAATTGGTCATCAGGTCATACTCCACGTCGGCAACGGTGTTGGACGCGATGCCCGTCACATTGCCCGCAGCAATGCTCCATCGGGCAATCCACAGGTTCGTGCCGTAATCGTTGTTTAAGGAAATCATCGGGGAAAATCCGCCGCCGTCATCGTTCGTGCCGCCGCCGCCCGGAATGCCCGGCACGTCCATCGCCTCCATCCCGCCGACGGTTTTGGCCGTGGCCGTGGATTTGACCGGCTGGCTGTAGTTGACCGTCAGGTCGGACAGCAGAAAAATGTTGCCGCCAAGAGGCCATAAGGGGACGCCGCGAATGTTGACGGGCATTGCCGGCCACGGCTCAAGGCTTGCCGGCGAATGCTGCAAAGACCAAAATGTCCCGGATTGCGGCGCGGCTGCCGCTGAAATCGTCGGAAGGGATTGGACGGCTTGAAGCATCACTTCCAAATCTGATGCCGAACTCCAATCCACGTTGTCAGGCGTCAACGCAGTTGGACTGTCTTGAACGGGCATTGCCGCCTCTTGCGCGCGGAGGATGAAGATGAATCCAACAATCAAAACAACGCCTGCACAGATTATTTGCGGCCTTTTCATAAGTTTTTCACCGGGTTTCCTGAATCCAGAAATGATTATATACCCAGCCAGAGGCGACGCAAGGGAAAAAATAAACCCATGTTGGGTGTTCTAAATTCAAAGCTGCCTTGCTTTCTTCCAAGTTGTGGCACGCGCGCGACACAATCTTAAAATTCTTGGAGATTCCATTCGCAAACACCGCGAGCAAATCGGCATGAGCCAGGAAAAACTGGCTGAAAAGGCGGATTTGCATCCGGTTTATATTGGCAAAATTGAACGCGGAGAGCAATGGATCAGCCTTCACGCGCTTTTGCGGATTTCCAAGTCCCTGAAAATAAGGGTGCGCGATCTGGTTGCCGACCTCTGACGGCGGTTGCTCCCAATTGTCCCGTTTTCAGCCAGTGTCCTTCCAGATTTTGGACAGTTCGGGAGTTTACCAGTCGCAGCGGCGGGGATTTCAGGCTCTGACCAGCCTTTCTCATCGTTTAAGAAACCTTTCTCACGCCCTGACAAACTCTTCTCATCCTCTGACCAGCCTTTGTCATTGAATGAGAAACCTTCCTCATCAAACAAGAAACCTTTCTTACGCCCTGACAAACCTTTCTCATCGTTTGAGAAACCCTTCTCACGCTTTGACCAACCTTTTTCATCGAACAAGAAACCTTTCTTATTCGTTCAACCAACCATTGCCGGCTGCGGACTTGCCCCGCTTTTCAAGGAATCGGTGAAAAGCCGGTGGACAAGATTTAATAACTTCAGCGGCGGTTTTTTTATTCCGGCACGGGTCATGCCTTCATCCCGCGTGAAGGGGTGGTTCGCAGCCGGAACCATGCGGTTCCGCCGGATCGCCTCGCGGTAAATCATAAACAGAGAAAGGAAACATTATGGCAATCTATCACATCAACCTCGGCTTCGCCCAGTTGGCGGATGCGGAACTGGACGAATTTTGCGCGTCCATTGTCGCCGGACTCACGGGCAACGCGGCGTTTCCCGCGCCCGCCGTCAGCCTCGCGGACTTGTCCGCCGCGCAGGCGGCGTTTGAAGACGCGATGGCCGCGATGGCGCAGGGCGGCACGCAGGCAACCGCCACGAAGAACAACGCGCGCGCGGCGCTGGTCGCCTTGTTGCGGCAGGAGGCCAACTACGTCCAGTTGACCGGCAATAATGATCTGCCCACGCTGTTGTCGTTGGGCTTCGCGGTCAACAGCACGAGCAAGACGCAAACGCCGCTGGACACGCCGGCCATCGTCGGGCTGGACAACGGCATGAGCACGCAACTGTTGGCGCGCGTGCTGGGTGTGGACAATGCGCGGGCGTATGAAGCGCAGGTCAAAAATGGCGGCGGCTGGACTCCGGCGGGCATCTTCACATCGTCGCGCCGGATGGTGATCGCGAATCTGACGCCGGGGAATGTCTACTCGGTGCAGGTGCGCGCCGTGGGCGGCAGCACGGGTTATTCCGATTGGAGCGACCCCGTCAGCCATATGGTGATGTAGGCCAGTTGAGAGGTCAGAGAACAAAGCCGGAGCGAGAAATCGTTCCGGCTGTTTTTTATTCGACACTCAACCCTCAACTCTCAACACTCAATGAAATGCAGTTGCCAGCCGATTACCATATGCACACGCCGCTCTGCCGCCACGCGGCCGGCGAGCCGGTGGATTATGCGCGCCGCGCCATCGAAATCGGCCTGACGGAAATCGGCTTCTCCGACCACTCGCCGATGCGGCGGGACAATTTCGACAACTGGCGCATGAATTTTTCGCAACTGGGCGAATACGTTGAAAAAGTCCGGCGCGCGCAAAAGGAATTTCCGCAATTGCAAATCCGCCTCGCGCTCGAAGTGGATTATCTGCCCGGCCACGAGGATTGGATCCGCGAACTGGCCGCAAAATATCCGTGGGATTATTTCATCGGCTCCGTGCATTACGTTTCCGATTCGTGGGCGATTGACGACCCGCAAAAATTGTCAGAATGGAAAAACCGCGACTCATTTGAAGTCTGGCAAATCTATTTCGAGCGGCTGACGCTGGCGGCGGAATCAAAACTGTTTGAAATCATCGGCCACACGGATTTGCCAAAAAAGTTCGGCCATCGCCCGACGCGTGACTGCATGCCGCTTTACGAAAAATTTCTGGACGCCGCAAAAAAATCCGGCTGTGCGATTGAATTGAACACCGCCGGCCTGCGGAAAGATTGCAAAGAGATTTATCCCAGCCGCGAAATCCTGAAGCTCGCATTTCAAAAAGGCGTGCCGATTTGCTTCGGCTCGGACGCGCACAAGCCGGAAGAAGTCGGGATGAATTTCGCCGAAGCCATTTCACTCGCACATTCCGTTGGTTATAAGGAATCCTGCCGGTTTGAAAAGCACAAACGCACGTTCGCAAAATTCTGAAATGAAGAACGAGGAAACAGTTCGCCATCAGCGGCAGAATTTTTTTTCATCGTTCTTCATTCATCATTCATCATTTGCAGTCTGCCTCGCGCTCGCCGCAATCACGCTGCTGGTTTATTCGCCGATGCTGTGGCACGGATTCATCAATTACGACGACCCGGATTACATCACCGGCAACGCGCACGTCATCGGCGGCCTGACCTGGACGAACGTGGCATGGGCATTCACAACCGGCGACGCGGCGAACTGGCATCCGCTGACGTGGATTTCGCACATGACGGACTGCCAGTTGTTCGGATTGAATCCGGCAGGGCATCATTTGACTAATTTGCTTTTCCACATCGCCAACACATTGCTGCTGTTTCTTCTGCTTAAAAAATTGACCAGCGCAATCTGGCGAAGTTTTTTTGTCGCCGCGCTTTTCGCGTGGCATCCGCTGCACGTTGAATCCGTCGCGTGGGCGTCGGAACGCAAGGATGTCTTGAGCGCGTTTTTCTGGATGCTGGCGCTGCTGGCCTACGCGCAATTTGCGGGTTTGTCCAAAATCCAAAATCCAAAGTCCAAAGCCTTTTACATTTTGGCGCTGTTCCTGTTTGCCTGCGGCCTGATGTCCAAGCCAATGGTCGTGACGCTGCCGTTCGTTTTGCTGCTGCTGGATTTCTGGCCGCTCCAGCGATTTACGATTTACGATTTACGATTCACGATTTGGCGGTTGATTTCGGAAAAAATTCCGTTCTTCGCGCTGTCTGCGGCGGCAAGCGTCGTCACTTTTTTGGTCCAAAAAGCCGGCGGCGCGACGTTGGCGTTCGGTGTGCTGCCGCTTCATGCTCGGATTGAAAATGCGCTGCTCGGTTATGTCCGCTATCTTTCAAAAATTTTCTGGCCGGGCGATTTGGCGCTGATTTATCCGTATCCGGCGCATTTTTCAATCGCCGCCGTTGTCGGCGCGGCAGCGTTGCTCGTTTTATTGACGGCCATTTTTATTTTGCAGACAAAGCAATTTCCATATTTGCTCGTCGGCTGGCTTTGGTTTCTCGGCACGCTGGTTCCGGTCATCGGCGTGGTGCAAGTCGGTTTTCAATCCATCGCGGACCGCTACACTTATTTGCCTTCGATTGGAATTTTTATTCTCGCCGCCTGGAGCATGAACGATTTTTTGAATTCGCGCGCGAACAAGAAAAAAATTTCCGCGCTCGCCGGAACCGCCGCGCTCGCCGGCTGTCTGGCGGCGACTTCCATTCAATTGAAATACTGGCGCGGCGACGTCGAATTGTTCTGGCACACCATCAAAGTGACGAATGACAACTACGACGCTTACGATTGTTTTGGCCGCATGTTGGAAAATATCGGCAAAAAAAAGGAAGCGGTGGAATTTTACAAGGCCGCCATCAGCATCAATCCAAATTATTCCAGGGCGCACGTGGATGTCGCCATGGATTTGTTGGACCTTAATGGCGATCCGAACGAAATATCCAACCATCTGGCCGCCGCCGCGCGACTTTCGCCGGGCAGCCCGGTGATGCAATATGATTTCGGCGTTTTTTTGGCTCAACACGGCCAGCCCGGCGAAGCCGCCGCGCATTTCAAAGCCGCGCTCGCCGACAAGCCGGATTTTTCCGAAGCGCAAAAGCAGCTTGATTTGCTGTCTTCAAAGACAAATTCGCCCGCGCGCTCGACACGTTGAATTGTTTCTGAAAAACTTCCGCGCGTGAAACAATCAATCGTCACCCTCGACATGGAAGGCGTGCTGACGCCCGAAATCTGGATCGCCGTCGCCGGGAAAACCAAAATCCCCGAACTGCGCCGCACCACGCGCGACGAACCGGATTACGACAAGCTCATGCGCGCGCGGCTCGCGATTTTGAAAAAGCACGACCTGAAATTGTCCGACATCCAAAACGTGATCGGCTCGCTGAAATTGCTCGACGGCGCGAGGGAATTTCTTGATGAACTTCGCACGCTCACGCAAGCCGTGATTTTGTCCGACACGTTTGAGCAATTCGCCGCCCCGCTGATGAAGCAATTGAACTGGCCGGTGCTTTTGTGCCACAAGCTCGTCGTCGAGAACGACCGCATCGTGGATTACAAACTGCGCGTGCCGGACCAGAAGAAGAAAGCCGTCGCCGCGTTCAAGTCGCTCAATTATCACGTCATTTCCGCCGGCGATTCCTACAACGACACCGCGATGCTCGGAGAAGCAAATGTTGGTTTCCTGATCCACGCGCCGGAAAATGTGAAACGCGAATTTCCACAATTCAAAGCCGTCGGGTCGCACGCGGATTTATTGAAGCTGATTAAAGAAGCGTTGGCGTGAAAGCTCGGTGAACAGCGTTGGAATGACGCATAAAGGAGTCAGTCCTTAATTTTTTCACCACCAAGTCACCAAGACACAAAGAAAATTAACTTCGTGCCTTCGTGTCTTGATGGTTAAACCTGCCTTTACGCTGTAGAAAAGAATCTTAATTACTGAATTTCCAACACCGCCGCCACCGGCACGCGCGTGCCTTTGAACAGCCACGCGCCGCTGACTTTTCCGGCGATCCGTTCAACGGCGGAACATTTGCTCCAATCCAGCATGACCAGACAATAACTTTGAATCCCCATGACGGCAAGGGCCGAATGGAAATGCGAAACTCAACTCAAGAAAATTACCGAAGCCTTTTAGCCACGGATGAAACACGGACTTTATCGCGGAATCCCGACGGGATTCAATCAATCAGCCCGGTGTTGCCCGATGCAATCGGGCTACGCCGGGTAATCGGATGAAAATGAAATCAACCCTGAAAGGGTTGCATGGATTCGCGCCAGACGATGATTCAACCCTTTCAGGGTTGAAAAATTTGCGGGATGGATTCCCAGCGTAGCCGCTGCGCGTCAACGCTGGGCTGAATGATGAAATCCCTTTGGGATTTTCTGCCGTGCGAAAATGGAAATGCGAAACTCAACTCAAGAACTCGACAAATGGGTGTTGACACAGCGCGGACTGCGTGGCTCAGTTTGTTTCATAAAAAATAAAATGAAACCCGCCAACATAGGCACTGTCATCGTCAAGCTGATTGCTGCAATAATGTTGTTCGCGGCTCTCGGCAGTCAACCATACGACTATTATATGCTTCTTCACTGGGTTGCCTGCGGCGTTTGTGCCTACACCGCATTTCAGTCCATACAGAACAAACAAACTGGCTGGCTGTGTATTTTTGCAATCGCAGCCATTGTGTTAAACCCGATTGCTCCGCTTCATCTAAAACGCGATGATTGGTCAATCGTAGATGTTGCCGTCGCTGTGTTGTTGTTGGTTTCAATCGCCATACTTGATATTCACAAGCAGGACGGGAAGGATTCTGGAAAAGAAAAGTCGGAACATCGGCCTGATAACAAAAATTCCAGCCAGCATCATGAAAACCCGTCTGACAAACCTGGCAATGGATTTGGACGGAATTAAACATTATGGCCGCACTTTACCTCATTGGATATATTCTGGTAGTTGGTTTATTGATTCGATTTACTACCGGCTGGGAGCACGACAAACAGTCTGTTATTCTGTGCATTCTTGCCGTCGCATTTGTCGGTTGGTTCTTGCTGCTTGGGATGCTCTCAAATGGAACAGATAAAAAATTTGGCATATCATTTTCACGTTCTAGTCTGAAAAACGGGCTTAGTCTTTTTGGTGGCTATCTTTTTACGATTCTTTTCATCGTTGCTCTTGGAGCAGTATTTATTTTTTTGGCATGGTTACTGACAGGCAAATGACGACGCATAAAAGAAACAAGACACAAAGAAATTAACTTTGTGCCTTTGTGTCTTGGTGGTTAGAAAATTTAACCCGCCACCGCACCGGCAGTAGCTGCCTTCTGGTTGAAGACCAGTTTGTCGCCGTCGCGCGTGACCTGGATCGGTTCGACTTCCTGCAATGCGCCCTTGAGGATTTCCTCGGCGAGCGGGTCTTCGAGAAAACGCTCCACTGCGCGGCGCATCGGTCGCGCGCCGAATTCGGGGTCGTAGCCTTTCTCGACGAGAAATTCCTTCGCCTTTTCGTCCAGCGCGAGGTGCAGGCTTTTGTGACGCAGCCGCGCCAGGACTTTTTCGACTTCAAGGTCGAGAATCTGGATCAAGTCCGGCTTCGTGAACGAGCGGAACACGATCACGTCGTCGAGCCGGTTCAAAAATTCGGGACGAAAAGTTTTTTTGGCCTCGTCCAAAGTCCGTTCGCGCATCTTTTCGTAAGTGTGCGTGTCGGTGATCGGCGAGAAGCCGAGCGTGGACGAGCGTTTGATCACGTCCGAGCCGACGTTTGAAGTCATCAGGATAATTGTATTACGAAAATTCACGACGCGTCCCATGTTGTCCGTCAATTTTCCGTCTTCAAGGATTTGCAGCAGCAAATTCCAGACATCGGGATGCGCCTTTTCAATCTCGTCGAACAGCACGACGGAATACGGATTGCGCCGGACTTTTTCCGTGAGCTGTCCGCCTTCTTCGTAACCGACGTAGCCGGGCGGCGAACCGATGAGCCGCGAGACGTTGAACTTTTCCATGTATTCGCTCATGTCCAGATGGATGAGCGATTTCGCGTCGCCGAACATATTTTCCGCGAGCGTCCGTGCGAGAAGCGTCTTGCCCACGCCGGTCGGACCGAGCAAAAGAAAAGTCCCGATCGGGCGCTTCGGGTCTTTCAAATCCGCGCGCGAACGGCGCAAGGCTTTGCAAATCGCAGAAACTCCCTCGCGCTGGCCGACGACGACTTTTTCCATTTCGGTCTCGACGGAAAGCAGCCGCGCCATTTCGTCCTGGCCCATGCGCTTGAGCGGAATGCCCGTCCATTTCGCGACGACGTGCAAAATTTCATCCTCGTCCACGACGATTCTTTTCTCCTCGCGCTTCGTGCGCCAATCTTTGAGCACAGCTTCGAGTTTTTCCTTCGCGTGTTTTTCCTTGTCGCGCATCTGCGCCGCGCCCTCGAAGTCCTGATCCTTGATGGCTTTTTCTTTTTTGCCTTTGATCTCCTCGATCTCGGCCTCGAGCGTTTTGAATTCCGGCGGACGCGTCATCGTGCCGATGCGCGCGCGCGAACCGGCTTCGTCCAGAACGTCAATCGCCTTGTCCGGCAAAAATCGGTCCGTGATGTAACGGTCGGAAAGTTTCACGGACGCCTCAACCGCCGCGTCGGTGAACTCGGCGTGATGATGCTCCTCGTATTTGTGACGGAGACCTTTCAAAATTTCAATCGCGTCCTCAATCGAAGGCGCGTCCACCTTCACGGATTGAAAACGGCGTTCGAGCGCGGCGTCCTTCTCGATGTATTTGCGATATTCGTTCAATGTCGTCGCGCCGACGCATTGCATCTCGCCGCGTGAAAGCGCGGGCTTGATGATGTTACTCGCGTCCATCGTGCCTTCCGCAGAACCAGCGCCGACAATCGTGTGCAATTCGTCAATGAACAAAATGATATTCTTCGCGCGGCGGATTTCGTCCATCACGGCTTTGATGCGTTCCTCGAACTGGCCGCGATATTTTGTGCCCGCAACCATCAACGCTAAATCGAGCGTAATGACGCGCTTGTTCAACAAAATTTCCGGCACGTTGCCTTTGGCAATTTCCTGCGCGAGACCTTCGACGATAGCCGTTTTGCCAACGCCCGCTTCGCCGAGCAGAACCGGATTATTCTTCGTGCGACGGCAAAGAATTT
>DASXED010000036.1:0-20001 GCA_036490295.1 Verrucomicrobiia bacterium | reverse complement strand
AAAGCAGACTTGCGAATTTCTATCAAGGATTATCGCCGGAATAAAAATCTAAAAATTTTGCTCGTGCGCGTGCCGTTTTCGCCGCGCCGGTTCTTTGTCCGCATGAATGGCAAACCGTGGCCGCAAAGCGCAAGGCCGGTTTCGCTTTCACATTTGTCCGCCGCGTTGCGCAAGGCGCTCGTGCGCGCGGGTTAAAAATCTAAACCGGCTTTTCACCATAATTGATAGCCATTGCGCCGCCGAGCAGGTTGATCACGCGCACGTTGGCGAGTTTCAGCCCGCGCATTTTTCCGGCGACGGCCAGTTGCGCCGGATAATGTTTCAACGATTCCAAAATGTAGGCGTAGGCCTGCGGGTTGCCGCAAAACAGCAGGCCGATGAGCGGCACGGAGCATTTCAAGTGCATGAAATAAACCGCGCGCCAGAGCGAATTTGCCGGCTTGCCGAATTCCAACACGACAATTCGCCCGCCGGGTTTGGCGACGCGGAACATTTCGTCCAAGCCGCGTTCCCAGCTCGCCAGATTCCGCAGGCCGTAGCCGACGGTCACGATGTCGAATGAATTTTCTGGAAACGGAATCTGCTGCGCGTCGCCCTGGACAAATGTCGGAGGTCGGAAGGCGGAGGTCAGAGGCCGGATGTCGGACGCCGAATTTTTATTCTGACTTCTGACTTCTGACTTCTGACTTCTGGCCCTCGCGACTTCGAGCATTTTTTCGCTGAAATCCAAGCCGGTGGTTTCCGCGCCTTGTCGCGCGAGCGCGAGCGCGATGTCGCCGGTGCCGCAGCACAAATCCAGCGCAATGTTGCCGGATTTCACGTTGGCGAGCCGGACGACGCGGCGTTTCCAGAGCCGGTGCAGGCCGAAACTTTGCAGGTCGTTGAGCAAATCGTAACGCCGCGCGATGGCGGCGAAGAGATCGTTGACCTTGGCGGCGCGCTGTCCGCCGGGCGCGTAAAAAGTGTTGCTCACGCGGGCAGTTTAGCACAATGGCGGGCGCAGAAGTCAAAGCGCATAAAATTGTTTTGCATCGGCGGGAGCTTTTGTTACAGTGTGGCGTCATTTGCCGGAAACATGAGAACATAGCCAACGTAATTTATTATGAGCACTGAACCTGTTGCAACGAACCAGAAGAAAATTCTCGTCATTGATGACAACGAAATCATCCTCAAGACGACGTCCATGAAGTTGCAAAGCGCGGGCTATCTGGTGTCCACCGCGCTGGACGGCACGGAGGGCGTCTCGCTGGTGCGCAAGGAAAAGCCCGATCTGGTGCTGCTGGACATCACGTTTCCGGGAGACTTCGGCGGCGTGTCGTGGGACGGCTTTCGCATTATGGAATGGCTGCACCGCGTGGATGAGACGAAAAAAATCCCCATCATCATCATCAGCGGCGTCGTCGAGGAAAAAAACAAGCAGCGCGCGGCAGCCAGCGGCGCCATCGCGTTTTTTCCCAAGCCGGTCAATTTCGACGAAATGATCAAACTCATCCGCACGACTTTAAGCGGAGACGCGGCCCCGTCGCCGGCCGCAGGGCAGCCGCCGGCTGCGCCCTGATTGAAAATGGAGGCGCTTTTGTAACCTGTCCCGGTTTTTGGAAGCGAGCGTAGCTCAGCCTGGTAGAGCATCACGTTGCCAACGTGAGTGTCGAGGGTTCGAATCCCTTCGCTCGCTCCATTTTTCAAGATTTAGTTCCGCCGCGAAACCGGCTTGATTTAACCCCAATCAGAACGATTATTTTATCAATGTCATTGCCCAGCGAACCCATAACCCTGAACGTCGAGCAGATTGACGAATTGAACAAAAAGCTCGCCAGCATGCGCCATGACGTGAACAACAACCTTTCGTTGATCATGGCGTCCGTCGAAATCCTTCGCCGCCGGCCGGAAACCGCCGCGCGGATGCTGGATTCGCTGTCGGAACAGCCGCACAAGATCGCAAAGTCCGTCGCGGAATTCTCCCGCGAACTGGAGGCGATGCTCCAAGTCACGCGGCCTTGAGCGCGCAACCGCCCGCGCTTGTTGTTTAGCGGACATGAAAAACGCCCAAATCAATTTTTGGTTCGCCGCAATTGCAATCGCGGAACCGATTCCGGTTGCCGCGCCGCAGAAATAAATCCACAACGGCTTTTGATTTGGCTTCGCAAATTTTTCCGGCAAACTTGCGCGCAATGGAACGGACTGAAGCGGAACTGATCGCTGCGGTGCTGAAAGGCGATGCCGCCAGCTTCGAGCCGCTCGTCCAGAAATATTCCCCGCGCGTCTTCGCCACCGCCCGCCGCTACGCCCGCCGCGAAAGCGAGATCGAGGACATCGCGCAGGAAGTCTGGCTCAAGGCTTTCAACAAACTGAAAAGTTTCCGGGGTGAAGCACCATTTGAACACTGGCTCATGCGGATGACCGTCCGCACCTGCTACGATTTCCTGCGCGGCCACCAGCGCAATCGCGAATCCTCGTTTTCGGAATTGAGCGAACCGGAAAACGACTGGCTGGAACGCTTCGTCGCCGCGCCGGAAACCGCGAGCGACCACGCGGACGCGGCGAAATTATTGATTGAGCGCGTGATGGAAAAACTTTCGCCGCCAGCGCGGCTGGTAATTACTTTGCTGGAAATTGAAGACCGCTCCGTAAAGGAAATCGCGCAACTCACCGGCTGGTCGGTGGCGCTGGTGAAAGTCCGCGCATTCCGGGCGCGTGGAGAAATGCGGAAAATCCTGGCAAAGATGACGCGGGAAAAATACCTATAATTGTAACCGCGCGCCGCAAACCGGCGTCTGAAAATTGAATTCATTATGAACCTCGCTGAACTGCAAAAAAAACTGATCGCCGCCGCCAAAACGGAAATTTTGGACGACCGCGTGCCTTACGCCTTTGAAAAGCGCGTCACCGCGCTGATCGCCTCGCGCGTCGCGCCGCAAAACCTGGATTTATGGGTGCGCGGACTCTGGCGCGCGGCGGTTTCATGCGTGGCGGTCGCCATGCTGTGCGGCGCGTGGACATTTTTCACTCCGTCCACTTCCGCGAGTTCCGACGACCTTTCGCAAAATTTTGAAAACACGCTTTTGGCGTCGGTTGACCAAGGCGACCAAGCGCCGTGAATTCCTGGAAACTCATCCTGGCGACCGTGGTGATTTTTGGCGCGGGTGTTTTCACCGGCGGACTGTTGGTCAATTCCGTCCAACATTCGCATCCGAAAAATAATAATCGCCGCCAATCTGCAAACGGCGAGCCGCATGAATTGCAAACGCGCACGAATAATCTGGCCAGTTTGCCGCGCCCGCGCCCGCCCGAAATTTTGGGCGACAAGTTTGTCCAGCAGCTTGATGATGCGCTGCAAGCACCGCTCACGCCCGACCAGCGCGTTTCAATTGAGAAAATCATCGCCGACGGGCAGGAACGGAACCATGCCATCTGGACGAACAATTCCGCGCAGATGCGCGCGGTCATCCAGGACGTGCGGCATCACATCCGCGAAACGCTGACTGCGGGACAGCAGAAACAGTTTGAAGAATTGATGCGCCGCGTGCCGCGCCGCCCGCAAAATTCCACGAACGCGCCGCCGAATTTTCCGGCGACAAATGTCCCGCCGGTTGCGTCCACGAACATGGCCGCGAATTGATTTTATTTTCCCGCGAGCAGCGCGCGGATTTTTTTCCGCAATTCCTTCGTGATCGAGCCGACGGGGCGGTTCGCGTCCACGATGGTGAAGCCGTAGGTCTTCTGCAATTTGCGGAACGCGCCCTGCATCGCCGTCTGATATTTAACAAAGCTGTCGAACATATCGCGCGACAATCCCAAATCCATCCCGCTTTCCCAATAATCCAGCGTCGCGTTTTTTGAAAGATTGCGCTGCACAAGTTCCTGCGGCTCGACGGAAAGGTAAAAAACCGCGTCCGGTTCGAGCGCTATGCCGTAAAGATTTTTCAGCCATGCCTCGTCCATGCCGCGCACCATGTCGCGCGCCATGAGCGTGTAAATGTATCGGTCGGCCAGCACGATGAAGCCCGCTTTTAACGCGGGCAAAATGATGTTGTCCAACTGGTCGGCAAAATCCGTCGCGTAAAAAAGGCTCAGCGTCGTCCGGCTCAAAATGTTTCCGTTCTGCGCCTTTTCAAGTTCGGAACTCACGAGCGAGGAGCGTTTCAGTCCGACCTGCACCGTCGCGTGGCCGCCCGTTTCCAGCCAGTCCACGAGGCGCGCGATTTGCGTCGAGCGGCCGGAGCCGTCCGCGCCCTCGACGGCGATGAGCTTGCCGGCGAGGTCGGCGCATTTGACGTGCGGGATGCCGTGGCCGTAAAAACGGCGCTGGGTTTTTTTGACGGCGGAAATTTCGCTCATACGGACAGTTCCTCCTCGTGTTCCTTCAGCATTTTTTCGTTCATCGGGATCGGCGGCGGCAACGGCAGCGGGCTGCGGCGCTTGAATTTTTTCAGGTCAATCTTCTCGCTCACGAGCTTGCGGACGATGACCTGCTGCTTCTCGACATTTTCGTTGGCGTCCATGGTCACGAAATTGAACTCTTTGCTCATCGCCATATATTGCTCCAAAATGCGCCCCTGAAAAATGCGGAAGCTCTCATATGGATCCGTCGAGAGCCGCAAATCCATTCCCGCCTCGAAAAATTTCAGCTTCGGGCGGCCTTCGAGAATCCGGTTCAACGAAACTTCCAAGTCCGTCTTGAAAAACATCGTGAGATCCGGCTGCGCGGCAAAACTGTAAAGCCCGCGAACCCATTCCGGCGGGCAGCCGCGCGTCACGTCGCGCGCGAACGCGGTGAAAGCATAGCGGTCGCACAGCACAATATAACCGGCGCGCAGAAGCGGCAGCAGATGGCGTTCATAACGGTCGGCAAAATCCGTCGCGTGGATCAGGCTGAATGTCGTCGGCGTGAGCAGTTCGCGTTTTTTGCCTTTGCTCGTCGCGGATTTGACGAGTTCGGACGAATTCCATTCGCTGAAATAAACCTTGATGCCTTCGGCTTCGAGCCAGCGTTTGAGCAGATAAATCTGCGTGGACTTGCCCGAACCGTCGAGGCCTTCGACGGCGATTAGTCGCCCCGGAAAATTCAGTTCTGCAAATGTTTTCATAATTCGCGCCAACAGCGTTTTGTCATTTTAGTCAAATCGCCGCCGCTCACAAGGCGCAAGTGATAACCGATTCCGGCCATTTCCGTGTGTTAATTTTCGGTGACAACGTGAATTTTTACAAATCCTTGTGAAAAAAATCACAAATTCACTTGCCGGAGATTTTGACAGGAGTTAGGCTGACTTGTCTCTAGTTTGAGGCGCGCAAAATTATGCGGACGGAAACTGAAATCGGTTACAATTCAAAAATCGAGGGCGACGTGGTCGTCACCAAAGTTGACGCCGCGCTCAACTGGTTTCGCAAAAATTCCGTCTGGCCGATGCCGATGGGTTTGGCCTGCTGCGCGATAGAATTGATGGCCGTCGGCGCGAGCCGTTTTGATATTTCCCGTTTCGGTTCCGAAGTGATGCGTTTTTCGCCGCGCCAGGCCGATTGCATGATTGTCGCCGGCACCGTCACTTACAAAATGGCGACCGCCGTCAAGCGCGTCTGGGATCAAATGGCCGAACCGAAATGGTGCATCGCCATGGGCGCGTGCGCCTCGACCGGCGGGATGTATCGCAGTTACGCCGTGCTGCAAGGCGTGGATCGCATCATTCCCGTGGATATTTATGTGGCCGGTTGTCCGCCGCGACCCGAAGCCTTGCTCGACGCGCTGATAAAATTGCAAAACAAAATCAGCACGCAGCCGGTTTTGGCGGATTTAACGATGTTCAATCCGGCGAAAAAAGTGGCGGCTTAAATTAAATTTTCCTGCGCTAAATTTCAAACGTGACTTCACTCGACCAAGCCAAAAAGCTCCAGGAAAAATTCGGCGATTTGCTCTCCGAACCGACGGAGTTTCGCGGCGAAATTTGCGTGAAAATTTCCGACGCCGAAAAAATCGCCGACGTTTGCGAATTTGCGAAACGTAATCTCGGCTTCAATTATCTCGTGGACATTTCGAGCATTGATAATTACGGCGATGATCCGCGCTGGACAGTCGTTTATCATTTGCGCAATCTGCAAAATGGCAATGAAATCAGGCTGAAAACAGATGTCAGCGAAGAACGGTCGAAATTGCCGAGCGTCATCGGCGTCTGGAAAACGGCCAACTGGCACGAGCGTGAAATTTACGACATGATGGGAATTCATTTTCGCGGCCATCCCGATTTGCGCCGGATTTTGATGTGGGAAGGCTATCCGTATTTCCCGTTGCGCAAAGATTTTCCGCTCGCCGGCAAGGAAAGCGAACTGCCGGGTGTTGCATTTACAAAACCGTCGCCGATGGCGGGCGGGCCGTTCGTGACCGTCGCCGGTGGAAATTCCGCGCAGTCGCGCGAACCGAGAATTCGCATTCCGGAAACGGACGCGCTTGAAACCAATTCACGGCTCGAACGCCGCCACGATCTCGAAGAAATGCACGGTCATCCGCACAAAGGGCCGGGACCGATTGAGAAAAATTAATTTTCATGGCCGGAAGAAAAAGCGAAAATAGAAAATTATGACACAGGCATTGAAAGCCATTTATGACGGCGAAGTTTTCCGACCGGAAGAGCCGGTGAAAATTCCCGCGCACACTTCCGTTGAACTGCTCGTTCATACCGCCGGGAAGGAAAAGAAAAAAAATGGGCAGTCTTTTTTGAAGGAAATTGCGGCGCTAAATTTGCACGGCCCTTCGGACTGGTCTGAAAATTTTGAAGATTACTTGAACGGAGATCGAAAACCCAAATGAGCAGCACGGTATTTGTGGATTCAGCATATTTAATTGCATTGGCCGTGAGCGATGACCAGCATCATCGCGCCGCCTTGGATTTGGCCGGCGCGCTTGATGAAAATGACACGCGATTTGTCACCGCGCGGGCGATTTTTCTCGAAATCGGCAGCGCGTTGTCCAAATCACATTTGCGCAGCGCAGCCTGCAAAATTTTCGATTTGATGGAAAATGACCGGCGGGTTTCGTTGGTTGAATTGGAGCCGCCGGTTCTTGCCGACGCCTATGCCTTGTTTCGCGGGCGCATGGACAAGGAATGGAGTTTGACCGATTGCGTCTCATTTGTCGTGATGAAGGAGTGGGAAATTTCCGACGCGCTGACAACGGATGTTCATTTTGAGCAAGCCGGCTTCCGCGCATTGCTCCGAAAAAATTAAAATGTCCACCATTCAAGACATCGAAATTCCTGATTCCGCCGCGCGCCACGCGCTGGCGGTTGACGAGCTTCCCGATGCCGTCGGCGAAAAAATGGTTTTGAACATGGGGCCGTCGCATCCGGCGACACACGGCGTTTTGCGGATCATTTTGGAATTGGACGGCGAAAAGATCACGAAGGCTGATCCTGATGTCGGTTATTTGCATCGCGGCGACGAAAAAATCGCCGAGAACATGACTTACACGCAGTTCATTCCTTACACCGACCGATTGGATTATCTTGCGCCGCTCGCGAACAATGTCGCTTATGCGCTGGCCGTAGAAAAATTACTTGGCATCCACGACAAACTTCCGCCGCGTTGCCAATATATCCGTGTCATGTGCGCGGAACTCGCGCGCATCTCGGCGCATTTGCTCGGTCTCGGCGCGTTTGCGATGGACACCGGCGCGGTCACGGTTTTTCTTTTGATTTTCACCGAGCGCGAAAAGATTTACAATCTTGCCGAGGCCGCCAGCGGCGCGCGGCTGACGACTACTTACACGCGCATCGGCGGTTTGATGCGGGATATTCCCCCGAACTGGTGCGATCAAGTCCGGCAATTCCTGAAAGAATTTGCCGTGACGCTCGCCGAAGTCGAGACGCTGCTAACGCGCAATCGCATTTGGGTGGATCGCCTGCGCGACATCGGCCACATCTCGAAGGAAATGGCGGTTGATTACGGCTTGAGCGGCCCGAATTTGCGCGGCAGCGGCATCGAATACGATCTGCGAAAAAATCAGCCATATCTTTGCTACAAGGATTTGGAATTTGATATTCCCATTGGCACCGTTGGCGATTGTTATGATCGTTACATGGTGCGCATGGAAGAAATGCGCCAGAGCATGAGGATTTTGGAGCAGTGCGTGCGCAAAATTCCCGGCGGCGCGGAAAACAAATCGCACGAGCCGGTGGATTTTGCCGACGGGAAAATTCTGTTGCCGCCGAAACAAAAAGTCATGACGAAGATGGAGGAATTGATCCATCAATTCATGCTCGTCACGGAAGGCGTGAATTGTCCGCCCGGCGAAATTTATTTCGGCCACGAAAATCCGAAGGGCGAACTCGGCTTTTACATCAACAGCAAAGGTGGCGGCGTGCCGTATCGCATGAAAATCCGTTCGCCGAGTTTTGTGAACTTGAGCATTGTGGGCGAACTGATGCCCGGCCATATGATTAGCGACGTGCCGGTGATTCTCGGCTCGATTGATTTTGTGATGGGCGAGGCCGACCGATAAATAAAAATGAATTCAGCCGCGCACACAGAACCGATTCCGAATCCGCTGCAACACCAGCGCGATTTCGTCGCGTCCGCCGCGCTCGAGGCGGAGGTGAACGAATTGGTCACGCATTATCCCGAAAAGCGCGCGGCGTCGCTGATGGTGCTGCACGCGATCCAGGATCAGTTCGGCTGGATCTCGCAGGAAGCGGTCGAGTGGACGGCGAAGAAACTGGAATTGCAGCCGATCAACATTTACGAGTTGCTGACGTTTTATCCGATGCTGCGCGCACAGCCGATGGGCAAATATCAGATCAAGGTCTGCCGCACGTTGAGCTGTGCGCTCGGCGGCGCGTATGAATTGCGCGAACATCTTTGCAAAAAATTTGGCTTGGATTCGCACGCGCACGGCGCGCAGACGTCGAAGGACGGAAAGTTCACCGTGGAATTCGTCGAGTGCCTCGCCAGTTGCGGCACGGCGCCGGTGATGATGTGCAATGACGATTTTTACGAAGGCGTTTCGCACGCGAAAGCGGATGAGATTTGTGCGAAGTGCAAATGAAATTTCCCGTCAAGCCGCTCGATTTGTTGCGAGAGCCGGAAGTTCGGGAGACGTTGAGTGAAGCGTGGAAAGAATCGCAGCCGGGATTGACGGGCGGACATGAAGAGGGCGGATTTATCGTTCTTGATGAGAATGATAAGTTAAGCGTGCGCCGCTGGCCAAAAGGTGAAAGCAACTTGATTCGAGTGCCGGATCATCCGGGATGCGAGACAGGCGGATTGCCAATCGTGGCGACGTTTCACACGCACCCGAACACGGGCGCGGATTTTTTGCAAGAGCCGGGCGAGACGGACAAGCGCGGCGTGAGAGACGATGTAAATTTGAAAGGCCCGCTTTACATCGGCGAGTTTGTGATTGCGGACGAAATGGTTTATTTGATAACGCCAGGCGGCGCGGTGCGCGAGATTGACGCGCGCGCGGAATTGCCCGGCTGAACGGAAGAAAATTATGAACACGACATTGACAGCGGAAGATTTGGCGGACGAATTTGTTGTTTCGCTGGCGCACATTTTGGCCACGGCGAATCGCCGCGCGCGCCAGCTTGGTTGCGATGTTTCACAAAGCCTTGTGACGATTTCCGAGCATTTCGACGGCGGAAAATTTTGGCGCATCAATTACGGTGTCAAAAACCCGGTGGCCCAGCGCGGCGGAGATTTGATCGTTGAAGTGAACGCGGAGAACGCGGAGGTGAAGCGGGTTTTACGCGGACAATGAAAATGAAATGGTTGCCCGACATGGATTTGAACCATGACAAACAGATTCAGAGTCTGTTGTGCTACCGTTACACCATCGGGCAGGATGGGACGCGATAAGCTAGAGAATTTTGGTCGAGAGTCAAGTTGCTGATATGGCGCAAGAATACAAACTGATTTTGAAACATGCCGATGAACCGGGTTACGCGCCGGACATCGAATGCTATTTGCGCCACGGCGGCTACGACGCCTTGAAAAAGGCGCTCGCCATCCAGCCCAAGGATTTGCCCGATGGCAAAAAACTTTCCGGTCCGGAACAGATTCGCGAGGACGTGAAAAGTTCCGGCCTGCGTGGTCGCGGCGGCGCGGGTTTTTCCTGCGGCTTGAAGTGGAGCTTCGTTGACCGCAAGAGCGGCAAGCCGATTTATCTCATCTGCAACGCCGACGAATCCGAGCCGGGCACGTTCAAGGATCGTCAGATCATGTATAAAGATCCGCATCAAATGATTGAGGGCATGATCATCTCGTGCTTCGCGAATGACGTGAAGCTCGCCTACATTTATATTCGCGGAGAAATGGTGGACGGCGCGAAAATTTTGAATCAGGCGCTCAAAGAAGCCCGCGCGAAAAATTTCCTCGGCAAAAATATTTTAGGCACCGGCTACGACCTGGAGATGCACGTGCATCGCGGCGCGGGTGCTTATATCTGCGGCGAAGAGACCGGCCTCATCGAATCGCTTGAAGGCAAACGCCCTTATCCGCGCATCAAGCCGCCGTATTTTCCGGCGATTCTCGGTCTGTGGATGTGTCCGACCATCGTCAACAACGTCGAGACGCTCTGCAACGTCAAGCACATCGTTGCGATGGGTGCGGCGGAATTCGCGAAGCTCGGCACGCCGAACAACACCGGCACGCGCATCGTCAGCTTGAGCGGCCACGTCAACAAACCCGGCTATTACGAAATCGAAGTCGGCAAGGCGACAATTGGCGAACTCATCAACGACCCGAAATTTGGCGGCGGACTGCGTGACGGAAGAAAATTGAAAGCCGTTATTCCCGGCGGTTCGTCCGCAAAGGTTTTCAAGGCGGGCGAAAAATTCAAGCTCAAGAAAAAAGATGCCGAGGGCAAAGAAATTCTGGTCGAGACCGACATGCTTGACCTGCCTTACGATTTTGATTCGCTGTCCGCCGCCGGTTCGATGAGCGGTTCGAGCGCGATCATCGTGATGGATGATTCGACCGACATTGTTGAGGCGCTCGCGAACATCGCCGAATTTTACGCGCACGAAAGTTGCGGCCAGTGCACGCCCTGCCGCGAAGGTTCGCTCTGGATGAGCAAGGCGCTGCATCGCCTCACGCACGGTGAAGGCCGCGCGAGCGACGCGGATTATCTCGTGAAGATCGCCGACAACATTCCCGGCGGCCGGACAATTTGCGCGTTCGGCGAAGCCTGCTCGTGGCCGGTGCAAAGTTTCGTCGCGAAGTTCAAAGACGAATTTGTCGCGAAGGGCGCGGCGGATGAAGCGCGTCACGCGAAGGAAAGCGTAACGCCCGTTGAACCGAAACATTTGGAAGCCGCGCATCATTGATTGCCATGTCAACCGCAGCCACAACTGAAATCAAGCCCGCGCCTGTGATTGAAAAAATCAAGGTGAAGGTGGACGGGCGCGAAATCGAAGTGCCGAAGACGATGCCCGATCCGATTTCCGGCAAGCCGATTCCGACGACGATGATTCAGGCGTGCACGCTCGCCACGACCGACGTGCCGCACTATTGCTATCACCCGAAGCTGCCGGTCGTCGGCAACTGCCGCATGTGCCTCGTGGAATACGGCACGCCCGCGCTCGGCCCGGATCGCAAGCCGGTTTTGAATCCTGACGGCACGCCGAAGATCGCGAAGTCGCCGCGCCCGGCCATCGCCTGCGCCACGCCGATTTCGCCCGGCATGGAAATTTACACGAGCACGCCCGGCGTGAAACAGATGCGCGAAGGCGTTCTGGAATTTCTCCTCATCAATCACCCGCTCGATTGCCCGATCTGCGACCAGGCCGGCGAATGCAAGTTGCAGGAATACTCCGTGGACTACGGCCAGAGCGCGAGCCGCTTCGTCGAACCGAAAGTTCACAAGCCCAAGGCCGTTGACCTCGGCCCGCGCATCGTGCTCGACGACGAGCGCTGCATCCTCTGCACACGTTGCATCCGGTTCACGAAGGACATCGTCGGCGACGACGCGCTCGGCATCGTCAATCGCGGCAGTTGGAACACGCTTACGGCATATCCGGGAAAAGTTTTCGACAACAATTACACGCTCAACACCGTGGACATCTGTCCCGTCGGCGCGCTGACGTCAAAGGATTTTCGTTTCCAGATGCGCGTCTGGTTTTTGAAGGAAACCAAAAGCGTCTGCACGAGTTGCGCCACCGGCTGCAATGTCATCGTCGGCTCGCGCGAGGAAAAAGTTTATCGCTACGAGCCGCGCCAGAACGACGCCGTCAATTCCTGCTGGATGTGCGACGCGGGACGCTTGAATTACAAATGGATCGGCCGCGAAGACCGTTTGAAGGACGTGCTCGCGCGTGGACAAAAAACGACGTGGACGGCGGCGCTCAATGAAATCGGGGATAAACTGCAGAAAGTGCCGCAAGGCTCGGTCGCGATTGTCGCTTCCGCACGTCAAACGAATGAAGAGCTCTGGCTGATCTCGAAACTGAAATCGAAGCTCGGTGCAATCAGTGATTCCGTGGCGCGCATCGGTGAAGGCGACAAACTGCTCGTCAGCGCGGACAAAAATCCGAACAGCAACGGCGCGCGGCTCACAAAAATTTGCCCGACGGAAATCGGCAGCAATCTTTCAAAAATCGCTGACGGCATCCGCAGCGGTTCTATCAAGACTTTAATCGTCTTCGGCGAGGACGTGACGAAGCACGGCATTGGCGCGGATTTGCTCGGCAAATTGGAAACGCTCATCGTCAGCGACATTTTGCCGAACGCGACGACAAAGCTGGCGCATTATCTTTTGCCCGGCTGCGCGCACGTGGAAAAGCGCGGCACGTTCACGAACACGAAAGGCCGCGTCCAGAAATTCATGAAAGCGGTCGAGGCTCCTGGCGACGCGCGCGCCGAATGGGAATTTTTACATGACCTAGTTTTCAACGTCACCGGCCAGAACGGATTTTTGACGATTGAAGGCCTGTTCAACGAAATGGCGAAGGACGTTCCCGCGTTCAACGGTCTGGCGTGGGCGACGCTCGGCGACACCGGAGTCACAATACAAATTTAACCGCAGAGACGCGGAGACGCAGAGATGAAAAACAAATTGAAAGCAGATTTTGCCGAAGCACGAGAAAATAATTTTTCTCTGCGCCTCTGCGCCTCTGCGGTGAAAAAATAAAAATGGACTGGAACTTTATCATTTTCAGTTTGGTCAAAATCGCGTTGGCGATCGGCGTTCTGCATGCCATTGCGGCTTACGCAGTCCTGGTGGAGCGAAAAGTCTCGGCGTGGATTCAAGACCGCGTCGGGCCGAACCGCGCCGCGCCGCCGTTCATGAAATACATTCCGGTGCTTGGGCCGATGCTGACGCGCATGGGAATTTTTCAACCGCTGGCCGACGGCTTGAAATTCATGCTCAAGGAAGATTTCACCCCGGCGGGCGTCCGCAAAATGTATTTCTGGCTCGCGCCCGCGCTCGCGGTCATTCCTTCGCTGCTCGTCATCGCCGTGATTCCTTTCGGCTCGCAAATGGGCAATCAAAAAATGGTCATAGCGGATTTGAACGTGGGAATCCTTTACACGTTCGGAATCGTTTCGCTCGGCGTTTATGGAATCGTGCTGGCGGGCTACGCGGCGAATTCAAAATATCCGTTCCTCGGCGGCATCCGTTCGAGCGCGCAGATGATTTCGTATGAAATTTCGATGGGCATGAGCGTCATCCCGGTTTTTCTCATCGCGGGCAATCTGAATCTGAGCCAGATTATTTCGTGGCAGACGACGCACGGCTGGCTGGTGATTTACGCGCCGCTGTCGTTCATCATTTTTCTCATCGCAAGCTTTGCGGAAACGAACCGCACGCCGTTCGATCTGCCGGAAGCGGAGACGGAACTGGTCGGCGGTTATCACACGGAATACGGCTCGATGAAATTCGCGCTGTTTTTTCTCGCCGAATATTCCAACATGGTGGCGACGTCGGGCATGATGGTGACGCTGTTTTTCGGTGGCTGGACGCTGCCATTCTGGGGACTCGACCAGCCGGCGCACTCGCTCGGAATCGGCGTTTTGCAGATTTTAATTTTCCTCGCGAAAGTCTGCGCGCTGATGGTGGTGTTCATCTGGGTGCGCTGGATGTGGCCGCGTTTTCGTTACGACCAATTGATGGATTTGGGCTGGCGGCGGTTCGTGCCGCTCGCGCTGGTGAACATTTTGATCACGGCAATTATTTTATGGATGCGCGCGAGTTGAAAATATGCCAACGGTTTTGCGAATTCGCGGGTTCAAATTTTTCTTCTTCAGCCAGGAAGGAAACGAACCGGCGCACATTCACGTCAGCAAAGGCGGCGGCGCGGCAAAATTTTGGCTGAATCCGGTGAAACTGGAATATAATGACGGATTCAAAAAACAGGAATTGCGCGCCATCATTGGGATATTGGAACGGCACGAAACGGAATTGATCCGGGCATGGAATGAAATCGAATAAAGAACCGAGAATTCAGGATGTGATGACGACGGCTGACCGGATCACGGTCAGTTACGACGATGGCCGCGTCGTGTCGCTGCCGCTCAAGTGGTATCCGCGCCTCGCGCGCGCGACGCCCGCGCAGCGTCGCAACTGGGAATTGATCGGGCGCGGTTACGGCGTTCACTGGCCGGACATGGACGAGGATTTGAGCGCGGAGGGATTTTTGAAAGGCTGGCCGGCGCGCGAATACATCCGTTCCTTGGGGAAAAAAGAGCAGCAACACGAAATCGCCGCATGATTGTAAATCGCAAAGCATTGACGTTTTGGGAAAAACTTTATGTGCCCGCCATCCTCGGCGGCCTGAAGGTCACGATGCGCCATGCCTGGCGCACTTTGTTCGAGGGCAAACGCGTGACGATGGAATATCCCGAACAGAAATGGGCCGTGCCGGCGGACTATCGCGGCGCGCCGTATCTCGTCAAGGATCAGGAAGGCAACACGAAATGCGTCTCGTGCCAGCTTTGCGAATTTGTTTGTCCGCCGAAAGCGATCAAAATTATTCCGCCCGGTCCGGCTGGACAGCTTGCCGACCGTCCGAATGCGGAAAAGATGCCGGAGCAATTCGAGATCAACATGCTCCGCTGCATTTTCTGCGGTTTCTGCCAGGAAGTCTGTCCCGAAGAGGCGATTTTTTTGCAGAAGGATTATTCGCTCACCGGCCTGACGCGCGAAGAAATGATTTACGACAAGGAAAAACTCCTCGCGCTCGGCGGCACGGTCGGTGGCGTCGAGAAATGGAAAAATAAATTGGAAGAAGCGAAGGAACAGGAAACTTTTCCGGTGAAGGTCTGAATCAACTCAAACTGACTATGAAAACACAAATCAAATCAACCGTCGTCGTTGTCGTAACATTGGCTGTGATTTCGTGCGGAATCTTTTTGGCGCGCGCCGAAAAACAAAAACCGCTCGCAACATATAATTCTGAACAAACTCAAAACGATGTGAAAGTCGTTCTGCTGCGTGTTGGCAAGCTGACAATGTTCACTGACAAATGCTTTAGTGATTCACGAGTCGCGCAGACGATTGGCGAACCAGTTTTTCTTGTCAGCTATTTAGTGGAAGTTCCAAAGAAAGGAGCTTTTTCGGGCCTCGCACTCAAAGGCAGCCAAGGTCTCGACATAATTCACGACGGTCACTCGATTGTTGGACAAACCGAGCCGGGTTTAATCAAAGCATTTGACGGAAGTTCCGAAGCTTTCAAAAATTTATCTTCGCGTCCCGATCTTCGCGACCGAACAATTCCCGACGACAAAGCGGGAATGGTTGAAGAAGACACTTTGCAAGGACTGAATGTTTCTGCCGACCATGTGGATTTGCAAATCAAGTTTGGCTGGAACGGAAAAGATTTGGTTTTCAATTTCAAGGACGTTCCACTGAATTAAGCGTAATGCCAGAACTGCCTGACATTTTATTTTACGTCTTTGCGGCGCTCACGCTGTTGTGCGGCGTGCTCGTCATCGCGAACCCGTTCAGCCGCAACCCGGTCACGAGCGCGATGTTTCTCGTGCTCACGATCATCTCGATGGCCGGGCTGTTCGTGCTGCTGCACGCGTTCTTCCTCGCGGCGGTGCAAATCCTCGTCTACGCCGGCGCGGTCATCGTGCTGTTCCTGTTCGTCATCATGCTTTTGGATTTGAAAGAGGAACAGCGCCGCAAAATAAAAATGTTCGGCATCGTCGCCGGATTGATTTCCGTCGGAACCATCGTCGCCATCTTTTTGAAAAGCCTGCACGCGACAAATCTCAACGCGCATGAGTCGCCCACGGTTGAAGGCGAAACCTACGCGCTCGGAAAATTATTGTTCACTCAATACGTTTTGCCGTTTGAAGTCGTCTCAGTGCTGCTGCTCGTGGCGATGATCGGCGTGATTTTGTTGAGCAAAAAGGATTTGAAATGAATTCGTTAAATTGTTTAACCGTTAAATTGTTAAATTGGTGCGGCGAGAAAAATTGCCGATTCAACGATTTAACCATTCAACAATTCAACACAAAATAAAAATGCACGTAGGTTTGGAACATTATTTAACTGTGAGCTTTTTGTTGTTCGCCCTCGGACTTTTGGGCGTCATCATGCGGCGCAATCTGCTCGTGATTTACATGTCGCTGGAGCTGATGCTCAACGCGGCGAATCTCGCGCTCGTCGCGTTCTCGCGCTTCAACGACAATTTGAACGGCCAGATTCTGGTGTTCTTCATCATCACCGTGGCGGCGGCAGAAGTGTCGGTCGGCCTCGCGCTTATCGTCGCGCTCTATCGTAAACGCCAGACCGCGCACGTCGAAGATTTGACCTCGATGAAACTGTAATGCAAAACGGAACTATCAACCGCAGAGACGCAGAGACGCAGGGTTTTAATGAACTCACGGAGCGCATCATCGGCGCTTGCATCGAAATTCATCGCGCGCTTGGGCCGGGTCTTTTGGAATCGGCTTACGAAGAATGTCTCTGTCACGAATTATCAATTGCAGGAATTGGTTTCGAACGACAAAAACCGCTTCCGGTTCATTACAAAAACGTCAAACTTGATTGCGGCTATCGTTTGGATTTGGTCGTCGAACAAAAAGTGATTGTAGAGATGAAGACAGTCGAAACTTTAATGCCAATTCACGAGGCACAATTGCTGACTTATTTGAAACTTTCCGGCTTAACGCTTGGATTGCTGATCAATTTCAATGTCCCGATGCTCAAGAATGGAATCAAACGCATAGCAAATAATTTTCAAGACTCTGCGTCTCCGCGTCTCTGCGGTGAAATTAAATTCGGATGAAATACGAAATTTTGCCCTGGCTAATCCTGTTCCTGCCACTGCTGTCAGCGGCGGTGATAACGCTTTTCACTCTGCGTTGCAAAACGACGAGCAGCCTCATTTCCATTGGCGCGATTGTCATCGGCTTCATCCTGTCGCTCGTTTTCATCAACGCCAACGGCTGGCATCCGGCGGTCACGGAAATTTCCAAGAACTGGCTCACCATCGGCGACCTGCACGTTGACTTCGGCCTCAAGCTCGACGCGTTGAGCCTGATGATGCTGCTCATCGTCACCGGCGTCGGTGGCGCGATCCACATTTATTCCTTCGGCTATATGCACGAAGACAAAGGCATGGCGCGCTTCTTCGCGTTCATGAGCCTGTTCACGTTCTCGATGCTCGGCATCGTGCTGGCGAACAATTTTCTGGAGATGTTCATCTTCTGGGAACTCGTCGGCGTGTCCAGCTACCTGCTCATCGGCTTCTGGTTTGAAAAACCCAGCGCCGGCGACGCCGCGAAAAAAGCATTTATCACGAACCGCCTCGGCGACTTCGGATTTTTGCTCGGCATCTTGATGGTTTGGGGAATGCTCGGCTCGCTGAACTTTGATTTTTTGCAAAAGCAAATTACGGCAGTCAATGATACTTCCACTTTTGGTGGCTTTGTAGCGAGTGTTTTTTCAATCGGACATTTGGGTTTTCATATGTCTTTGTCAATCGCCGGACTTTTGATTTTCTGCGGCGCAGTCGGCAAATCCGCGCAATTCCCGCTGCACGTCTGGCTCGCGGACGCGATGGAAGGTCCAACTCCAGTTTCCGCGCTCATTCACGCCGCCACAATGGTTGCCGCCGGTGTTTATATGCTCTGCCGCGTTTTGTTTCTGCTCGACTCCGACGCGCTCCACGTCATCGCCTACATCGGCGGATTCACCGCGTTGCTCGCCGCGCTCATCGCCGTCCAGCAAAACGACATCAAACGCATCATCGCCTACTCGACGCTGTCGCAACTCGGCTACATGGTCATGGCCGTCGGCTTGAACGGCCCGACGCCCGCGATGTTTCATCTGACCACGCACGCATTTTTCAAAGCGCTGCTGTTCTTGAGCGCGGGTTCCGTCATCCTTGGCATGCACCATGAACAAGACATCTGGCAAATGGGCAACCTGCGCAAAAAAATGCCGGTGACGTTCTGGACATTTCTCATCGGCGCGCTGGCCTTGAGCGGCATTCCGCCGTTCAGCGGTTTCTATTCGAAAGATTCGATTTTTGCGCAATGCCTGGAACAGAAAAATTATCTGCTCTTTGGCGTGGCGGTTTTCGTCGCCGCCTTGACGGCGTTTTACACGTTCCGTTTGTTCTTCGTCGTTTTCTTCGGCAAGGAAAAGTCCGAACACGCGAAGCACGCGCACGAATCCTCTTTGGTGATAACGCTGCCGTTGATTGTTTTGGCCGTGTTCGCGGCCATCGGCGGTTTTATCGGCGTCGTGAACAATTACGCTTCACAATTCGCTCCCGATCATGAAACGCTTTCCTTTGTCCAACAATTGATGGAACCGTTGAAAACTCCCATCCCGATGCTGATCGGTATCGGCGTGGCGCTGCTGGGAATTTTTTTGGCGTTCTCACTTTACAAAAACGCCACGAACGACCCGCTGCCCGCGAAACTCGGCTGGCTTTCGACGGCGATGAAAAATCGCTTTTACTTCGACGAACTTTACGAAGCCACTTTCATCCGCGCACACGATTTCATCGCGACGGTCGCCGATTGGATTGACCGCTGGCTCGTCGAAGGCTTTTGCATCGGCGCAATCCGCGGCGGCACGGATTTGAGCGGACGCGCGCTGCGCCTCATGCAAACCGGCAATTTACAAACTTACGCTTTTCTATTCGTGCTGGGCGTTGTCGTGTTGCTCTATTTCGTTTTGGGAAAATAAGTGAAAACTGTTTTTAACCGCAGAGGCGCAAAGGCGCAGAGTGGAAAAGAAAAAATCTTTTCTCCGCGTCTCTGCGTCTCTGCGGTTCAGAAATTTTAACGATGTCCATACTGACTTACATTTTAGGCTGGCCACTGCTGGCGGCGCTGTTGCTGGTGTTCGTGCCGCGCAATTACCGCGTCATCATCCGCGCCATCGCGGTTTTGGCGACGCTCATCCCGGCGGCGCTCGCCGTGAAAATGTTCTGCCAATACGCCGGCGCGCCGGTGGACGCTGACGGCTACCGCTTCGTGCAGCAAATCCCATGGGTGGAATCGCTCGGCATCAGTTATCACGTCGGCGTGGACGGCTTGAACGTCGGCCTGATCTTGATGGGCGCGATCGTCGCGTTCGCCGCCGCGCTCTGCTCGTGGGAAATCCAGACGCGCGAAAAGGAATTTTACATCCTGCTGCTCGTGATGACCGGCGGCATCCTCGGCGCGTTCGCGTCGCTCGATCTGTTTTTCTTCTACGCGTTCCATGAATTCGCGCTGATCCCGACGTTCATCATGATCGGCGTCTGGGGACGCGGCGAACGGAAAAACTACGCGACATTTCAAATTACATTGTATTTGAGCCTCGGTGCGCTCATCGCGCTCATCGGCCTCATCGCGCTCTATCTGAAATCCGGCGCGAACACTTTTGATATTCCGAAACTCACGGAATACATCGCGTCGCATCCGCTGGCGTCGAACGCGCAGAATTTTATTTTTCCGCTGCTGCTGTTTGGATTTGGAATTCTGGTTTCGCTCTGGCCGTTTCATTCGTGGGCGCCGCTCGGTTACGGTTCCGCGCCATCGCCAACTGCAATGATTCACGCTGGCGTT
>DASXED010000002.1:0-15987 GCA_036490295.1 Verrucomicrobiia bacterium | reverse complement strand
CACTGCTTGAGGCTCTGGTCGCTGACGCCCAGTTCCGTGGCGATCTGTTGCACGGACTTGCCGCCGCCCAGCCAAAGCTCCACGGCCGAGCGCTTGAAGGCTTCATCGTATCGTTTGTGTTTGCGTGGTTCGTTGTTTTCAGTGTTCATTGGTGTTGTGTTCTTTGGCTCACACTATCACCCCAACACTGTCCACCATTTCGAGGCAAGGCCACCTCTGCCCGCCGAACGCGTGGATTGACAAAAGTCGGCGCGCACGGAGTGACGCGCCCTACCCAGTTTTTTGTTCCAGAATTAAATTTGACAGACGCCCGCAGCCGATTATATTTTCACGACAAAATTATGGCCGACATTCTTCCAATTCCGCCTGTGCCGGGCGCGCCCATGGGCGGCGAGCCGATGAAAAAAAGCACCGGCAAGGTGCAGCCCAAAAAAGAAACCGTCCGCATCAACCTGCCGCCCAAGCCCTCCGCCGCGCCGACCATCAAACTGCCGACGCTGCCGCCCGGCGGTCCGACTGGCGCTTCGGGCGGCGTGCCACTGCAAACGGCCAAAGCTTCGCCGACTGTCGCCGCGCCGCGCGCCGCCGCCGCGCCCGTCGCGCCATCGCGTCCCGTTCCCGCGCCACGCGCCGCGCCGGTGGCCGCGCCGACTGTCAGCACGCTCGACAAAATCCTGGCCATCGCCGCCTGCGTGACCGCGCTCGCCGCCGTCGGCACGACGGTTTGGATGATGATGATTTTGAACGCCGCGTTGAGTCAGTAATTGCAGCGGCAAACGAAATTGTTTTTCCAATTTGAATTTGATTATGGCCTCGCCACTCATTGTCACGCTCACGCAGGAAAATTTTGCGCAGCAAGTCCTGCAATCGCAGTCGCCCGTCCTCGTGGATTTTTGGGCGGAATGGTGCGGCCCGTGCAAAATGATCGCGCCGCTGCTTGACGAACTTGCCGACGAATACGACGGCAAGGTGAAAATCGGCAAGGTCAACATTGACGAGCAACAGGCGCTCGCGACCCAATACGGCATCCGCGCCATTCCCACGCTTTTGCTTTTGAACAAGGGCGAGGTCGCCGAGCAAATGGTCGGCGCGAAAAGCAAGCGCGATCTCAAGACCAGCCTCGACCGCGTCGCCGTTTGAGCGGCGGGCGTTATGTCCTTCATCGTCACGCCCCGGCAATTCACCCAGCGCGCCGAATTTTATCATCAACTCGCCCAGCTCACCGCCGCCGGAATCGGCGTCGTGCGCGCGCTGGAGCAAATCAAACGCAATCCGCCCGCGCGCTCGTTTCGCGAACCGCTCCAGCGCATCATTGACGAACTCGCCCAAGGCCGCCTCGTCGCCGAATCGCTGCGCCATTTTTCATGGCTGCCGGAATTTGACATCGCCTTGATCGAAGCCGGCGAACGCAGCGGACGCCTTGATGCCTGTTTTCGCCTGCTCGCCGATTATTACAACGACCGCGCCCGGATCGCGAAGCAGGTAATTTCGCAACTCATTTATCCCGTCGGACTCCTTCACTTCGCGGCGTTTGTTTTCCTGATTGTTCTTCCATACGCCCGCGCCCAGTTTAACGGCCTGTCCTGGCTTGTTGTCAAAGCCGCGTTCGTTCTCTCGCCGCTTTACCTTTTCACATTTTTCTTGATTTATGCCACGCAAAGCAAACACGGCGAAAAATGGCGCGCGCGAATTGAAACCGTTTTGCATCCGATTCCGATCTTGGGAACCGCGCGGCGTTTTCTCGCGCTCGCGCGGCTCGCCGCCGCCCTGGAAGCGCTCATCAGCGCGGGAGTGAACATTATTGAAGCGTGGGATTTGGCCGCGACCGCGAGCGGTTCGCCCGCGTTGCGCCGCGCCGTGGAAAATTGGAAACCGGAAGTTGTCGCCGGACAGACTCCCGCCGAACTCGTGCGCGAACGCCGTGAATTTCCAGAAATGTTCGCCAATCTTTACGCCAGTGGCGAAGTCAGCGGCAAACTGGATGAAACTTTGAAACGGCTTTACAGTTATTACAACGAGGAAGGCACGCGCAAGCTCCACGCCTTCGCGCAATGGACGCCGCGACTTGTCTATTTAATCGTCGCCGGAATCATTGCCTACAAAATCGTAACTTTTTATACCGGCTATTTTCAACAGGTCAACGACATGAGCCATTTTTAATTTCCATGACGCTGAATGAAATCCTGACGAACAAGGAATTGCGCCAAAACGAATTTCCCGTCACGCGTGGAAAAATTTTCCTCGCGCACGCGGGCGTTTGTCCGCTGCCAAAAAAAGTTGCCGACGCAATTTCAAATTGCGCCGCGCAATCCACACTCGGCGATCAAGAAGCGTTCATGCTTCATCGTATGGACGAAGCGCGGAAACTCGGCGCGCAACTTTTGAATTGCCAGCCGGATGAAATCGCGCTCGTCGGGCCGACTTCGCTCGCGTTAAGTTTTGTCGCCGCCGGTATGAATTTTCGCAAAGGCGACAACATCCTCATTTATCACGACGATTATCCGTCAAATGTTTATCCGTGGATGGCGCTTGCGGAAAAAGGCGTGGAAGTCCGGCTGCTCAACATAAAAAATTTCGGCGCAATCCGCGCGGTTGACGTGATTGGCCAGGTGGACGAAAACACAAAACTCGTCGCGCTCGCGTCCTGCCATTTCATCAGCGGCTTTCGGATTGAGATTGACGCCATCGGAAAATTTCTGCGCGAACGCGGCATTTTATTTTGCCTCGACGCAATTCAAACCCTTGGCGCGTTTCCGACGACGGTCGGACACGTTGATTTTCTAGCCGCCGACGCGCACAAATGGCTGCTCGGCCCGTGCGCGGCGGGAATTTTTTACGTCCGGCGCGAGCTTCAGGAAAAATTGAACCCGCCGATTTACGGCTGGCACAACGTCCGCAATCCGAATTTTGTCGCGCAGGAACAAATTGTTTTCCGCAACGACGCGCGAAAATTTGAAGCTGGCACGCAAAACTTGATCGGTCTCGTCGGCTTGATTGCCTCAATGGAACTCACGCTGGAAATCGGGATTGAAAACATCGCCGCCGAATTGCTCCGCAAACGCGCATGGCTGATTCCGGCCTTGCAAACAAAGGGTTTTGCGGTTTTGAACGCGGATGCAAAAGTTGAAAATTCCGGCGGCATCATTTCATTTTTTCAAACCGGAAAAGATTTGGCGGCCTTGCACAAAAAACTTTCAGATGCGGGAATCATCGCGTCGTTGCGGACAAATCGCGCCGGGCAGAATTTCATCCGTCTCTCGCCGCACTTTTACAACACGGACGCGGAGTTGCGGCGCGTTTTGGAATTGTTGTGAGAATTTTCAGTCGCGGCGGCTGTATTCCAGAATCGCCGCGCGCCACCATGGCGCGAGCGATCCGCCTGACCGCTGCCAGGATTGCTGGTGCAGCCAGACCATCACGCGCTGGTCGGCCATGACCAAAAGCCGTTTGGACGCGCTCACTTTATCCGGGCCTTCGGCCAGCAATTTTTCTCCAAGCGCCTGAACGCCGTCGCCGCCGACGCCGAGTTTTGAAAACTGCTCGGCATAGACGGGATTCAATTGTTTTTCCCGCAGCAGCGAGACGTGGATGGCGTTGACATAAGGATCAAGCACGGCCTCGGCGAGTCCGGCGTGCGGGCGGCGCGGGGAATTGTCGCCGGTGAGTTCATGGATTTTCAGATGAGACCGCAGCGAAAGCAATTCCTCCGGCAGCTTGATTTCTTCGGGCGTGAGAAACAATCCGGCGTTGCGCGCGCGCGCGCCGAGGCTTTTCCGGCTGGTCAAGACGCTCAATGGAATTGAAAGCGCCATGCCCGCGAGCACGGGCGTGAACCACCAGAACAATGTCGGTTCAAGCTGCCACAAGAACGCACCCCAGACGATTCCGATCAATGTGTGCCCCCAATGTCTTTGAAAGGCGAAAGCCCACGTCGTTCCATCGGCGGCCCGTTTTTGCTCCGTCCAGCCAACGCTGATGCCGAGGAAGTTTGTGACGACGAAACGCGTGTGCCAGAGCATCAGCAACGGCGCGTGCAGCGTGGAAAAAATGGTTTCGCCGACGACGCTCACGCTTGCGCGCGACAATCCGCCAAACAAATTACGTCGCGGCCAGTCGTTCGCGAGGTCAACGAGCGCAAGAAATTTTGGCAGCATGATGACGGCCATGCAGATGGTGAAAACCAGAAGCGCGTGCGCCGTGCCGCTCAAGTTGCTCAAGTAGGGCGTGAACGCCTGCACGGTGATGTCCGACAAGCCGGTGTGTTTTTTGTAGGCGTAAATAAAATTAAACGTAAGCAAAAAAAGCAGCCATAGCGGGCTGGCAAGATAGCCGCAGATTCCCAGGATCAAATGCAGCCGGCTCACGCCGCGCAGTCCTTTCGCAAACAGAACGAGGCCGTGCTGCAAATTTCCCTGGCACCAGCGGCGTTCGCGCTGGGCGTTTTCGATCATGGCTTGAGGCGTTTCCTCGTAGCTGCCTTCGAGGTCGTAGGCGAACCAGACTTCCCAGTTTTCGCGCGACATGAGCGCGGCCTCGACAAAATCGTGGCTCAAAATCTGGCCGCCGAACGGTTTGCGTCCGGGCAGTTGCGGCAGGTCGCAGAATTGCATGAACGGCTCGGTGCGGATGATGGCGTTGTGTCCCCAATAATTTCCGAGATCGAGCGCCCAGTAATTCAGCCCCGCGATGAACACCGGCGCATAAAGGCGGTTGGCGAATTGCTGGATGCGGCCGAACAGGCTTTCCGCGTTGACGATTGCTGGAACGGTTTGAATCAATCCAACGGTCGGATGAACTTCCATCAATTTCACCAAATCCACGAGCGTTTCGCCGCGCATGACGCTGTCGGCGTCGCACACCATGAAGTAGCGGTAGCGGCGGCCCCAAGCGTTGAGAAAATCGCGCACGTTGCCGCTTTTGCGGCCCTCGTTGTCGAGGCGGCGGCGGTAGTAAATTTTGCCGAGCGCGTCCATTTCGCGGATCAAATCGAACCAGCGGCGTTCTTCCTCAATCCATTTGTCCGGGTCGGTCGAGTCGCTCAAGATGAAAAAATCGAAATGTTCAAGCTGTCCGGTTTTTTCGAGCGATTCACACGTCGCGCGCAGTCCTTCATAAACGCGCACGATGTCTTCGTTGTAAATCGGAAAGACGACCGCCGTGCTGATGCCGTCAATTTTCCGGTCGCGATAATTTTTCAACTGTGTGATGCGGCGGCGCGTGCCGAACGTCCGCAGAAAGAAACCAAACACGCCGTGGATGCAGCCGATGGATGTGAACAAAAACAAAATCACGAAGAGAACCAGCAGCACGGTGCGCGAGATTGACCAGCCGGTGCGCCAGAGCAGATCGGCGAAAATCAGCGAGACCAGGCCGGTGAGCAGCAGCGCGCAGGAATAAAAAACGAAGACGCGCCAGCCACGATGGACGCGCGGCGCGGACGTCACTTGCAGCGGTGGCGGTTGGTCGGGCATGATTATTTGCGCGTGACGACGAAAATCCCCACGAGCAGCAAAACGAACAGCGTCCAGATCAGGATCATCCTGAAATAGGGGAACCGCCCCAGGTTGGTGAGCGTGGTGATCGGGCCAAGGTCAAGCGGGCGCGGCGTCATTTTCGAGGTTTGGAAATCCGGCCCGGCGCGCAAAAAGGTTTCGCGCATGGCGCTGGTGAATTCCTCCGGCCACGGGCCGGGCCGCAGGAATTGTTCCTGCCATTTGCCGGGCATATCCGCGAGCAGCAGCGCAAGGCGTCCGCGCGTGGAGAGCGTGTTGTCGGCCTTTGTCGGCGGCGATTGCAAAACTTCGGAGAACCATTCGGTCACGATGCGCTCCATTTCCTCGGCGGCGATCTGCGTTGTGGAACGGTCCGGCTCGGCGGGCGCGCGGCGTTGGGCGCGTTCGAGCACGCGCAGGACGAGGTCGCCGAGCAGCACCTTGTTGCGGATGCGGAGGGCGTGGAAATAATTTTCCACTTTCGCGTAGGCGGCGTTCCATTCTTCCAGCGGGCGTCCGGCGAGCCGGCCGGAGGCGTCGGGCAAAATCGCGGGGTTCACGGCGGACTCCATTGGTAAGTCCATGTCTCGCTCAAGACGTTTGTGCCGCGTTGCAGCGTGCAGCGCAGATCAACGGGGTCAACATTGCCGGGCTTGGGCTGCATTTTCAAAATCACGCGCCACGTCCCCAAATCGGTGTTGCGGATGATCTGGTTGTTCAAAATCACGGCGTTCGTGCTGCAATTGGCGATGGCCAGCGGCTTGTCATTTTCGGGAATGGCATCCAGTTTCGGCCCGTCGAAATCAATCACGATCTGCCGGCAATCCTGACAGCTCAAGTCCAGGCCGATGCGCGTGGACACGGCCTTTTCCTCGGACAGGTTCATTTCATTTTTGCTCATCCAGTAAAGCGTGTAGGAAAAACGATACGGTTGCAGCGGCGCGGGTTTGTTTTTCGGATCCCAAAACGCGACGACGTTGTCCAGCCCCTCAAAGCTGCTATGCAATTCGACGAGGTGCAGATCGCCATCACCCCATTTTCCGCGCGGCTCGACCCACACGCTCGGCTCCAACTGATAAAAATTAAAACTGTCCTGATACGCGGCAAAGTCGCGTTCGCGCTGCATCAGGCCGAAGCCGCGAATATCTGGCGCGGAAAAAACCTGGTGGCGCATCACGGATGGATTGTCGAGCGGACGCCAAAGCACTTCGCCGTTGCCCATGTGGACGAGCAAACCGTCGCTGTCATGGACTTCCAAACGGTAGTCGTCGGGTTTGCGCTCGGAATTTTTCCCGAACCAGAACATGCTCGTCAGCGGCGCCATGCCGATGGTGGCAACCGGCTTGTGGCCCGGATCCGCTTTTTGAACCAGGTTCGTTGCGCGGAAATACAAAACGGCATAGACCTCGACCACCGTCGTTTCCCCCGGGAAAATCCGAAAACTATACGCCCCCGTGCAACTGACGCTGTCGAGGATCGCATACAAATGCAACTGCTTGTCGTCCTTTTGCGGCTTGCCGAGCCACCAGTCGGTGAAAATGGGAAATTCCTCCGGCCGGTCCGTTTCGCCGGTGTTCAACGCCAGGCCGCGCGCGGACAAGCCGTAACGCTGGTTTTTGCCCAGGAGCCGGAAATAACTCGCGCCGAGAAATGCGCCGAGTTCGTCCATTTGGTTCGTCTTGTTTAAGGGATACAAAACGCGGAAACCGGCGTAGCCCGTGTTCGCGGGAATCTGGCTCTGGATTTTTAATTTTCCGTAATCGAAAAAATCCTGCACAAAGCGGATCGGCTGGACGTGCGTGGCCGTGAATTCATAGACATGAACCGGCTCCTGATAAAGATAGCCCGGATGAAAAAATTCGATGCGGAACGGCAAATCGTCCTCCGTCCAAAGCGCCTTGTCGCGGCGGAAGCGGATTTAGCGGTATTTGTCGTAGTCGAGATTGTCCTGCCGCAAAACCTTCGGCAGATCGGCGCGCGGCGAGTGGAACGGTTTCTCCGCGCGTTCGAGCGCGCGCTGCGCCACATAATCCAGGTTCACGTCGGCAGATTCCTCGCCGACGGCCATTTGTCCGGCCAGTGCCAATCCAATTGTCAAAATCAGACCAATGCGTCGCCTCATTTGCACAAATAGAATCGAAATCAGGCAAATTTGCAAGTTCAGGGCGAACGCGGCTGCTGCGACAATCTTTGGCCGGCGCTTCAACTTTGAAATTCCATTGAGGCCGGAAATTGCCGCATTTGCCGTTGTTGCAGCCATAAGCGGGACAGTTTCGGGCGCAACTCGCCAAACCGCGTTCTGATTGTTATCGTCGGCGCGTGACGACACTGCTTCTGGCCACGCGCAACGCTCATAAGGCGGACGAAATCCGCGCCATCCTCGCTTGCAACTTCCGCCACATCACGCTCAACGACTTTTCCGGCGCGCCGAAAGTCGTCGAAGATGCTGAAACATTTGCGGGCAACGCGACGAAAAAAGCGGTCGCACTTGCCAATTGGCTCGCAGCCAATTCAAAATTAAAAATTAAAAATTCAAAACCGGATTTCGTCCTCGCCGACGATTCGGGTTTGGAAGTGGACGCGCTGGACGGCGCGCCCGGCGTGCATTCCGCGCGCTTTGCCGCGCTGGAGAAAAATGAAAATTCAAAGGACGCGGACAACAATTCAAAACTGCTGCTTCTGCTGAAAAATGTTCCGCCGGAAAAACGCACGGCGCGGTTCCGCTGCGTCATCGCGCTTGCGCCGATTTTGAAAGGAGAAATTGAAAGCGCGTCGCCGGTCTGCTTCGCGGACGAATTGGAATTGCAGACACAACTGTTCGACGGCGCGTGCGAAGGGAAAATTCTTTTTGAACCGCGCGGGCAAAACGGCTTCGGCTACGATCCGCTGTTCGTGCCGGACGGTTTCACGCAATCATTTGCTGAATTAGGCGAGGACGTAAAAAACAAATTGAGCCACCGCGCGAAGGCATTGGAGAAGTTGAAGGAATTTTTTAACCACCAAGACACCAAGGCGCAAAGTTAAGAAAAATAAATTCTTGGCGTCTTGATGCCTTGGTGGTTTAGTTTTTATTTCAGCAAACTGCCGAGTTGAAGTTTGCGCCGCAGCAAACCGTTGTCCGCGCACATCCGCAAACGTCCGTCCGGCAATTCCTTCAAAAACATTTCGCCGCCGGAACATTCCACCATCAGCGCGCCCGCCGCGATGTCCCAAAGATTGATCGTGCGCTCGACATAAACGTCCAGCCGTCCGCTGGCGACATAGGCGAGTTCCAGCGCCGCCGAACCCATGATGCGGATTTTCAGCGCGCGCCGCGACAGCCGGATCAAATGCGGCAGGCTTTTCTCCAGGTTTTCCTTGCTCTTGGAAAATCCCATCGCAACGAGCGAATCGCCCACGCGCGAGCGATTGCTGCAACGAACGACGCGGCCGTTCAACTGTGTTTTTCCGCCGAGCGTCGCCGTCCAAAGCTCGTCCGTGAACGGGTCGTAAATCACGCCGATAATTGTTTCGTAAATTTTTCCGGCGCGACGTTGCAATGCAATTGAAACGCACGCGTGCGGCATCCCGTAAAAATAATTCACCGTGCCGTCAATCGGGTCAACCACCCAGCGACATTCGCTTTTCGCGTCGCCGGAATCGCCTTCCTCGCCGAGCAATGAGATTTCTGGAAACGCCGCGAGCAGAATTTTTGTGATGAGCTTCTGGCAGCGCACGTCGAGTTCGAGCTTGATGTCATGCGCCTCGGCGGAATTGACGCGCTTGGGCAGATACCAGTTGTCGCGCATGATTTTTCCGGCGGCGCGCGCAGCTTTCACGGCGGCGGCGAGGGCTTTGCTCTGCGAGATTTTTTTCATGTCAGAAAATCAACCTTGCAACGCTGCGAGTGCGGCTTTCGCGTGTTCGCGCTTTGCCTGCCATTCAACGAGGCGTTGCTTGTGTTCTTCCAAAACCGTCGCCGGAACTTTTTGTGTGAAGTTTGGATTGCCGAGTTTTTGTTCAACTTTGGAAATTTCGGATTCGATTTTCTCCAATTCTTTTTTTACTCGCAATTTTTCAGCTTCAACGTCAATCAAGCCTTCGAGCGGCAGAAACAATTCGCCCAGTCCAGTTCGCGCGGCGGGAGTTCCCTTGGCTGGCTGATAATTTGCGTTCATTTCCATCGCCTCGGCATTGAGCAGTATTTTCAGAACTTCAGTTTCATTCGCCGCAAAATTTCCAGCCGGTTTGAAAATGAATTTCACTTTTTTATTCGACGCGATATTTCCCACGCGCCGCAAATTGCGGCCTTGTCCGACCAATTCATTTCGTGCTTCGATTTGTTTTTCATCACGTTCGGTCAGTCCGTAATGTTTTTTGAAATCATTGTCGAACGGCATCGGCCACGGCGCGAACATGATCGTCTTGCCGCCCTGATTTTCCGGCATATCCGTCGCGTAACCCATGCCGTGCCACAATTCCTCCGTGATGAACGGCAGGAATGGATGGAACAATCTTAAAGTATGCGAGAGAACGAAATCAATCACCGCAAGCGTGTTGGCTTTGCGCGCGGCGTCCGTTCCTTGAAGAACGGCCTTGCTCGCTTCGACATACCAGTCGCAATACTCGCTCCAGAAAAATCTGTAAAGAGTCGCCGTCGCGTCGCTGAATTTATATTCGTTCAGCGCGATGGTCACTTCGCGGATGGCCGCGTCCAGCTTGAGCAAAATCCACTTATCATCGCTCGACAGCAGCGTCGGTTCGATTTCGCCTTGCACTTCACCGCCCTGCATCTGCCGGAAGCGGCAGGCGTTCCAGAGCTTGTTGCAGAAATTGCGGCCCAGCTCGACGTTCTGTTCATCGAACAAAATATCCTGGCCGAGCGGCGCGGCGCGCATCACGCCGAAGCGCAACGCATCCGCGCCGAACTTCGCGATGAGGTCGAGCGGGTCGGGCGAATTGCCGAGGCTCTTGGACATCTTGCGCCCCTGCTTGTCGCGAATGATGCCGGTGAAATAAACATTCTGGAACGGCATCGCATCCGGCAGTCCGAACTGCGGCTCGCCCATGTATTCGTAGCCGGCCATGATCATGCGCGCGACCCAGAAGAAGATGATGTCCGGCCCGGTGACGAGGTCGGTGGTCGGATAAAATTTCTTCAACGTGTCGGTCTGCTCCGGCCAGCCCATCGTCGCAAACGGCCAGAGCCACGAGCTGAACCAAGTGTCGAGCACGTCGGGGTCTTGGGTGAAGCCGTATTCTTCAAGCTGCTTAATAATATCTTCTCGCCCGGGAGCGACTGCGACGTAACGAATAAATCGTGCAGCAGTTTGACCAATTTCTCCTGTTGGATGCCGAAAATAAACAATTCGGTCAGGATCACTCTTTGTCAGTTCATTCAAATAATTTTCTAGATTGAACCCGCCTGATTCAGCAAGGAGTAAACTGTCTGTTAAGTTTTTTTGCCGCCACACCGGAATCCGATGCCCCCACCAAAGCTGGCGGCTGACGCACCAATCCTGCAAGCCGCCCATCCAGTGGTCGTAAACCTTGGCCCAGCGGTCGGGATGAAATTTCATCTCACCCTTCGCCACCACTGCGCGGGATTTTTCCACGCTCGGATATTTCAAAAACCATTGCTCGCTCAAACGCGGCTCGACCGGCACGTCGGCGCGTTCGCTGTAACCAACGTTGTTCGTGTAAGGCTCTTCTTTTTCCAACGCGCCAAGTTCCGTGAGTTTTTCCACGACCACTTTGCGCGCTTTGAAACGGTCGAGTCCGCGCAAGTCCGCGCCCGCCGCATCGTTCATCTGGCCGTTCGCCGCGATGACTTCAATCGCCGCCAGCTTGTGCCGCGCACCGATTTCAAAGTCCGCCTTGTCGTGCGCGGGCGTCACCTTCAAAACGCCGGTGCCGAACTCAAAATCCACGTGCTCGTCGCCAATGATCGGAATGAGCTTCTGTTCGCGCGACAATTCCACCGGCAGCGGACGCAACACGTGTTTGCCAATGAGATGCGCGTAACGCGGGTCTTTCGGATTCACGGCCACAGCGGTGTCACCGGGAATGGTTTCCGGCCGCGTCGTCGCAATCGTCAAAAAAGTTCCCGGCGCTTCGGCAACTTCGACTTTGAAATAATAGAGGAAACCTTTTTGCTCCTTCATCACGACTTCTTCGTCCGACAACGCCGTGAGCGACGCGGGACACCAGTTCACCATGCGCTTGCCGCGATAGATGAGGCCTTTTTTGTAGAGGTCCACAAACACGCGTTGCACGCAGCGCGAATACTCCGGATCCATCGTGAAGCGTTCGCGCGTCCAGTCGCACGACGCGCCGAGTTTTTTCAACTGCTGGATGATGATGCCGCCTTTTTCGTTCTTCCATTTCCAGACTTCCTCCAGAAATTTTTCGCGGCCAAGGTCGTCGCGATGTTTTATTTTTCCTTCCTTCTTGAGCGCACGCTCGACGACGGTCTGCGTGGCGATGCCCGCGTGATCCGTGCCGGGCAACCAGAGAACTTCCTTGCCGTCCATGCGCGCCTTGCGGGCGAGGATGTCCTGGATTGTGTTGTTGAGCACATGGCCGAGCGTAAGCACGCCGGTGACGTTCGGCGGCGGAATGACGATGGAATACGCGGGCTTCGGCGATTTCGCATCCGCGACAAAAAACTTTCCGTCGAGCCAGAATAGATACCACTTGTCCTCGACGGATTGCGGTTCGTAAGCTTTTGAAATTTCAGACATTTTCGGGAAAACGTTTTTGGCCACAGATTTTCACAGATGAAACACAGATGAAAAATTCTCTGTTCCAAATCTGTGTTTCATCTGTGTGCATCTGTGGCTACAGGAATTATTTTTTCAGCAGCGCAAATTCCATCGAGTCCACGAGCGCCTGCAAACTGGCTTCGATGATGTTTTCGCTCACGCCGACCGTGCCCCATTCGCGTTTGCCGTCGGTGGATTGGATGAGCACGCGCGTGCGCGCCGCCGTGCCGGCCACGCCGTCGAGGATGCGCACTTTATAATCAGTCAGCTCGATGCGTTTCAGGTGCGGAAAAAATTTCGCCAACGCCAATCGCAGCGCGCCGTCGAGCGCGTTCACCGGACCGTCGCCTTCGGCTACGGTCTGGGCGCGCTTACTGCCGACGCTGACTTTGATCGTCGCCTCGCAAACGGATTCCTTCGTGTCGCGGCGCATCGAAACGTGATACGCGTCCATACGAAACGGCGGTTCGCGATGCTTGAGCGCCTTGCCGATGAGCAACGCGAGCGAACCTTCGGCGGCTTCGTATTCGTAGCCCTGATTTTCCAATTCCTTGACGCGATTCAGAATCACCTTCAACTCCGGCGTGTCGTTCGTGAGCTTGAAGCCGAGTTCCTGCGCCTTGATGACGATGTTGCTGCGGCCCGCAAGGTCGCTGATGAGGACGTTGCGCGTGTTGCCGACGAGCGACGGGTCAATGTGTTCGTAACTCGCGGAAAGTTTCTGCACGGCGTTGACGTGCGCGCCGCCCTTGTGCGCGAACGCCGCCGCGCCGACCCACGGCAGGCGCGGGTTGTGCCGCATGTTCGCGACTTCATCCACGAAGCCGGAAAGTTCCTTGAGCTTTGCCAGCGATTTCGCGGGCACGCAGGTTTTTTTCATCTTGAGCGCGACGCACGGGATCACGCTCGTCAGATTGCAATTGCCAGTGCGCTCGCCGTAACCGTTGATCGTGCCTTGCACATGAACCGCGCCGGTTTCGAGCGCGGCCAGCGCGTTCGCAACGCCGAGACCGATGTCGTCGTGCGTGTGGATGCCGATTTTGCAATTCAATTTGCCCAGCGCAGTTTTCGTGATGGCGGCGATTTCGTGCGGCAGACAACCGCCGTTCGTGTCGCACAGCACGACAAAATCCGCGCCCGCTTTTTCGGCGGCCTGCCACGTCGCGAGCGCGTATTCGGAATTTAGTTTGAATCCGTCGAACGAGTGCTCGGCATCGTAGATGACAAATTTTCCGTGGTCTTTCAGGAAACGCACAGTGTCGCCGATCATCGCGAGATTTTCTTCCGGCGTGCAGCGCAAAACTTCCTTCACATGCAGCATGGAAGTTTTTCCGTAGATCGTGACGACGGGCGTTCCGGCTTCGATGAGCAGGCGCACCTGGTCGTCTTGTTCGACGGGAGTATTTTTTTTGCGCGTCGAACCGAACGCGGCGAGCCTGGCGTTCTTGAATTTGCGTTTTTTGGCCTGCGCGAAAAATTCGATGTCCTTGGGATTGCTGCCGGGCCAGCCGCCTTCAATGTAATGCACCCCGAAAGAATCGAGCTTCTCGGCGATGCGGAGTTTGTCCGCGACCGAGAAATTGATGCCTTCGCCCTGCGAACCGTCGCGCAGGGTCGTGTCATAGATTTCGACTTGGGGTTTCATAAATGCCGTAAAAACGGACGAGCAGTATCTCTTAATTTTACGCGATTGGCAAATTCCAAAACTCAATTGAACTTGCGCTCTTGAATTTCGCCGCGCGAAAGGTTTTTTTTGATGTTGAAAGGGGAGTGGTTTGGCTTTAACCTGATTAAATCTGTTATGCCAATTACGTTACCAGACATTAAAAGTTCCCGTTGCGTAAGGCTTGTGGCCTGCGGTGAAATAAAAACCGAAGACAAGCCGCTAATAAAATGGTTAAAATCGGAAAAAGACGGTGCTGTCGATTTCAAAGAATCTATTATCACTGTCGGTCTGGGAGATCGCACCGGAAAACATTTTCATCTCGACATCACCAAGCGAGAATTTGTCGATAAAAAATCACTTGCCGCAGCAACCTTGTCGGTTGATGAAATTCAGCATAAAATTTCAACATTGATTGGAAAAGAAATAGAAGTTGATCTAGCTGCCATGTTTGAGGTCGAAATTAATGCGTTGCCCGAAAATGGAATCATTAAATCGCTGCTTTTCAAAACCCAGCTTGGCTCGGTTGAAATTAAATTGCAGGGCGCACAACTTTCCATAAAGGGATCGCCTGCAACCGAGATCAATTGGATGGCATTGAGTGACGGGAAGCATATCGGCGTTACAATCGAAGCCGAAAACTTCAAAACTACAATTGCTGAAAATTATTTAACCGACGCATTAAACACTCTTGAAAATGCGCTCAACGTCTTTATATTAGGCAAAACATCAAATGAGCCAAAGAAACCCACAGTTTGAAGCGTGGTCGCCCCATTTAGGCGGAACGAAATGGGATTTGATGGAATGTGATAGGATTCCAATCGGATTTAAGAATCCATTTTTTTCAAGAGGAGAAACCAGCGTTCAATCGGAAAATGTTTTTTCTCCTGATTGGGCAAATGCAGTGCCAAGCCTGATCGCAAAACTTGTTTCGGAAGTTGTAGAAAAGAAGAAAATGGAACTGCGCTTTTCACTCATGGAAAGCGCAATGAGCGAACTAAAGTCACAACTTAATGCGCTGGCTGCTGCTAAAACGAGGATTGTTCCAATCGCTACTTTTGCCCCAGAGCTTTATGAGGTTTTGAAGCCGATTCTCGTTTCCGTCCAAGCCGTTGAAGATGAATTTGAGGCTGGCTGGTATGATGCCAACATTCATACAACGGGGGAAAATGAAGAGGAGGCCGTCAGTAACTTGAAAAGTTTGATGCTCGATTATTTTGATTCTTTATCCAAAGAACCCGCTGAAAAACTTGGCATAGAACCGACACGCCAACTTGCTGTTATTAAAACATTTATCAAGAAGTCACCTTGAAACAGCTAGTCCAATCTGACGCATGGGCGATTCAGGAAAAACTCAAAGCTGAAATTGACAACAGCGCGAGAAGGCACATTTTAATTAAGTTTTGGCATAACGGAGTCCTTGCAATTCAATTTGGCATCCGTAGGGGTTCGGGAGAGCTGGGACATGGATATATTCCAAAGGAAATGAAAATATCCCAAAAAGAATGCAGGGAATTTAGGAAGTGCAACATTTCTGTAGAGGCTTACGTTGAAATTCTGAAATCAAAAGGCCACATTGCCTGACAGTTGATTTCAAACTGACTCACTACCAAATTTGTTCGTTGGTGGTCACTTTTCAAAATTTTAGAAAAATTTCCCCTTGTTAGAATTTGTCCAGAGCCGAATTGCACTTTGTTGAAACGCGGTTAGATTTTGCGCGTGGAAGTTTGCGAATCCATTGTGTGTCCGTTTTGCGGGCAGGCGTCCGAGGTGGCCATTGACACGAGCGTGCCGAACCAGCGGTTCACGACGGATTGCGAGGTGTGCTGCCGCCCCTTCGAGGTGACGGTGACGTGCGAGCCGGGCGAAATCCTGGGCGTGGACGTGTCGGGCGGCTGACGGAAAAGGATTGCCGGAACGGATTTTCGCGCGTAGATTCCCCGCCCTTTGGTTCGCACCCATAGCTAAATTGGATAGAGCGGCTGACTACGGATCAGCAGGTTATAGGTTCAACTCCTATTGGGTGCACCACTTAAAATTTCGCCCATCGGGCTAGCCCCTTCTGACTTCACGACGAGTGACAGTCACA
>DASXED010000188.1:0-2315 GCA_036490295.1 Verrucomicrobiia bacterium | reverse complement strand
TTGAAGCTGACGTGCAGCAACTGGCGGAAACTCGGATTGAACGCGGGATTTTTCTGGTCGTGACGCAGCGCGGAAACAAATTGATGCGAACTCCAGCCGTTGACCGTGATTGCGCTTGGCAATTTGGATTTATCAATGTCAATGACCGTCGCGTAAGGCGCGCAAAATTCGTCCACGTGTTCAATCGCGTCGGCGTAAATTTCTCGGGCGATTTCCAGGCCGTCGCCGTCCGCTTCGGCCAGACCGATCAACTCTTCGAGCCAGGTTGTGCCTGCGGTTTTTATATGCAGGCCGGCGTCAAACCGTTCCAACGCGCGACGCATCGCCGCATAAATGGAAAATTTGTCGCTGCCCGAATGAATGCTCAATTTCAAGGTCAACGGCAGACCATATTTATGAACGGCAAAATCAATGACAGCCAGATCATCGTTGAATTCTTTTTCAAATTGTTTGATGTCGCCGACGTAATCCACGCCTTTGTTGAAACGGCCCGTGAATTTTGGCGCGATAGTCTGGATCGGAATTTTTTCATCGGCAATCGCAGCGAGGATAATCAAAAGTTCCGCCGGCGTCTGCGGACTGTCGGTTTCGTCCATGGAAATTTCCGTGATGAAATTTTTTTCGCCTTTTGCTTCCGCAATGTGCCGATAAATTTTTCCAGCTTCCTGAATCGCGAGCAGAAATTTATTGGCAACGCGTTCGACTTCGGCGCGCGTGGTGATGAAATCGTCGCTCGCGTTGGGAATGACAATTTTTCCGATCAGTTCGGAATGACGGCTTACAAATGCTTTCACGGCGGCGGCGTCCGCCGGCTTGCCAATCGAATCAGCCACGTCAATCGTAAAAAAATCCGAAGGCGCGATGAAATGGCCGACCGTTTCGAGCCGGATGTGGTCGGCGTCCACATGATAACTTTTTTTCCAGCCGAGCGCCTTGACGGCCGCATCGGCCTCGGCGCGAAGGCTGGACGGCTCGGTGCCGATGAACGTGTGCTCGCGATTTGATTTGTTCCAGACCGGAATGACTTCGGCGCCCTGTTCCGTCGCCAGAATGCACGCGCGCAGTTGCGCCTTGCCCTGATGCGCGAATCGGTCGCCCATGCCGAAAGAAAATTTTCCCAAAGCCAAAAATCTGTTCATAAGTTGCTTGGACAACTAAACTTTAACAAAACCAGCTTTTGTCACGCCATGTTCTTTTGCAGAATTATGTGAAAATTCTGCACTTGCGCCGCAGATAGCTCAACGGCACGCATAATTCACGCTTGCCAAAGCGTGCGGGAAATTTAAGACTGGAAATCTGCTTCGCGTGCGCGGTTAGCTCAGTGGTAGAGCACCACATTGACACTGTGGGGGTCAGAGGTTCAAACCCTCTATCGCGCACCATTTAATTTTTCGGACGCAATTTCTTCAACAGCCAGCCAAACGGGTCATAGAATTCATCCACCACGCGTTCCTTCAATGGAATGATCGCGTTGTCGGTGATCGTGATGTGTTCAGGACAAACGTTCGTGCAGCATTTCGTGATGTTGCAAAAGCCGATGCCTTGCGATTTTTTTAATTCTGGCAAACGATCTTCCGTGTCGAGCGGATGCATTTCGAGCGCGGCAGTATAAACCAAAAAGCGCGGACCGATGAATTCGTCGTGCTTGTGGTGGTCACGCAAAACGTGGCAAACGTCCTGGCAGAGAAAACATTCGATGCACTTGCGAAATTCCTGCACGCGGTCAACATCTTCCTGCTGCATCCGCCAAGTGCCATCTTCGCAATCAGGTTTGCGCGGATTGAATTTTTTAATTTTTTTCTTAACGCGAAAATTCCAAGAAACATCCGTCACCAGATCGCGGATGCTAGGAAACGCGCGCATCGGCTCAATGGTGATGGGCTTGTCCGTGTTCAATGTGTCCATGCGCGTCATGCACATGAGCTTGGGAATGCCGTTCACTTCGGCGGAGCAGGAGCCGCATTTGCCGGCCTTGCAGTTCCAGCGGACGGCGAGGTCATTCGCCTGCGTGGCTTGGATTTTGTGGACAACGTCGAGGACGACGAGGCCCTCGGTGATCTCCGTGGTGTAATCCACGAACTTGCCGCCGGTGGCGTTGCCGCGCCAGATTCTGAAAGTAACGGTCTTGTTCATTTCATCTCCTCAATGACGTGTTTCAATTCTGCCGGCATGGGTGGAATTGGTTCGCGCCGCAGTTTCATGGAACCATCCGCCGCCTTAGAAATCACAGAATTATATTTCGCCGCTTCCGGGTCTTTGGCCGGAAAATCTTCGCGGAAATGTCCGCCGCGACTTTCTTTGCGGTCAATCGCCGC
>DASXED010000168.1:0-6337 GCA_036490295.1 Verrucomicrobiia bacterium | reverse complement strand
CACCCACGCGATTTTCTTTTCGCCCAGGTCAATTTTGTAACCAACGGTCGCGCCCGGATGGTTGGCGAATTCCCACGTGATTTTTGCGCCCGGCAATTCAACCGGCTCGTGGCCAAGATGGATGAAGTTGAGCGCGCCCCGCATATTTTCCATTTGGATTGGAAAATAATCCTTGTCGAGCTGGCCGGAAAAAAGCGATTTGAGATCCTTGCCGAAACCGCGCACGGCATAGACATTGATTTTGAAATCAGGATCGTAGGCCGGAATGAAAAATGGAAATCCCTGGATGTGGTCCCAGTGCGTGTGCGTGATGAAAAGATGCACGGTGCGGATTTTGGATTTCATCAACTCCAGCCCCAAATCCCGGATTCCAGAACCGGCGTCGAAGATGCAGACGGTGTCACCCGCAGTCACGGCCATGCAGGAGGTCTGCCCGCCGTGCCGGAGATAGGCGGCTCCGGGCGTCGGCATTGAGCCGCGCGTTCCCCACAAGGTGAAGGACATGGTCTGGGTTTGGAGCGTGGGGCGAAAAACCTCGCCCGTTTCCGCGCGATGCGACGGCGCGCGGCGTTCCGCCATGAAACCGGTTCCGGGCCGCGACGCAAAAAATCCGTTGACCATTTCGGTCAAGGCCGGGAGCGTGAACGGCTTGATCAAAAAACCATAGGCGCCGAGGGTGGTGACGTGGCTTAATTCCGTCTCAAAACTTTTGGCGGTGCAGATGATGACTCCGGTGTCCTGCATTTCCGGGTCGGCGCGGATTTGCTTCAAGACCTCGATGCCATGCACTTTCGGCATCATGATGTCGAGAATGACCAGGTTGGGACGGAGCGCGCGCGCCATTTCGAGGCATTGCTCGCCGTCCTCGGCCAGCGCCACTTGGTAGCCGCACTGCTCCAGCCCGATGACCATTTTGCGCGAGATGACCTTGACGTCCTCGGCGATGAGCACAAGACCTTTTTTGGCGGAATCAGGATTTGCCATGAGTCAGGATTTTGAAATTTCTGCGACAACCTTGCCTTTTTAACAGCGGGGATAAAAGAAAAAAAGCGGCGGCCTGCCTGGATTTTGTGGCCAAAATAATACAATTCCAGTTCTCATTTTGGCCCTGAATTTCACGAGCCGGTTTCTTCCAAACGCGGAAAATTTTCCACGCCGCCGCTGTCGCTTCCGCTGATTGTCAAGCCTGCCGGGACAGGATCGCCTTCATGAAAAATCAAGTTTCAATCCCGTAAGCTTCGATTTTGTTGTAAAGCGTCTGTCTTCCGATGCCGAGGCGTTTGGCGGCATCGAGTTTGTTGCCGTTGGTTTGTTTGAGCATCTGGATGATGGCGTTGCGCTCGACGCCTTTGAGGAGCGTGAAATTGGGATCGGTTTCGTCGGCGGAGGCGGCGTTCGTCGTGACGGAAAAATCGCTGGCCTTCACTTCGTCGGCCTCGCAGAGCAGGACGGCGCGCTGGATTTCGTTCTGCAATTGCCGGATGTTGCCCGGCCAGTCATATGAGGTGAGGCGTTGCCTGGCGTCGGGCGAAAATTCCCGGACGGTGCGGTTGGCCTGCGCGGCATAGCGTTTCAAAAATGAATGCGCCAGCGGCATGATGTCGTCGCGGCGCTCGCGCAGCGGCGGCAGGTGGACGGAAATCGCGCTGATGCGGTAAAACAGATCGTCGCGCAATTTGCCGTCCTTGATGGCGTCCTCGGTATTGCGGTTCGTCGCGGCGATGATGCGGCAATTTGTCTTGTAACTCGTTTTGCCGCCGACGGGTCGGACCTCCTGATCCTGCAAGACGCGGAGGAGTTTGCTTTGCGTGTCCACGGGCATCTCGGAAATTTCGTCGAGAAACAGCGTGCCACCCTCGGCCACGCGGAAAAGTCCCTCGCGGTTGGCGTTTGCGCCGGTGAACGCGCCCTTGACGGAGCCGAACAATTCGCTTTCGATCAATTCGCGGGGCAATGCGGCGCAATTGATCTTGATGATTTTCCTTTTTGTGCGCGGGCTTAACGTATGAATGAGGTCGGCGATGACTTCCTTGCCCGTGCCGCTTTCGCCGGTGATTAAAATGGTCACATCGCTCGGCGCGATGCGCTCAACCGTGCGAAGAACGGCGCGCATGGTCGGGCTGTGGAAAATGGGCGAAATGCCGCCGCTCGTCAGCGCCATGCGCAGCGCGATGGCTTCCTCGCGCAGGCTTTTGTGCTCCAGGGCGCGTTCGACGGTGACTTGAAGATTGGCGATCTCAAACGGCTTGCTTAAAAAATGGAACGCGCCGCGTTTCGTGGCTTCGAGCGCGGCCTCAACCGTCGCATTCCCGGTCAGCACGATGACTTCCGTTTCCGGCCAGCTTTTTTTGATCAGCGGGAGCAGTTCCAAACCGTTGGCGTCGCCGAGATTGAGGTCGAGCAGGACGGCGTCGGGCGCTGCGCCGGGCAGTGTTTTTTTGAGCGCCGCACCGGTGTCAACTTCGGCGATCCGATACTTGTCCTTCAAAACATCATTTAGAATGCCCCGGACTTCCGCGTCGTCTTCGACAATCAAAATCTGCTTGTTCATAAATCGCGATTGCGGGCGCACGCTTTCACAAAGCTTGAAAAAATCGCTCGGTGTTCCGCAAATTTTTCCGCCAGCCGTTCGGGATGAAACTGCACGCTTAACAAAAATGGCATCCGCTTCGACGCTTCCGGTTTCAATTCCATTGCTTCCACAATTCCGTCGCTGCTGCGCGCCGTCGCCATCAGCGGTTCCGCTGTTTTCAAAACGGCTTGGTGATGCGAGCTGTTCACGCTGAGAATTTTTCTGCCGGTAATCTTGGCGAGCAGCGAGTTCGCTGTCAACGCCACTTCATGCGTAAGGGTGTTTGGCTTGTCCAGTCTCTGATGGTTCAACGCGCCGGGAATTTGCCGCCGGATGTCCGCGATCAATTGCCCGCCGAGCGCGACGTTCAACAATTGATGCCCGCGGCAGATCGCCAGCAACGGCTGGCGCTGGCGGAAAACTTCGTCAATCAAAACCAGTTCGAGCAGGTCGCGTTTGCCGTTGTCCGGCGTCACGGAAATTGTTTTGCGGACGGCGCGCGGCAATTTTTTCGCGTAGAGGTCGGGATTGATGTCGTCGCCGCCGGTGAGCAAAACGCCGTCCACGCGCCGGACGATTTCCGCGAGCAGCGCGGGGTCGTTGGCGCTGGGCGCGATGAACGGGATGCCGCCCGCGTCGAGGATGGATTTTTCGTATTTGAACGACAGGCTGACGGAGAGGTCGTGGAATTCCACGCCGCGCTTTTCAATGCTCGGTGAAACAAGAATCAACGGTGGCCTGCCCATGCGCGGAATGTAAATCGGTTTTGGGAAATTGTCAGCGGAAAATCGCGCTTGATAAAATTGGTGGCGGATAATAATTAATCCGTGCAGTTTAATGACAAGTTAAGCTGTTTGTGCATGTCGACATCACTCCATCAATTGATTTCAGAAAAAGAATTCGACCGTTATAGAGACGGATTCGAAGCGCGCTTCCGTGCAAATCACCTCGCTTTCTCAATTAAATATTCTGAAAGATCACCAAACCCTTCATTGTATATTCGACTCGAAGGGCCGGAGCGAATTGGCGACATTTGCGTGTGGGAAAGTGGGGACTGCGACCTGAATTTTACAGCATTCACTGATCGGCAAATGAAGAGCAAACATATCCAACTTGCTTCAGCAGACGCATTTCACAATCACCTTGCGGCACTATTCCGTTTTTTAGTAAATCGACAACTTCCAGATGACGATCTTGGAAAAGAACTGACTTAATTCCATACAGAAATTTTTTATTTTTCCAACAACGCCCAAGCGCACCAGAGAATCGGCGCTTCGCCGTGTGGATCGCCGACGGCGCGCGGTCGGTCCAGATAATACTGCGTGTCGTCCTTTTGATTCGTGCCGATGCACACTTCGCGGACATTTCCGTCGGGATTGATGTAACTGCACAGGCCGATCCAGCCGCGCCGCGCGACCGGGCCGTATTCATCCGCGTCGAGCCAGCCATGTTGCACGCCGGTGATCAGCGCGTAGGTGAACATCCCGGTGCAACTCGTCTCGTCCCACGCCTGCGGATCGTCCACGAGCTGCCGCCACAAACCTGACGGCGATTGGTAAAATTTCAGCGCGCCCATCATTTTTTTGTAGCCGTCCATGAGCCGCGCATATTTCGGATGGTCGGGCGGAAGCGAACTCAACACTTCCGCGAGCGCGACGGCGAACCAGCCGTTGCCGCGTCCCCAAAAATGATGGCTCACGTCGGCGTGAAAAAACAATCCGTTGGGCTGCTGCAATTTGTCGAGGTAGGCGGCGAGTTCTGTCGCGGCGCGGTCGGCGTATTTTGGATCGTGCGTCGCGCGATACGCCTGAATCTGCAAAATCCCGACCATGAAACAATCATCCACCCAATAGCGCGATTCGCGCGCCGTGCCGTCGGGCAGGGGATTTTCCCATTGCTCGTCGGCCTTTTGCAAACCGAGCGCGAGATAATTTTTATCGCCGTTCAACAGATAAATTTCCAGCGGCAGCGCGCCGAAGACGTGAAAATCAACGTGCCGGTTCGTTGCGATTGAACTGCTGCCTTCGGGCGTGACGATGAACGCGTAACGGTCAATTAATTTTTGTTCCAACGCTTTGTCGCCCGCGCCGGCGGCGAAACGCAGCGCGCCGAATCCCATGCAAACTTCTGGATAGACAATTTTCTCGTCAATTTTATAAATGTCACGCTTGAGCAGATTTGCCGAGACCAGTTCGCCGACGGCTTTTGGATTGCAGTTCGCCGGGAGATTGCGGGAAATATTTTGCGCGGATTGATTTTTATTTGAAACGCAGCCGGTGAATAAAATGACGCCGAGCAAAAACACGACAGCGTGAAAAAAAGATTTGTGCATGGAATTTTTTACCGGGATTCCGGGAATTTGTCTAACGAAGTTTGCCCTCAAACTTCCGCGTCGGGAAAACGCTCGCGGATGCGCTGGCGGACGCGCTCCTCGTGTTCCGGCTGCAAACGGCGGCGCGTGATGAGGCGTTGCACGGCGTCCAGCAATTCCAGCCAGTCTTCCAGCGGCGGATTTTCAACCGGCTCCCATGTGTCAAAACGCTTCGCACGCTGGGAAAATTTCCACTCGCGGCTCACGCGCCGGGCGTTGACCTGGATTTTCTCGCCGTCCTCATTGACGCGCTTCCAACTGATTTCAGCTTTTGTGGCCATGAAATTATTTAACCACGGATGGACACGGATGCCCACGGATAAAATTTTTTTCGGTAGGGCGCGTCACTCCGTGCGCGCCGGGTTCTCGATTGCAATTGAACGGCGCGCACGGAGTGACGTGCCCTACCAGCGAAATAAATCCGTGTGTATCCGTGTCCATCCGTGGTTAAAATCATTCCGGCAAATTGACACTGGCAACCGCCATCGCCGCGATGCCTTCTTCGCGGCCGATAAAACCCATCAGCTCGTTCGTCGTCGCTTTGATGCCGATTTTTTTGAAATCTATTTTCAAAGCGTCCGCGATGCAGATTTTCATTTCCTTGATGTGCGGATAAATCTTCGGCGCCTGCGCGATGACCGTCGCGTCCACGTTCACGATTTTTCCATTTCGCAGCGCGATGATGCGCGCGGCTTCTTCCAGAAAAATTTTGCTCGGCACATTTTTCCAGCGCGGGTCGGTGTTCGGAAAAAAATGGCCGATGTCCGGTTCGCCGAGCGCGCCGAGGAGCGCGTCGCAGATGGCGTGCATGAGCGCGTCGGCGTCCGAATGGCCGTCGAGACCCTTCGTGTGCGGGATCCCGACGCCGCCGAGGATGAGTTTGCGTCCCGCGACCAGCGCGTGAACGTCGTAGCCGATGCCAACGTGAACCATGCCGCACTATAAAATTTTTACGCGCGCTTAAAAAGAAATTTCGGTTGGCAAACTCGGCTCGACAAATTGGGAAATGCGACTCATTCTAGAATTTGATTATGCCAGACGTTTCAAATTTTTCGTTTTGGGAAGTAAATGAATTTGTGATGGGAACGCTCACAACCGTTCTCCTCGCAATAATGGGTATGATTGCAACGTCTGATTCGGACAAACCGCACCGATTTCATAAATGGTTTAGAAAGTGGGGTTGGCATTGCATTGCCGTAGTGGTGATCGGAACAATTATTTCTCACACAATGGCATCAGCACATCATCGCAATTATGACCCAGAACTTGTTTTACGCTTTGAAGATAAATATGACGGCATGAAACAGCAACGCGCGCAAGCCGCGACCGCTATTTACGAATACTTGCAAAAAGGGAATTGGGATTCAGTTACCAACACGGGTGATCTCGATGAT
>DASXED010000153.1:0-7074 GCA_036490295.1 Verrucomicrobiia bacterium | reverse complement strand
GTCGTGATTTTCTGGCCGTAGATCGAACCAAAATTGTTTTCGCCAATTCCACCGCCGGCGCTGTTCATCCGCTGGCTGGGATTGAAGTAATAAACAAATGAAACTATCGTGAGCGTGGCGATAACCAACCACAGCCACTTTGAATGTTTGCGAATTGTTCCAATCATGATAATTAAAAACGGGAAAGGAAAATCTAACCGGCCAAGCCGATGAAGGTCAACTTCATTTCACTTGCTTAACCATTTCGCCACGTCCGCCGCCGCGTAAGTGATCAAAATGTCCGCGCCCGCGCGCCGCATCGCCAGCAAACTTTCCAAAGTCACCGCGCGCTCGTCAATCCAGCCGCGTGCGGCGGCAGCTTTGATCATCGAATATTCTCCGCTCACGGAATACGCCGCCGTCGGATAACCGAATTCCGTTTTCACCCGATGAATGATGTCGAGATACGCCAGCGCCGGTTTGACCATCACGATGTCCGCGCCTTCCGAAATGTCCAGCGCCACCTCGCGCAACGCTTCATTTGCGTTCGCCGCGTCCATCTGGTAACTGCGCCGGTCTCCGAACTGCGGCGCGGACTCGGCGGCTTCGCGGAACGGCCCGTAAAATGCCGACGCAAATTTCGCCGCGTAACTCATGATCGGCGTTTCGGAAAAATTATTTTTGTCCAGCGCGGCGCGGATTGCGGCAACGCGTCCGTCCATCATGTCGCTCGGCGCAACCAAATCCGCGCCAGCTTCCGCGTGGCTCAATGCCGTTTGCGCGAGAATTTTCAACGTCGGATCGTTCAGGATTTTTAGTGGCACAGGCATCTTGCCTGTGTGTGAACCAATCTTTGAACTCACGGGCAGGATGCCCGTGCCACTACTGACCACCCCGCAATGTCCGTGCTCCATGTATTCGCACAGGCACACGTCCGTGATGACGAGCAGTGACGGCAATTCCTTTTTCAGCAGCCGCACCGTTTGCTGGACGATTCCATTTTTTGCGAACGCGCCGGAAGCCTTCGCGTCTTTTTTATCGGGAATGCCGAAAAGCAAAACCGCCGGGACGTCGAGCGCGTGGGCGCGCGCGGCCTCGCGCAACAGTTCGTCGGGCGAAAACTGGAAAACTCCCGGCATGGAATTGACGGGCTGGCGCAACTTGCGCCCGTCGCGGACGAACAGCGGCAGGACCAGTTGCTCCACGCCCAGCCGCGTCTCGCAAACGAGATTCCGCAGCGCCGCCGACGAGCGCAGACGGCGCGGGCGGTAATCTGGAAATTGTCCGGCGTGCAAATTCACGCAGCCCATTCTAGTTTCAAATCGCGAAGTGCAAAGCGGAAAGTGCGAATGGATTTTCAAAAATAATTCCGGCTTTGCAAATCATCCGCGCCGGATTATCTTCAATGCCATGAGTTCGGTTCAAGAAATTGAAGCTGTCATTCCAAAACTGTCACGCGCCGAGGTTGAAGAAGTCCGCGCGTGGATTGATGATTTTCTCGAAGACCAGCTTGAACTCACCGACGACGTGAAGGCCAAGCTCGACCAATCCCGCCGCGAACTGTCCTCGCGCATCCGCCAGCGCGCGAGCGCATGGAAATTGCCGGACGACGCCAGCCGCGTCGTCGCCGAAAATCAGCGCGATTGGGAAAAGCAAAACGACCGCCGGGAAAAACGGTTGTGACACGGTTGCTTGATACTTCGGCGTTGCTCGCCTTTCTCCTCAACGAACCGGAGGCTGACCGCGTTGAATCACTCATATTCGACAAGCCCGGCGAAATTGCCGTCAGCTTTGCCTCCTGGGTTGAAATTCAAGGCCGGCTCAACCCAAGGAGCCGCTCCTCGCCTGTCCGGCTCGGACCGTCAACCCTGGGCTGAATGATTTGAATCCCATTCGGATTCCCGAAACAAAATGATTTTGACCGGGAGTTTTTCCGTGCGCGTCATGGCCGCAGAATGTCACAGGCAAATGCTCTTTGCCACTTTCTTCTCGACACGGGATTTTTGGTAGGCGTAAATCAAACCCAATGCTTGAAATAATTTTATTCAAAGGCGAAGCTCGCGCAGGTGTGTCGAATGCTTTTAATTATCCAGCAAATGAAAAGCACGGCTTTCTCTTGTTTTTTCGACAGCCCAAAGACTTGCCTCCTAATTTTGAGAGCGCAAAGCAAGCTCTGGAGGAATTAGGTTGGCAGGAAGTCAAATTGTTACAGGCCAGTCCAATTGCGATGAATGAATCCATTTTGTTGTCGGCTCATCCTAAAGCTCCGGCTGCATATCAAAAAACTCTCTTTTCTGGATTTTATACCTTGTTTTCTGATGATCCAATTTCAGAAGATAATTTTTCATCGTCTTCTTCTCGATATAAAACTGGCGGAGAGTTGGTCAATCCGACAAATATAATTCCGCTGAATGACAAAACATCTGTGTTCCCAGACGCTGCAACGGCGACAGCGGTTTTTGCACGGTTTCACGAATGTTATTTAGTGATGGCGAACACTGCTGCCGCAGTCAAAAAAGTTCAGAAATCCATCAAGGACGACCAAACTAAATTGGCCACTGATGCACTTGAATTGCACGGTAAAATTACAGAATTGCAAAAACGGCATGAGTCTTTTTTCGCGGAATTAAAAAAATCAGGCATTGTGAAATAAATTTTTCGTAAAAGTATTTCAAACAATCTCCACCGGACATTTCGGCAGCGCTTCGAGAAAAGATTGCCCGTATTGCTTCGTCAAGATGCGGTTGTCCAAAACCACGATGATGCCGGTGTCCGTCTTCGTGCGGATCAGGCGCCCGACGCCCTGCCGGAATTTCAGGATCGCCTCGGGCAAAGAAAATTCGCCGAAGGAATTTCCGCCGCGCGCTTCAATCGCCTCGATGCGCGCCTCGATCAGCGGATGGTCCGGCACGGCGAACGGCAGCCGCGTGATGATGACGTTGCTCAACGCCTCGCCCGGCACGTCCACGCCCTGCCAGAAACTGTCCGTGCCGAAGAGCACCGAGTCCGTGTCGTCCTTGAACTTCTCCAGCATCGTCGAGCGCGGCGTGCCGGTGCCTTGCACAAACAGTTCCAGCTTCAGTTCTTCAAAAAATGGCCGCATCCGATCCGCAACTTCTTGCATCAATTTGTAACTCGTAAATAAAACAAACGCCTTGCCGTGCGTCTGCCGGACAAAATGTTCGACCCAATGAATCAGCGCATCCGCGTAACCAGCCTCGCGCGGGTCGGGCATTTTTTTGACGGCGAATAATTTCATCTGTCGCTCATAATCAAACGGCGTGCCGACTTGCAGCATCGTGGCCGATTCGCAGCCGACGCGTTTGGAAAAATAATTCAATCCCGTTTTCGATTTGGAATTTGTCGCCAGCGTTGCGCTCGTCATCACGATGCTTGTGTCGCTCTCGAACAATCGGCGGCGCAAATAATCCGCCACGTCAATCGGCGCGGCGTTGAGCGAAAGATTCCGGTGCGCCTTGCCGCCGCGTTCCACCCAATAAACATGGTCGCCCGCCTGCTGGCTCAAAAATTCCGCGACCTCCACTTTCAATTCACCGAGCCGCCGGTTGCACTCGACCAATTCCTGCCCTATATCTTTATCTTCGCTCAACTTTACCAATTCACTCACCGCCTCACGCAATCTTTGAATCGGCAAAGTCACATTATCTTTCACCAATTCCGCGCGACGAATTCGCAATTCTGTCCAAGCGCGTTTGCGCCCGCCGCTTTCGCCGCCGAATTTTGGTTTCGCCGTAGATTGAATTTCCTCGCACGCAACTTCGACGTTCTCAAAAAATTTATCCGACTCGTTCAAAATATCCGCGACAAGTTTTACGGCATTGCCTTTTCGCAACGTCGCGAGCAGACCTTTTTCCGTGCGCGGATTCCACAGCCGGTTCAGCGCATAACGCACCTGCCCGCTCGACACGCTCAAGCCGATGTGCCGCGACGCCACACTTTCCATCGTGTGCGCCTCGTCGAAGATGACGAAGTCGTTCTTGAACAAAATGCCGCCTTCCATCTCCTCGTCCACGCCGCCGAGCAGCGTGAAAAACAGCGTGTGATTCAAAACCAAAACGTCGGACGAAAGAATCTTGTTCCGCGCGCGTTGGAAAAAACAAACATCGTGGTCTTTGCTGAAATCGGACTGGTAGCCGCAGGTTTTCGGCGAACATAACCCGCGCTCGGAACAAACCTGCGACCAGACTTTTGCATCAGGCTCGATGTCGAAGTCCGAGAAGCTGCCATCCTTGGTTTTCTTCGACCATTCGTAAATACGTTTGAGTTCTTCCGCTTCGGACGAAGTAAAAAGATTTCCACTTTGCTGCATCGCCTTTTGCAACCGTCGCGTGCAGAGATAATTCGCACGACCTTTCAGCATCGTGAAATTAAATTTCACCGGCTCTGGCAGCGCGGCCAAAACGCCCGCGAGCATCGGCAAATCTTTTTCCGTAAGCTGCTCCTGCAAATTGATCGTGTGCGTCGAGACGATGGCCTTTTTCTTCTGCGCGACGGCGAACAAAATCGCCGGAATCAAATACGCAAGCGATTTGCCGACGCCTGTTCCTGCCTCAACCGCAAGATGCTCGCGGTTTTGCAGCGCGCGCGCCACAGCCACAGCCATTTCCTGCTGCTGCGGGCGGAATTCAAAATTGCTCGCCTTGGAAAGAATGCCGCTCGGCGAAAAAATCTGTTCGACCTGCGAAACCAAATCCAATCCGGCTGGCTGTATTTCAGAAAGCGAAATCATTTCAACGGCGCGCTGCTCAACACAACTTCCAGCGTCGAAGTTGCGCCCGGCGCGAGCGAAATTTTGTTCTGTTTCACGTTGCCGGATTCCACGCAGACCATGTGTTTGTGTTCCGCCGGGTCAAAATCATCCGGCAATTTCTGCGTCGTCCACGGATTCCAAACGACGGTGGAATTCGAGCCGGATTTTTCAACGCGAATCGCGCGTTTGAGATTTTCATCGCGGATTTCCACCACGCTCGTGGTGTCGAGATACAGCCGGTTGGTTTCCTTCGCGATGCGCAGCGGAGATTCGCTTTGGATTTTCAATTCCCCGTTGCCGCCGGCGGCATTGTCCAGATAATGCGCGCCGCGCAAACCGTCAATGCTCACCGCGCCGATGTCGCCGACGTGAAAATAAGTGTGCAGACAATTTTCGATTTCCAGCGCCTCGTCACAGCCATCATTGGTGGCGATCAATTCCATTGTGAGCGTGTCGGAAACCGTGACGACAAATTCTACCCGCAGATTTTTCCACGCGTCGCGTCCGGGAATTTCCGGCAGCGCAAATCGCAGCGTCACCGCGCCGTCGGGTGCGGCGGAAGTTTTCACTAGCTCCCATTCTGCGATTCGCGCGAAGCCGTGCGCCGGTTCGCCGTCGCGGTTGCCGAACCATGGAAGAATGACCGGCACGCCGCCGCGAATCGGTTTGCCCGGCGCACAATAACTTTTCCTGCTCAAAAATAAAAGCGGCGGCTCGCCGTTTTTTTGAAAGTGCGTGACGTGCGCGCCGTGCAGATAAATCTCCGCCGTGCTGGTTTTGGTCGTGACGATAATTTTCGGCAAACCGCCGTTGCCGCTTGCAAGAGCGATGTGTCTGGGAATTTCAAATTGTTTCATAAATGCAGTAGCGTAATTTTATCACGCGCCGCTGGTTGGCGCAGTCATTTTAATTGGTTTTGCAGGCTGCCTGATAAAAGTTGCTTGTAATTTCAAGCCGGTCGCGTGAAATGGACGCATGAAACGCCTGCAATTATTTGTCGCGGTCGTCCTGTGCGGTCTCGCGGCGGGCTGCGCGCACGTTCAAAATCCGCGCGCCGATTTTCTCAAACTGATTGACCGTCCGCGCGTCGCGCTCGCGCCGCAGGTTGAAGAAGCAAAATCATCAGGCACAAATAATTTAACGCAATTTCATTTCTCATTTTCCGCCGATGCAAAAAATCGCGTGCCGGGAATTTTGATTGAGCCGGAAAATTTTCCCGGCAAGCGGCCGGTTGTCATTTGTCTGCACGGAACCGGCGGCAGCACGGCGAACATGGCCGCGCTATGCCGCAAACTTGCCGAACGTGGATTTGTTGCCGTCGCGATTGACGCGCCCTATCACGGCGAACGGAAATCCGGCAAAGGCGAGACTGATTATGACAATGCCATTGTCCGCGCATTTCACGGCAGCGGCGAGCATCCGTTTTTTTACGACACGGTTTGGGACGTGATGCGGCTCGTGGATTATTTGCAGACGCGCGACGACGTGGATGCCAGCCGCATCGGGCTGATTGGGATTTCCAAAGGCGGCGTGGAAACGTATTTGACGGCGGCGATTGACGAAAGAATTTCCGTCGCCGTGCCGTGCATCGGGATGCAAAGTTTTTCGTGGGCTTTGAAAAATGACGGCTGGCAGGGACGCATCGGCACGATTCAACCGGCGTTCAACGCGATTGCAAAAAGTGAAGGCGAAGCGAAACCGGATTCCGCGTTCGTCCAAAAATTCTACGACCGCGTCGTGCCGGGAATTTATTCGGAATTCGACGGGCCGGAAATGCTCGCGCTCATCGCGCCGCGCCCGCTGCTCGTTATCAACAGCGATTCCGACAACCACACGCCATTGCCCGGCGTCATCGAATGCACCAACGCCGCGCGAAAAGTTTATGCCGCTGACAACGCGACCAATAATTTTGCCGTGATCATCCAGAAAAACACCGGCCATCAGGTGAAACCGGAATCCGAACGCGCGGCGATCGAGTGGTTCGTGAAATGGCTGAAGCCGTGACGGCTTGGGAGATTTTTAAGGAAATTAAATCAACGAAATGTCATAGTTCTTTTCCTGAAGAACTTTATCAATCCAGAAACGACCGCGAAGAAACCAGCGCACAAATTTGGTAGAATCTTTCCTTAATTGTGGGAACAAAATTGTGCCATCAATTTTTGAGTGCGGCGCGAGAAAATTAGCGTGTTTGTTAAATGACCCGCTTCCGCTAATTGAATAGAAACAATTGTCACACGGAGAATACTGATATCCTTGCTCATCAACCAAAGAAGAATTCATACCAATTTCAAAATCAGCAATTAGATTCTTTGTTCGATTCAAGA
>DASXED010000100.1:0-24529 GCA_036490295.1 Verrucomicrobiia bacterium | reverse complement strand
GAAGCATTGCGACGTTGCGCTTACAACCGCCTGCCCACAAGCCGCAAGCAGTCAGTCAAAACTCGCCTGAAATCCCGTTAATCTCCTAAAGCGTTGCCATCAAAACCAATGCAACTATTTCGGTTTGTGAACTAAATAATCCCAAAATTTTGCGGAAACTTGAGCCGGTTTTCCGCGTCTTTCATTTTCAAATCGAACCTTGCGCTCGGAAATCAAGTTGTCCAAAAAATCGCATCCGCTCCACTCGCCGGTTTGCAGATGCAGCCTGGGTTTTTCCCCGGGCGTTTCGCGTCGGCTGTATTTTGATTGAATTAAGGCAAATAAAGATTATGCTCCCTGCTAAATCGTGAAGGTTTTAACTTTAGCCTTGTTCTCAAGTTGCCTGGCGTTCGCTTCATTGCCCGCTGGCGCGCAGGTGAGCGTCTTGACTTACCACAATAACAACCAGCGCACGGGACTGAACGCCAGCGAGACGATCCTGAATTTGACGAACGTGACTTCGGCGCGGTTCGGCAAGCTTTTTTCCTACGCGGTGGATGGCTGCGTTTATGCGCAGCCGCTGTATGTGCCGGATTTGAACATTCCGGGGCGCGGGACGCACAACGTCGTTTTCATCGCCACGGAAAATTCCACGGTTTTTGCGTTCGACGCGGACAGCGCGGGCGCGTCGGGCGGGTTGCTCTGGGAAACAAACCTCGGTGTTGCGGCAGTGACGACGACGGCGACGTTCACGAACAAGAATTTCGGGACGCGCTACAATGGCAACGCCTACACGGACATCATTCCCAAAGTCAGCATCACAGGCACGCCGGTGATTGACACGAATTCAGGGACGCTTTATGTGGATGAGTTCACCGGCATCGTGGGCGGCGGGGTCACGAATTATTTTCATTTCATGCACGCGTTGAGCATCACCAACGGCGCGGAGCGAAGCTTCAGCCCGGTCGTGGTCACCGCATCGGTCGCCGGAACGGGCGTGGACAGCGTCGGCGGCAGGGTGACTTTCAACGCGAAGCAGGAAAACCAGCGCAGCGCGCTGACGTTGTCGGGCGGAATTGTTTACGTTTCGTATGCCGGTTACGCGGACACCGACCCGTATCACGGCTGGATCATCGGTTTCAGCACCACGAATTTGGCGCAACTGACCAATTACGTTTTCAACACGACGCCCAACGCGACGACCGGCACCTTTGGCGCGAACGCGGCGGAAGGCGGCATCTGGATGGGCGGCGGCGGACTATGCGTGGACAACAACAGCAACCTGTTTTTTGAAGTCGGCAACGGAAGCTTCAGCGCCACGAACAATTCCGGCGGCACGGACTTCGGCGACAGTTTCATCAAGCTCACGACGACAAACGGTTTGGCGGTGGCCGATTATTTCACTCCGTGGAACCAGTCCACCTTGCAGGCCAACGACACCGACCTTGGCTCCGGCGGGCTGCTGTTGCTTCCCGACCAGTCGGGGACATTTCCGCACGAAATGCTCGGCGCGGGCAAGCAGGGACAGATTTATGTGATCAACCGCGACCAGTTCACGACCGGAAACAATCATTTTGACCGGACCAACGTCTTTGACTTTATCGTCCAGACCAATCTTGGCAAAATCGGGGCCTCGTTTGACACGCCCGCATATTTCAACGGCCGGATTTATTACGCGTCCAGCGGCGACAATTTGAAAGCCATCGCGCTGGCCAATGGCGCGCTGGCCGGCAACACGATTTTGACGAACAAAAACCGCACGTTCAATTTTCCGGGGGCGACGCCCAGCATCTCCGCAAACGGGACGAACAACGGAATCGTCTGGACGATTCAAATGCCTGCGACGCTTGGGGCGGCCGGCACGCTCGTCGCCTGCAACGCCACGAATTTCACAACCGAACTTTACAACAGCGGCCAGGCGTCGGGCAACCGCGACCAGCTTGGCGCGGGCGTCAAGTTCGCCGCGCCGACGGTCGCCGATGGAAAAGTGTTCGTCGGCACCTCGAATTCCGTTTCCGTTTTCGGCCTGCTCGCGGGAACTTTTTCTTTCAGCTCGGCGGCTTACAGCGTGCAGGAAGCGGACACAAATGTGACCATCACGGTCAATCGCGTCGGCGGAACAAACGGCGCGGCGCAAGTTTCATACGCAACCGTCGCGGGCGGCACGGCGACGAACGGCGTGAATTACACGGGCGTTTCCGGCGCGCTGAATTGGACGAACGGCGAATCAGGTTCAAAAACTTTCTCCGTGCCGGTTTTCAACGACGGTCTCGCCGAACCAAATCCGACAATCAATCTCGCCTTGAGCAATCCGACGAATGGCGCGTCGGCTCTCGGCGTGCAACCCGCCGCCGTGCTGACCATCGTCAAATCGCCGACGAGCGTCTGGAAGCTGGCGCACTTTGGCGCGAACGCAAATAATTCCGCCGTTGCCGGCGATTCGGCGGACCCGGATCACGACGGCATTGTGAACTTGCTGGAATATGCGTTTGCCACCGACCCGAATTCGGCGAACACAAATTCATTCACGGGCGATCTTGCTGGAAACCAGTTTCAAATACATTTCCAGCGCAACACATCGGCCAGTGACATCACTTACATTCTGCAAACCTCCGGCACGCTGATGCTGTGGAGCAACTTGATGACGTTCACCGTCGCGGGCGGCTGGGCGACGAATATGCCCGGCGCGAGCGTTTCCGAATCTTCGTCCAACGGCGTTCCGCCCGACCAATTCGTGAACGTCACGATCACGAGTTCAACCAACGTGACGGCAAATCTGACGAACCAATTTCTGCGGCTGCAAATCCACCGGTGAGTGAAATGCGTGCTCAAAACGCTGGCGAAATTTCTTTTGAAGCGGGATCGCTAATGCTTTAATTGCCAAATCAAATGGCACTTCCTGAAGACATCGTAACCAAAGTTCGGCAAGATTTTTGCGAGGACGACAGTTTACGCGTCCTCCAGCAATTCAGCGAGTAGCGGAAAGAAAATCCAGATTTGTTTAGCGACAGAATTTTACGGTGTATCATTATTTTGGCATATGGTCTTATTGAAGAACTGGCCAAAGCGATTACGCTGGCTCGTGACGATTGGCAGGTTTTGATTATGGCAGCGGAGTATCATTGGGGAAACCGTGTCAGACTTTTATCATTACCATTTGGCATCTATCCAGAAATAGAGGCATTCAAGCATTGGTTGGCTGGCCAACAAATTGTAGTTCCATGGGGTATTGGTTCTGATGAGAAATGGACAATTGAATATTCAGAGATAAAAGGATTGTCACTCGAACAAGTGCATCAGTTAAAAAACGTCAGCGAAAAGGTTTTAGACCCCAATCTGTATTTTGCAAATTTGAATTTTTTGTGCATCTACGGCTCAAAAGAAATCAGTGCTACCAAAGCCATCGAAGGTAAAATATCTATTTACTACCGTCTTCATCCAGAAACTGGTGGATTCGAGTTCAAAAAATTCTTTTATCGTCCGCAAGATCTTGGCAAACGCGGCAAGTGGTAATTTTATTCCGTCCACTCGCCGGTTTGGAGATACGGCTTGAGCTTTTCCTTGAGCGTTTCGCGTCCGCGATGGATGAGTGATTTCGTGGCGGAAAGCGAGCAGTCCAAAACCTCGGCGATCTCCTCGTAGCTCAATTCATCCTGCCGACAGAGCAAAATGGCGATGCGCTGGTTCTCCGGCAATCCGGCGAGTGCCTCCTCGATTTTTTTGGCGAGTTCGCCGTGCAACACATTTTCCACCGGCAGAAAAACTTTTTTGTCCTCGTATTGCCGCGATGGCTGGTCTTCGTTTTCGGCATGCGTCTCTTCGAGCGATTCGGCGGGATGGCGCGAGCGGCGGCGGATTTCATTCAGGCACAGATTCCGCGCGATGGTGAAAAGCCACGTTGAAAATTTCGCCGTGCGCTGGTAGCGGGCGCGGGATTTGAAGACTTGCAGAAAAACATTTTGCGCCAAATCCTCGGCCTCGGCTTCGTCGCGCAGCGAGCGGAAAACAAAATTCATCACGGGCTGCTTGTATTTCTCGACCAATTCGGCGAAGGCCGCGCGGTCGCCGCGTTTCACGCGGAGCATAAGCGCGGCATCGGGATCGGGTTGAATTGGCATCGCGCGCAGATTGTAACAAACGCCGCGCGCACGAAAAGGTTTCGCTGTCGAGGCGCGCGGTTTCAGGTTTTTCAGTTTTCAGCGCGGAAAACTTGAAACTTGAAACTTGAAACGAGATGATATGCGCCCGTGCAGGATTTAATCAGAAAAATTCAGGAGGACGCGGCGGAGCGTCTGCCATTGCCGCCGACCGGCGACGCGGCGGAACAGCTCGCGCGCTACAAGGCGTTTCTCAAGGTGGAAACTCACCGGCTTAAAATGGAGCACCGCGCGGGCGCTGGCGGGCGCGAGATTTGCGCGGCGCGCGCGGCGATGCTCGACGCGCTGTTGCGGCACCTTTGGGAAGTGGCGAAAACAGGCCTTTCGCCGCAGGCGCAAAAGGAATTTCCGCCGCTCGCGCTCGTGGCCATCGGCGGTTACGGCCGCGCGGAATTGAACCCGCACAGCGACATTGATTTCATGTTTCTGCACGATGGTCAGGTTGCCGTGAACAAGCCGCTGCCGTATTTATCCAAATTGATCGACGGCGTTTTATACCCGCTTTGGGATGTCGGCCTGAAAGTCGGCCACGCGGTGCGGAGCATTGACGACTGCGTGAAAGTCGCCAACATGGATATGCAATCCAAAACTTCGCTCATCGAAGCGCGGTTGATCATCGGCGACGAAACACTTTTCAAAAAATTTCAAAAAACACTCGTGGCAAAATGCGTCGTCGGTTTCGAGGAAAAATACATCGCCATGCGCGTCGAAGACCAGGCGGCGCGGCGCGCGAAATATGGCGGCTCGGCGACGATGCAGGAGCCGAACATCAAGAACGGCTGCGGCGGCCTGCGCGATTTCCAAAATCTTTTATGGATGACGTTCTTCAAATACCGCACGCGCTCGCTCGCGGAACTGGAGCAGCAGGAATTCGTCAGCAAATCCGAGCGCAGGCAGCTTGAGGACGCCTACGGTTTTCTGCTGCGCGCGCGGACGGAATTGCACTACGACGTGAACCGCGCGATGGACGTGCTCGGGAAAAATTTGCAGCCCGCCGTCGCGCTCGCGCTCGGCTACCACGAACGCTCGCCGAGCAAGCGCATCGAGAAATTCATGCGCGACCTTTACACGCACACGCGGAATATTTTTCTCATCACGCGCACGCTGGAGCAGCGCATGGCGCTCGTCGCGCCGGCGCACGGGCGGCTTTCGTTGCGAAGATATTTGCCGAAACGCCGCGAACCCGAACCCGTGGACGGCTTCAAATTCATCAACGGCGAGATTCACGCCGTTTCAAACCGCATTTTTCACGATTCACTGCGGCGGCTCATGCGCGTTTTTCTTTACGCGCAGCAACGGCGTTTCCAGTTGCATCCTGATTTGGCCCAGCTTATTCGCAATTCGCTCAATCTCGTTGACCGCGAATTTTTGAACGACGAGCACGTCCGCGAAACTTTCATGACGATCCTCGAACGGCGCGGCGAAGTCGCGCCGATTCTGCGCGCGATGCACGAGGTCAATCTGCTCGGAAAATATATTCCTGAATTTGGAAAACTGACCTGCCTCGTGCAGCACGAATTTTATCATCAATACGCCGCCGACGAGCACACGCTGGTCTGCCTGGAGCAACTCGATAAAATCTGGGAAGCCAAGGAACCGCCGTATAAAAATTATGCGCCGCTGTTTCAAAGTTTGCCGCGTCCCGGCCTGCTTTACCTCGCGCTGCTGCTGCACGACGTCGGCAAATCCGCGCAACATAAAAAAGGCGGCCATCCCGAGGCCAGCGCGGCAATGGCGATGCGCGCGGCGAAACGGCTGCACCTGGACGAAGTGGCGTCGCACGCGTTGCGCCTCGTCATCGAAAACCATCTTCTCATGGCGAGCCTGTCGCAGCGGCGCGACCTCGACGACGCGGCGGTCATAAAAAATTTCGCCAGACAAATCGAGACGCTGGAGAATTTGAATCTGTTGACGTTGCTGACGTTTGCCGATTCACAGGGCACAAGCGATAAATTGTGGAACGGTTTTAAGGATTCACTGCTCTGGCAATTGCACTCACGCGCAAAACCGCTGCTTGCCGGCGGCACCGAATTCATCCGCGCCGTGGAAAAACAGCGCGCGACGCTCATCCATGAAATCCGCGAACTGGCGCCAAAACAAATCAGCGACGAGGAATTGACCGCGCATTTCGATTCGCTGCCGCCGCGTTATTTTGAAATCCACACCGCGCGGGAAATCCTGGACGACCTCGAACTCGCGCACCGTTTCATGCACCGCTTGATTCTCGAAAACAACCGCGCGCTTTCGCCCGTGACCGCGTGGCTGGACGAACCGGATCGCGGCTACAATCTCGTCAAAATCTGCACCTGGGATCGCGCCGGGCTGTTCGTCAAAATCGCCGGCTCGTTGAGCGCCGCCGGGCTGAACATCTTAAGCGCGCAGATTTTCACGCGTCGCGATGGTATCGCGCTCGACGAATTTTTTGTCAACAACGCGCGCACCGGCAATCTCGCCACGCGCGAACAGCATGACAAGTTCGCCGCGCTGCTGGAAAAAGTCCTGGTCGGCGAGGAAATTGACCTGCGCGCGCTCATCAAAAAACAAATCCTTTCAGAGACATTTTACCAGCCTTACGCGGGCGAACAGATGGCGACGCAGATCAGCTTTGACAATGAAATTTCCGAGACGCGCACGCTGATCGAAATTGAAACCGAGGACAAGCTTGGATTGCTCTACGCGATTTCGCAGGCGTTCGCCGAACTGTCGGTGGACATTGCGTTTGCGCGCATCGTGACCGAGCGCGGCGCGGCGATTGACAGTTTTTACGTGCGCGAGCTCGACGGCGGAAAAATCGAATCTCCGTCGCGACGGGTTTTGATCGAGGCGAAACTGCTTCAGGCGATCCAGAACCTCGACGCGTCTGCATGAGCGCCGCTTGAACTTGACACTTGAAACCTGAAACCTGAAACTTTTCGGAGAAGCGGGTGTGGTTCAATGGTAGAACGTGGGCTTCCCAAGCCTGAAACGAGGGTTCGATTCCCTTCGCCCGCTCCAATCTTTATTTCACTCAATGAAATCAATGATTTTTATGATTTTGACGCTCTTCAAAAAGCCTAATTGAGAATAAAAGTGGGAATGGCGTCATTCCCATGCGCGGTTTTTAACGAGTGAAAGTTGTTATTTTCAACGGACTTTGCGACGCTGAAAAATGACATGGTGAGAATTGTTCCATCGCAAAATTCAAATTCTCACACTCTCTTCCAAAGAGGATTCAATGAATGCCGCAAAATCTTGATTTTACATTTTTTTTACAAAACTTTGACGCGCCGCTGACAACTCCTTTGCGCCACCGGGCAAAATGGCGGCATGAAAAAAATTCTTTTCGCCTTTGGTCTGGCCGCAAGTCTGGCTTCAAACTTGTCCGCCGGAGAAACATTGCAACTGAAACTCGTTCCCGACCGCGATGTCGTGCTGAAAAACCAGCCGCAGGAAATCGTCGTGAAAATTGACCTTTCGGCGATTGCCGGGAAAAGGAAAATTCACCGAACGCCGCTCAATCTCGCCGTCGTCTTGGACAAATCCGGCTCGATGACTGGCGCGAAGCTGGAAAAAACAAAACAAGCCGCGATGCAACTGGTGGATCGCCTCGCGCCAAACGATATTTTTTCGCTCGTCATTTTCAGCGACGAGGCGCAGGTGCTCGTGCCCGCGCAAAAAGTCGGGGACAAGGACGCGCTGAAGGGAAAAATCGAAAGCATCAAGGCCGACGGCAGCACGGCGCTTTACGCGGGCGTGAAAATGGGCGCGGACCAGCTTCAGGAATTTTTCTCCGACAAACGAATCAATCGCGTCATTTTGCTTTCGGACGGACTTGCGAACGTCGGGCCAAGTTCGCCGCGACAATTGCGCTGGCTCGGCAGTGATCTGGCCGGGCGCGGCATTTCCGTCACCACGATTGGCGTCGGTGACGATTACAACGAGGACGTGATGGCCGGCATCGCCGAGGCGAGCGACGCGAATTATTATTACGTCCAGGACACGGAAAAACTTCCCGAAATCTTCGCCAGGGAACTCGGCGAAATGCTCACCGTCGCCGCGCGTGACGTGCGGATTGAGATCATCTGCCCCGACGGTGTGAAGCCGCTCGGCTTCATTGGCCGCGCCGAGAAATTTGAAAATCAAAAAGCCGTCGTGAACTTGAGCCAGTTCACCGGAGGACAAAATCGCTATCTGTTTTTGCGCTGCCTCATCAACGGCGACAAACCCGACGTCGCGCAGGTCAACGTCAATTACAAAGACGAATTTGACAACGATAGCGAGCAATCTGCCAGCGGCACGGCGAAAATTGATTTCACCGACGACCAGAAACTTTCCGACAACTCCGTGAACGGCGCAGTCTTCGCGGAAAAAGAATTGATGCTCACGGCTGTTGCGAAAGACGAGGCAATGAGTCAGGCCGACGCGGGAAATTACAAATTGGCGGCGGGAACGCTTTCAGCGCAGAACGCGGAACTGGACAAAATTTACGCCGACGCGCCCGCAACCGTTCAGGTTCAAATCCGGCAGGAGACAAATTATCTTCAAACTTTTAGCGGCGCGATTGGCGGCGGCCAGTTTGATTCCGCCACGCGCAAAGTGATGCAGTCGCAATCCTACAACACGCGCAATTCAAAAGAGCAATAATTGAATACAACCTAAATCATCCCATGAAAACAATTATCCGGCTTTTTTGCCTCTCTGCGATGTTGGACATATTTTCACAGGCCGCACACGCGCAAGCCGATTACACCGTTCATGAATGGGGCACGTTCACGGATGTGCAAGGCGGAGACGGCAAATTGCTCTCGTGGCGTCCACTGCAAACGTCGGAGCTGCCCAACTTCGTTCGCGACTGGAAAACCTCCGGAATGAATCGCCGGTTCGCTGGATTTTTTATGGGCAACCAGCCGACCATTGTAACGGGCGTGAAAGAGATGATGGTCACTTTGCAACGGCTCGAGACGCCGGTAATGTATTTTTACTCGGACGAAGACATGACCGTGGATGTCAACGTGAAATTTCCGGGCGGTCTAATCACCGAATGGTTTCCGCAAGCGACGCAAATCGGGCCGTCTTTTCCGCTGGATACAAATGTATCCGACGCCGGCACGCTTCCCGACAGCCGCGCCGTGTGGAAACATTTGCAACTTTTTTCAGAATCTAAACATCATGGAGAATTTGAAAATCGTTTTCCGCCAAATCAATCCGGCAGCCACTATTTTGCGGCGCGCGAAACCGCCGCCGACACTGTGCGGACAGAATTTGCGGATGGAACTAAAGAACCGGACAATTACGAAAAATTTATTTTTTATCGCGGCGCGGGCAGTTTCAAAACGCCGCTGGTCGTGAGCGTGAATTCCGGCAATGAAGTTGTCGTCGAAAATTCAGGCGCGGAGAAATTATCGCATTTGTTTTTAGTCAGCATTCACAATGGCCGTGGCGCGTTTGCGCTCATGGATGAATTGCCCGCTAGAAATCCGGTTGCGTGGATGAACCTGAATGCCGATTCAAATTGGAAATATTTTCCGCTGGCACAATTCCAAAACGAAATCGGCGCGCAAATGGAATCCGCGCTCACCGGCGAAGGCCTGTTTGCGGATGAAGCCAAAGCGATGGTCAACACTTGGAAAGATTCATGGTTCATGGAAGAAGGTGAGCGTGTGCTTTATATTTTGCCACGCGCGTGGACGGACGAAACTTTGCCGATGACGCTCAATCCCAAACCCGAAAAAATCGTGCGCGTGATGGTCGGTCGCGCCGAAGTCATCGCACCAAGCGCCGAAATGAAACTGTCGCAGGATTTGTCAAAAGCTCAAACCGGCGACGCGAATTCACGTGGCAATGCCATCGCAGAATTGAAAACTTTCGGGCGCTTTGCCGAGCCGGCGCTGAATCTGGCCCTTCGCGACGGCGCTTCGACCAATGCCGTGGAGTTGGGCTATCAGCTTTTATTTGAAACCATGCAGTCAAAAAATTGAGATTCCCTTGCTGGACGCGCGTCCGCAAAAATCAGATGATAAACGCCAGTCATGCGCAAAGTAGCCGTGGTTTTTGTTTTAGCCGTCATTCTGCCGAGCCTCGTGCTCGCGTGGCTGGCCGTGCGCTCGCTGCGCGACCAGCAATTTTTGCTCGAACGCCAGCAATCGCTCCTTGACCAGCGTGTCACGGATTCGCTCGCGCAAAACATTTCCGATTATCTCGCGCAACGGCAGCAGGAATTCGGCGCGCAGGTCGAAAATCTCGCCGCCGGAAAAGACGCGCGCGAAGTGGCAAATCAATTTGACGGCGAAATCCGTCAAAGCTGGCCGCTGGCCGAAGTCGGATTTTGCGTGACGCTTTCGGGAACAATTCTTTCGCCTTCGCAGAACGCGCGATCCGAGGCGCGGACATTTTATGCCGACAACAGCGGCTGGCTCGGCAACCGCGAATCCGCCGAAGTTTATGGTTTTAACGGCAACGCCAATTCCGACGCGAGCGGCGCACAAATTTTTGCGCGCAATGGCAGCAGCCAATCGTCTTCACTTGACACTTTTTCTGGCGGCATCGGCGGCCAGGGACAATTCCAGCAAAAACGGCCCCAACAGACATTGGCGCTTGCGCCCGCTGCCGCGCCACCGACGGAAACGCGGCGGGAAAATTTGGAACTCGGCGGCGCTGCCGCCAAAACACAGCCGGAAGACAAAATTCAATCCGGCCAGATGCAGGTTGCGACTGCGAATGCCGCAATCAATGAACTTTCGCCCATCAATTCGCTCCATCCGAGCGCTTCAACCGTGGTTATTGGAGGAATCAACGAGCCACTGAACGAATCTAAAGTTCCTCCCATGGATGCCCGGCCAGTCTATTCCATAATGGCGCTTGGAACAGTGAACAACATGAACGCCGGATCTCAACAGGCGCAAAATTCTTCCAATTTCAAACAACAGATGCGCAAAGTCAGTCCGCAAAGCCTAACTTACGATGAAAAGCTCAAAGATGCTGATGAGACCCAGCAAAATTTGTCCAAAGCCATTCCCGCCGAAGCCGAATTTGCCCAGCTCGTCGGTGACGGCACGGACGGAATGCTCGCGCGTTTTTTGCAAAACAAACTGGAACTTTTGTTCTGGCATCGCTTGAACAGCGAACCGGATTTGATTTTCGGCGCGCAATTGAATTTGAACCGCGTCGTGGACGGCTTGCGCAGTTTGATCCAGCCAGATCCGTCGCTGCAAAATGAAATTTGCCTCGCAATTTTGGACGACAACGCCAAGCCCGTCTCCATTTCGCGCAAAAATTTCCAGACGAATTGGAAACGTCCGTTTGTGTCCACGGAAATCGGCGACGCGTTGCCGCATTGGGAAGTCGCCGCGTATCTCGTCAATCCCGCCGCGCTTACGCAGGCCGCGCGCACCGCCGAACTCACGCTCGGTTTGCTCATCGCAGTTCTTGTTCTTGCGATTGGCGTCGGAAGCTGGCTCATCGTCAGCAGTTTGAACTCAGAATTGAAACTCGCGCGGCAGAAAACCGATTTCGTCAGCAATGTTTCGCATGAATTAAAAACGCCGCTTACTTCGATTCGGATGTTTTCGGAATTGCTCGCGGAAAATCGCGTCACCGACGCGGCAAAGCAAAAATCTTACCTGCAAATCATCACCGCCGAGGCCGCACGGCTCACGCGGCTCATCAATAATGTCCTCGATTTCTCGCGCATGGAAAGCGGCGAAAAGAAATATAATTTTGCGCCGTGCGATTTGACGGAAGTTGTCCGCCTGACCGCAGAAACTTTCCGTCCTCATCTTGAAGCCGGTGGATTCAAATTCATTTGCGAATTGCCGGGAACCAAAATCCCGATTCGCGGCGATGCCGACGCGCTTTCACAAATCATCGTCAATCTTTTGTCGAACGCGGAAAAATATGGCAACGGCAAAAAGGAAGTTTCGATTCAAGTCGCGCAAAAACAATCGCCGCTGCCGCACGCGGAAATAAAAATTCTGGATCGCGGCTCCGGCGTGCCGCGCGGCAGCGAAGAAAAGATTTTCGAGAAATTTTATCGCGCGCACGATTCCTTGAGCAGCGGCATCCAGGGTTCGGGACTGGGATTGACGATTGCGCGTCAAATCGCCCGCGCCCACGGCGGCGACGTGATTTACGAACCGCGTGAAGGCGGCGGAAGCTGTTTTGTTTTGCGATTGCCAATTAAACCAATCTGAAACCACGAATGAACACTAATGGACACGAATTTATTTTAACCGCGAACCACGCTAAACACGCGAACCCGCATTTTCTTTTGCGTGATCGTATTTCACGGTTTTCAGATTCGCGTTCATTCGTGTCTATTCGTGGTTCACTCCCATGAAAACTAAAATTCTGATCGTCGAGGACGACCCGCACATTTTGCTCGGTCTCGAAGAAGTTTTGAAAAGCGACGGCTTTGATGTCGCTTCATGCAATCGCGGCGATCTCGCGCTCGAAGCTGTCGTAAAAAACAAACCCGCGCTCATTTTGCTCGACGTGATGCTGCCCGGCGCGAGCGGCTACGACATTTGCAAACAACTGCGCGCCAAAAAAATCTCCACGCCGATTCTCATGCTCACGGCGAAAGGACAGGAAATTGACAAAGTTGTCGGCCTCGACCTCGGCGCGGACGATTATGTCACGAAACCCTTCGGCGTGCGCGAATTGCTCGCGCGCATTCACGCGCTGCTGCGGCGAACAAATTCAGCCGGAGAAAAAATTGATTCGGAGAAAATTTTCAAAATCGGCGACGCGACAATTGATCCGAAAACTTTTCAATTGAAGCGCGGCAAAGTCGTTGAAGAATTGACGGCCAGAGAAATAAGATTGCTGCAAATTTTTTCCGCGCACGCGGGCGAGGTTTTGTCGCGCGACAAACTGCTGAACGAAGCCTGGGGTTACAATTATTACGGCACGACGCGCACGCTCGATCAAGTCATCGTGCAACTCCGAAAAAAACTCGGCGACAACGGCGGCGAACCCAGACACCTGCTGACCATCCACGGCGTCGGCTATAAGCTGGCCGGGCCGCGCGATGCAAATCAAAACCGGGCATGAAGAGCATCAGCTTATGTTTCAAATCTTTCCCGCAGGCTTTGCAAACTAATTGAGGTTCACAAGGCAATCACCGTTCTCGACAAGGCGGATGTTTTCCGGCAGGCTCGCGGCATGGAACCACCTCCGCTTTTGAAATCAGAAAGCAATCAGTCCAAGCCCAAAGGACGTGGAAAATTCATCTTCTTTGCAATTCTCATCGCCGTCGTGCTGGTGCTGGGGATGCTTGTCGCGTTGAGAAAAAAAGAACCGGCCGTCACCGTCCAGACTGAAAAAGTCGCGCGCCACAGCATCACGGAAACGGTCGTCGCCAACGGGAAAATTTATCCCGTCGTGCAGGTCCACATCAGCCCGGAAGTCAGCGGCGAAATCACCGAGTTGCCGGTCAAGGAAGGCCAGTTCGTCCACAAGGGCGATTTGCTTTTGAAAATCAATCCCGACGTTTACATCGCCGGGCTGAACCAGGCCAAGGCCGGTTACGAATCGTCGCTGGCCGTGAAGGCGACCGCCGTCGCGAATCTCGAAAAGGCCGACGCGGACTTCAAACGCAACAAGTCATTGTTTGACGCCAAACTGCTTTCGGAGTCGGATTTCATCGGGTTCAAGGCCGCGCGCGACGTGGCCAAGGCGCAGGTGGACAGCGCGGACGACGAGGTTGACGTCGCCAAGGCCACCGTGGACAACGCGCAGGATTTGCTCGACAAGACCACCATCGTCTCGCCGCTCGACGGCACGATCACGACGCTGAATTCGCAGCCCGGCGAACGCGTCCTCGGCACGGTGGAAAACGCCGGCACGGACATCATGATCATTTCCGACTTGAGCCAGATGGAGGCGCGCGTGGACATCGGCGAAATGGACGTCGTGCTGGTGCAGGCCGCACAAAAGGCGAAGCTCGAAGTGGATTCGTTCAAGGACAGGAAATTTGCCGGCACCGTCACCGCCGTCGCCAATTCGTCGGAAGGTTTGAACACCAGTTCCGCCGTGAGCAATTTGGGCGGCTCGTCATCTTCGTCGCCGGGGCAGTCCGCCACGCAGTTTCAAGTCCGCATCCGTTTCACTGAAACCGATTCGTTCCGGCCGGGAATGTCCGTCAGCGCGGAAATCGAAACCCGCTCGCGCACCAATGTAATCGCCGCGCCCATCGCCAGCGTGACCACGCGCGTCGTCAAATCGAAATCCGGCAAGGAAATTGGCGCGGCGAAAACAAATTCGACTCCGACAAATTCAATTTCAATTGCCGCAACCGGCGGCGCGACCAATTCCACGAATGCCGGCAAAAAGCCGAACGACTCGTCCAAACCCGTGGATGTGGTTTTTGTCGTGCAAGATGGCCGCGTCAAAACCGTGCCGGTGAAAATCGGCATCAGCGACGACAATTACTGGGAGATCACCGACGGTTTGAAGGAAGGCGAAGAAATTGTCGTTGGCGGTTATCGCGCCATCAGCCGCGACCTCGACGACGGCAAAAAGATTGTCAAAGGTTCCGCCGGCGCGAACGTCGAAAAGCCACCGTTGTGAGCCTGATCCGTCTCCAGAAAATTTCGCGGCGCTATCAGATGGGCGCGGAGACCGTCCATGCGCTGCGCGAAATTTCGCTGGAAATCCAGCGCGGCGAATACGTCGCCATCATGGGGCCGTCCGGCTCCGGCAAATCCACGCTGATGAATCTCGTCGGCTGCCTCGACACGCCGACCGGCGGCACTTACGAACTCAACGGCAGCCACGTCAGTGAGATGAACGACAACCAGCTCGCCGAAATCCGCAACAGGGAAATTGGTTTCATTTTCCAAACCTTCAATTTGTTGCCGCGCTCCGACGCGCTGCGTAATGTGGAATTGCCCTTGGTTTATGCGGGCATTTCATCCAAGGAACGCCGCAAGCTCGCGCTCGAAGCGCTGGCGAGCGTCGGTCTGGCCGACCGCGTGCATCACAAGCCGAACGAACTTTCCGGCGGCCAGCGCCAGCGCGTCGCCGTCGCCCGCGCGCTCGTGAATAAACCTTCCATCCTGCTCGCGGACGAGCCGACGGGAAATCTTGATTCAAAAACTGGCACGGAAATCATGACGTTGTTTCAACTGCTCGCCGACAAGGGTAACACCATCATCGTCGTCACGCACGAAGAGGAAGTGGCGTTGCACTCACAGCGCATCATCCGCATCCGCGACGGTTTGATCGCCAGCGACGAGGTTGTAAAAAAATAATTTTCGGATGAACTTCTTCACCGAACTGCGCGAAGGTTTGCTGATCTCGTGGAGCGCCATCCGCGCGAACAAGCTACGTTCGGTGCTGACCACGCTTGGCATCGTCATCGGCATCGTCACGGTCACGCTGATGGGCACGGCGATCCAGGGATTGAACAATTCATTCATGCGCAGCATTTCGTCCATCGGCACGGATATTTTATATGTGAACCGTTACAACTGGTTCATCCAGTCACAGCAGGATTGGATCAGCCAGATGAAAAATCCGTCCATTTTGCCCGCTGATGTTGACGCGTTGCAAAGACAAATGACCCTTGCATCCGCGATTGCGCCGTCGGTGGCAGATGACGAACCGGTGAAATATCATAAGCGCGGTTCAGGCAGTGTTTCCGTCATCGGCACGACGGAACAATATCAATTCACCAGCGGAATCACGGTCGCGAGTGGACGTTTTCTTTCTGCCGCCGAATGCGACAGCGGCCGTCCCGTTTGCGTGATCGGTTCAGACCTCGCCACGAATCTTTTTCGGAACGAGTCGCCGCTGGGCGAAAAAATTCTCATCGCCAGGCATGAATTTGAAGTTGTCGGCGTGCTCGAAAAACAGGGCGGCTTTTCCGACAGCGGTGGCGACGACGCTTCCGCCATCGTGCCATTGCAACAATTCATCTACACCTTTGATCGCAATCCAGAATATACGATTGAGGTGAAAGCCAAAAGATTAGATCAACTCGGTGATACCGAGGAAGAATTGCGCACAGTGCTGCGGCGGTTCCGCCACGTCGCGCCGGGCGACCCGGATAATTTTGCCATCAACCAGCAGGACGAGTTTCTGGAATTTTTTCACAAGGTCGCTGGAACCATCGCGGGCGTCGGCCTGTTCATCACGGGACTGGCGCTGTTTGTCGGCGGCATCGGCATCATGAACATCATGTTCGTCTCGGTCGCGGAACGGACGCGCGAAATCGGCGTGCGCAAGGCCATCGGCGCGAAACGCCGGACGATTCTGCTGCAATTTCTGATCGAGGCCGCGTGCATTTGCCTGATTGGCGGAGTCATCGCGCTTTTGATCGCGTGGCCGTCCACCTGGCTTTTGCGGAAGGCGATGCCGGCGACGCTTTCCCCGTTGATTGTTTGCGTTGCACTTTTGGTTTCAGCGCTGACCGGCGTGCTTTCCGGTTTTTTTCCCGCGTGGCGCGCGGCCCGCATGAATCCCGTGGATGCGCTGCGCAATGAATAAAAATCGCATCTCCATTTTCAGCGAGGCGCGTGAAAGTTTCACGATGGCGCTCGGGGCAATTGCAGCGCACAAATTGCGCTCCGCGCTGACGCTGCTCGGCGTCTTGGTCGGCGTTTTTTCCATCATCGTTGTGATGACAGGGATGCGCGTGATGCAAAGCAACATTGAACGCGAGTTGAGTTCGCTCGGCAGCGAGACGTTCATGATCCGCAAATGGCCGACCACCTACTTCGGTTATTCCGGCGACCTTGAAAAATACTGGCGTCGAAAAAACATCACGATGGCGCAGGCAAAACGGTTGCAGGACAAAACCGTGCTGCCGCTGAACATCGGCATCGAGACGGCCTTCTGGTCGGGCGAAATCAAGACGCGCTACAAAACGAGCGCGCCGACGGTGAAGCTCTACGGCGAAACGCCCGGCAGTTTTGCGGCGCATAACTGGAATCTCGGCGACGGGCGGCTGCTGCTCGACGCGGACGTGGACAGCGCCCGCAATGTCTGCGTGCTGGGCAGCGGACTGGCGACGGACATTTTCCCGAACAGTTCGCCCGTCGGCGAGCAGGTGAAAATTGACGGCATCAATTACACGGTCGTCGGCGTGCTGGAACCAAAAGGCGGCGCGCTGGGCGGAGACCAGGACAATTTCGCCGTCGTGCCGATTTCGACCGGCTTGAACCGCTATGGCCGCTGGTATCGCAGCCTGAACATCCTCGTGCAGGCGCGCGACCGCGCGAGCTATGCTGAAACGGTCGAGGAAGTGAGCGGCGCGTTGCGCGTCATCCGCAAGGTGCCGCCGGGCAAGGAAAACGATTTTGAAATCTCGTCGAACGATTCGTTGATCGAGCAATTCGAAAATTTCACGCGCTCGGTGCGGATTGGCGTCATGGTGGTGAGTTCCATCGCGCTGCTCGCGGCGGGCGTCGGCATCATGAACATCATGCTCGTCTCGGTCACGGAACGGACGCGCGAAATCGGCATCCGCCGCGCGATTGGCGCAAAGAAGCGCAACATCATGGTGCAATTCATCATGGAAGCCGTGGCGTTGTGCGAAGTGGGCGGCGCCATCGGCGCGGTGCTGGGAATTTTCGGCGGAAACGTGCTGGCGCTGGTTTTGAAACTGCCGCCCGCAATTCCCGTTGACTGGATTGTCATCGGGCTGGCGATGTGCTCGGTCGTGGGGATTGTTTTTGGAACCTACCCGGCGTGGAGGGCCGCGAACCTCGATCCGATTGAATCATTGCGTTACGAATGATGCCGTTCATTTGGTTATTGGTGCATCCGGCAGGACTTGAACCTGCAACCTTCTGATCCGAAGTCAGAAGCTCTATCCAATTGAGCTACGGATGCAACGGCTTCATTGTGCGGATTTTTTGAACGGCGATAAAGCGGATTTATCGCGCCGGAATTTTAATGAAGGCGGATGCGGCGCGTTGACTTGGCGGCTTGCTTTGCTACGTTTCGTCGTCGTGGCGAAAAAAAGATTTTTGCGGCTCATCAAAATTGCGGCCGGCGGCCAGGCCGGCGCGGAAAATGAATTCGACCGGCTCGAACATTTCGCGCATTTCTGGGCGCTCGTGTGGCAAAGTTTCGTCCGCAACCGCTGCCTCGTCCGCGCCTCGGCGCTGTCCTACACGACGCTGCTGGCGCTCATTCCGATGCTCGCCGTCGCCATCAGCGTCACCAGCAGTTTGCTCAAAAAGGAAGGCGAGCAGCAAATTTACAGGGCCGTTGACAAACTGGTTTCCAACTTCGTGCCGCCAGCCGGAACCAACGCGCCCGGATCGCCGGATGAATTGACGCCGGCAAATTCTTCCACAGAAACAAATGCAATTCTTATTTCTTCATACGGGACAAATTCCTTCGCGTCGCTCACCAATGACGCCCGCGTCATCACCGCGCAAAAGGAAGTCGCGCGGAGCATCCACGAATTTATCCGCAACACGCGCAGCGGCGCGATGGGGTTGACGGGCATGGCGCTGCTGATTTTTGCCGCCATCTCAATGCTTAACCGCATCGAAAGCGCGTTCAATGACATCTGGGGCGTGGCGCGCGGGCGCAACTGGCTCACGCGCATCGTGCTTTATTGGACGACGATTACGCTCGGCCCGCTGCTCATCGTTGTCGCGCTCGGGCTGGCCGGCGGAACGCATTTGCAAGCCACTAAAATGCTCGTCGAAAAAATGCCGTTCATCGGCGGCTTGATTTTTCATCTGCTGCCGCTGGTGGTTTTGTGCCTGACGTTTGCGCTGCTGTATCAATTGATTCCGAACACAAAAGTCCGTTTTGGCGCGGCGCTGGCCGGCGGCGTAGTCGGCGGAACGCTGTGGCAATTGAACAACGTCTTTGGATTTCTTTACGTCTCGCGCGTCGTGACCAACAGCAAAATTTACGGCAGCCTCGGCCTCGTGCCGGTGTTCATGGTCGGCCTTTATTTTTCGTGGGTGATTCTGCTGTTCGGCGCGCAAGTCGCCTACGCCTTTCAAAATCGCAAATCCTATTTGCAGGAAAAACTCGTGGAAAATGTGAACCAGCGCGGGCGCGAATTCATCGCGCTGCGGCTGATGACGTGCATTGGCCAGCGTTTTCAAAACGGAAAACCGCCGGTGACGATCCAGGAAATTTCCGCCGGACTGGAAATTCCGTCGAAACTCGCGCAACAGGTTTTGCGCCCGCTGCTGGCCGCGCGGCTGGTCGTTGAAATCGCCGGGGCCGAAATTGCCTATGCCCCCGCGCGTCCGCTTGACGGCATCACCGCGCATCATATTTTGCGCGCCGTCCGCGCCGGGCAGGGACAGGAAATTGCCACGCGCGACGAACCCGCGCGCGCGGAAGTTTTGGGCGAATTCGCGCGGATTGAAGAAGCCGAACGCGATGCCGCGTCCCGCATCACATTGCTCGCGCTGGCCACTCGCACCCAAATGCAAATTGAAGACACGACGCAACCAGAACAGAAAAGCAAGTGACCTTTGCGCCCAAAAAGCGCGGCTCATTTGCGCTTGACGGCTTTCCGCCAAAAAACTATTATTAACGGTCAAGAACGGTAAAGTTTGCTGGTTCGGCCAGCGTGTGAAAGTCGGAGATAAACATCTTCCGGCTTTTTTATTCGCCGGATGCGGACGACGCAGACGCCGGATTTAAGCTATGAACGCAGATTTTTTGGCGGTTTTGGAATTTTGGGAACGCGAAAAAGGCATCAACCGTGATGTCCTCGTCGGCGCTGTCCAGGAAGCGCTGCTGTCCGCCGCGAAAAAAGCGGTCGGCCCGGCGCGTGAATTGCGCGTGGAGATTGATCCGAAAAACGGTGACATCAAGGCGTTCGCCAAACTCATCGTTTCTGAAAAAGTAATTTCGCAGCACGACCAGATTTCCGTGTTCGACGCGCGCCGCATCAAGCCCGACGCAAAAGTCGGCGACGAACTTGAAAAGGAAGTCACGCCGACAAATTTTGGCCGCGTCGCGACGCAATTCGCCAAGCAGGCGCTCATGCAGAAAATTCGCCAGGCGGAAAAAGCGCTCATCTTCACCGAATTCAAAGACCGCGTCGGCGACATCATCAGCGGCACGGTGCGCCGGTTCGAGCGTTCGGACGTGATTCTGGATTTGGGAAAATACGAGGCGCTGCTGCCAAACCGCGAGCGAGTTTCAATTGAGGAATATCAGGTCGGCGAACGCATCCGCTGCTACGTCAAGGCAGTCGAAGAAGGCCCGAACGGGCCGGAAATTATTTTGTCGCGCGCCGACCCGCGTTTCATCATCAAACTTTTTCAATTGGAAGTTTCCGAAATCAACGACGGCACGATTGAAATCAAAGGCATCGCGCGCGAACCCGGTTTCCGCACAAAGATGGCGGTTTATTCGCGCGACCCGAAAGTTGACCCGGTCGGCGCGTGTGTCGGAATGCGCGGCCAGCGCGTCAAAAACATCGTCCGCGAATTGAACAACGAAAAAGTGGACGTGATTCCGTGGTCGTCCGACATCAAAACTTTTGTCACAAAGGCGCTCGAACCGGCGCAATTGAAAAGCGTTGAGATTGATGAAAAAGGAAAACGCCTGAAAATTTTAGTCAGCGAAGATCAATTGTCGCTCGCCATCGGCAAGCGCGGACAAAACGCGCGATTGACCGCGAAACTGACGGGCTGGGAAGTGGACATTGACGCCGAACACATCGTCACAAAAGGTTTCGACGAAAAAGTCGCTGAAGCGGTTGCGGCGATCGCGGCGATTCCAGGAATTTCCCGCGAACAGGCCGACGCGCTCGTTCACGCAGGTTTGACGCGAATTGAAGATTTGTTGTCGGCGGAAGCCGGCGACATCGCGGACATTCCGCAGGTCGGCGAAAACGCGGCGGCGATTTTGGAAGCCGCGCGCGCCGAAGCCGGACGCCGCCAGTTGAGCGTCGGCGAAGCGCCCGTGACCACTTGATTTTATGACGCAGACCGGAACAAAGTTTGTTCGCGCGATTTAGCCATGAAGGCCATTCGCACATTCCGGTTAGTGGAACAGGCTTCCAGCCTGTTAGACAGGCAGGATGCCTGTCCCACGAAAGAAGATTTTTATGCCCGTTCGGATTTACGACATTTCAAAAAAGCTCGGCCTCGAGAACAAGCAAATCATCGAGAAGGCCAAGTCCATGGGCATCGCCGCCGCGAAAGTTCCGTCCAGCTCGCTGGATAAAATTTCCGCCGAGTGGCTCGAAGAAGAGCTGATCAAAATTTATCCCGAAGCCGCCGCCAAACTCGCGCCCAAGCCCGCGCCCGAACCGCCCAAGCCCGCGCCGGTTGAGGAAAAAATAGTTCTCATCACCGCGCCGCCGCCCGAACCGAAACCGGAAATCAAAGAAGAACCGGCAGTCGTTGAGGCAAAAATCGAATTGCCGCCGGTTCCGCCAAAACCCGCTGTCCCGAAAGTTGGAGAGAAAGTCGGGTTCATCCAATTATCGCCCTCGCGCCAGCCAAGTTCGCGCGGCGGCGAACGCGGCGGTTCTTCAACCAAACTTCCGCCGTCGCGTCCGGGTGCGCTGCAGCGCGGAGATTCGCGCCAGCAATTTCAGCGCGGTCGTGATGGCCGTCCGCAGCAGCAATTTTCGCGCGAACAGCCGAAACCCGCGCCCGCGCCGCAAGCTCCGAAATTTGTCGCGCCGACGACTGGCGAAGTCATCATCATCAAGCCGCCGATCGTCGTGCGCGAACTCGCCGCGCAGTTGAAGCAGAAGCCGTTCAAGATCATCGCCGATTTGATGGGGCTGAATGTTTTCGCGACGGTCAATCAGGCGATTGACGAAAAAATCGCGCAACAACTTTGCGCGAAATATGGTTTCCGATTCGAGGTTGAAAAACGCGAGCGCGGCGGCGGCGTGGTTCATGCGGTCGAGAAACAAATTGAACTCGACACCGAGGACAAGCCGGAAACGCTCAAACCGCGCGCGCCGGTCGTGACGATCATGGGTCACGTTGACCACGGCAAAACGAGTTTGCTCGATGTGATTCGCAAGGCGAACGTCGCTGCGGGCGAATCCGGCGGCATCACGCAGCACATCGGCGCTTACACGATTTCCGTTCCGCATCCCGAAGCAAAAAAAGGCCTCGCGCAAATCACGTTTCTCGACACGCCCGGCCACGCGGCGTTCAGTTCCATGCGCGCGCGCGGCGCGAATGTCACGGACATCGTCGTGCTCGTCGTCGCGGCGAATGACGGCGTCATGCCGCAAACTTTGGAGGCGCTCGCGCACGCGAAGGCGGCGAAAGTTCCGATCCTCGTCGCCGTAAATAAAATTGATCATCCGAACGCGAACGCGATGCGCGTCCGCCAGCAATTGCAGGACAAGGGTCTCGTTCCCGACGATTGGGGCGGCGACACGATTTTCGTCGAGTGTTCCGCGCTGACGAAAGTGGGCATTGATAAATTGCTCGAAATGATTTTGCTTCAGGCCGATTTGCTCGAACTCAAGGCGAACCCGGATCGAAATGCGAAAGGCAATGTCATCGAATCTGGTGTCGAACCCGGCGGTCCGACGGCGACGGTTTTGGTTCGCAAAGGCACGCTTCACGTCGGCGACATTATTTTGTGCGGTGAATTTTACGGTCGCGTCCGCGCTTTGATTAACGAAGAAGGCCAGCGGCTCAAGGAAGCCGGGCCGTCGGTTGCGGTGCGCGTTCTCGGTTTGAACGGCGTGCCGGATGCGGGTCTGGAATTTTCTGTGGTCGAAGACGAAAAAGCCGCGCGCGAACTTGCCGAGCAGCGTTTTCTTGAAGCGCGCGCCGCCGGCCAGGAAAATAAAAAGGTCACGCTCGAAAATCTTTTTGCAACTCTTGCGGCGAATCAGGACAAGGTTTTGAAAGTCGTCGTCAAGGCCGACACGCAAGGCTCGGTCGAGGCAATTGTCGAGGCGCTGAAAAAAATCGAGGCAGAAAAAGTTTCGCTCGAAGTCATGCACAGCGCTGTCGGCACGATCACGGAAAACGACGTGGCTCTCGCGTCCGCGTCGAACGCGATCATTCTCGGTTTTCACACGCGGCTCGACAGCACTGCCGCCGAAAAGGCAAAGCACGCGGAAGTGCAGATCAAACTTTACGCGATCATTTACGAATTGATTGACCAGGTGAAAGAGGCGATGGCCGGATTGCTCGATCCGCTCGTCAAGGACGTCGTCGTCGGCTCGGCGGAAATCCGGCAGGTGTTTGAATTGTCCAAGGGCGTGCCGGTCGCGGGCTGCATGGTTTCGAGCGGACGCATCGTCAAGGGCAAGGTCCGCGTGCGCCGCCGCAAGGACGTGATTTATGAAGGCATCTGCCAGTCGCTCCGCCGTTTTCAAGACGAGGTCAACGAAGTCCGCGCCGGAATGGAATGCGGCATCCGCATCGAAGGCTACAGCGATTTCCAGGTCGGCGACGCGATTGAATGTTATTCGCTTGAAAAAGTTGCAGCGAAATTATGATTTGTTGAATGGTTGAACCGTTAAATTGTTAAATCGGTTCACGATTCAACGATTTAACAATTTAACGATTAACGAAAAACAATGGCCAGCCTCCGACTCCAACGTGTGCGCGAATTGCTCAAGCGCGAAATCGGCGAGGCCGTCCGCCGCGAATTTCACGTCAGTGATGCAGGCTTGATCACCGTCAACGACGTGGACGTCGCCGGCGATTTGAAATCCGCCGTTGTCTTCGTCAGCATCCTCGGCAACGCCGACCAGCAAAAGCGCGGCTTCCAATTGCTCACAGAACATCGCGTGCGAATCCAAAGTCTCGTCGCGCGTTCCATCATTTTGAAATACACGCCCGCGCTGAAATTTGTTTTCGACGATTCCATCACACGCGGCAACAAGGTGCTGCAAATCATCGAGGAACTGGAAAAAATATCGCCCGCTGACAGCGGCCCAACTGAAGAACCCTCAACCGAATGAAAATGAATTTTCCGAACGGCTTGGTGGTGGCACGGGCGTCTCGCCCGTGTGCTTCAATAATTGTTAAAATGAAAACTCACGGGCGGGACGCCCGTGCCACTATTTTTGCGCTCCCCATTTTTAATTTGTGAAAAGCTATCCTAAAATCATTGACCGGATCATCGAAGTCATCCGCGAGCATAAAATTTTTTGTGTCGTCGGCCACATCCGGCCCGACGGCGATTGCATCGGCTCGCAACTCGGCCTCGCGCTGGCGTTGCAGAACGAAGGCAAGAAAGTCGTCTGCTGGAACGAAGATTCCATCCCGCAGAAATTAAAATTTCTCGACCCCGACGGCATTTTTCAAAAACCGAGGCGCGGCCAGAAATTCGATTGCGTCATCGCGACCGATTGCGCGAGCTTTGAACGTCTCGGCAAAGTCGGCGAGTGCGTCGCCGACCGGAAAATTTTCATCAACATTGATCACCACGAAAGCAACACGCGCTACGCCGACATCAACTGGGTTTCCGCGCGCGAACCTTCC
>DASXED010000098.1:0-3132 GCA_036490295.1 Verrucomicrobiia bacterium | reverse complement strand
TGCGCCAAACAGTTCTCGCGGCTCGCGAGGACGCTCGCCCCACCAAATTGAGCCACTACCCGCTTGCGATTTCCGAAGTGTCGAATTAGAGTTGGCTCGTGCCAACGGTTTTGCGCATCAAAGGTTATCGCATTGGATTTTACAGTTCCGAGCCGGATGAGCCGGCGCATGTGCATGTGATCAAATCCGGTTGCGAAGCGAAGTTCTGGCTTTCGCCGGTTCAATTAAGCTGGAACAAAGATTTTCGGGAAGCGCAATTGCGTGAAATCATCCGCATTTTGGAAAATCACGAAAGTGAATTATTGGAATTTTGGAATGAAACTGAATAATAATCCGCCGCCGGACATTGCGGCGGTTCATATCTCAAAAGACCGGCTCGCGTTTGACTTGGAAGACGGGCGCTCGGTCAGCGTGCCGCTGGCTTTTTATCCCACGCTGCTGCTCGCGTCGGGCCGCGACCGCGCGCATTTTGAAATCACGCATTCTTCCGTCCATTGGCCAAAACTCGATTGCGACATCAGTTCGGAATGTCTGCTGCGCGGCGCAAAGGAAGCGCGCAAGTTCGCGCAAAAGGCCGTCGCGCGGAAAAAACAATTGGTTGCGGCTTAATTTTCGCGCCGTGGACGGAAGTGAAAATGCTCAAGCACGGCGACACCGTGATGCGGTTTTTGTAAATTAAAACGTAGCAGCGGACGTCAGTCCGCTCTAATTCCAGACATCATTTCGTTTCAGTCTTTTGCTTCGCTTGCCACTCTTTGCGCTCGGCAATCGTGCCTAACAGAAAAACTAGAAGTCCGGCAGCGGCCGCGAGCTGGCCAATTCCTTCAAGCCAGTTTTTGGCAGAACCCCCGATAAACCAAGATAGAATACCAAACACACCGCCGACTCCCAAAAGTTCAATCACTGCTTTTGAATACTTTACTTTGCCGAAGCGAAGCTCTGTGCCGTTGCTAAATTTCATATATGCACTTTGCGGCCTAACGCCTCAAAGTCAAGGCGCATTAACATAATTTGAGCCGACTCACGTCGGCTGCTACGAATCCGTTGTTTCCTCAACCTCTTTGCGGATCGTCTCGCGGAATTTCTCCATGCCCTGATCAAACGCGGCGGAGATCGGCAGCACCTTCACCTTTTTAATTTTCGTTTTGAATTGCTTCAGATTTTTCTCGGCGACGGCTTCGTCCATTTTGTTGGCGACGACGAGGCGCGGTTTTTCGAGCAGCGCGGGATCGTAAAGTTCCAGTTCGCTCAACAGTTGCTTGTAATCGTCCCACGGCTTGCGGCCGTCCGTGCCGGCCATGTCGAGCAGCAGCACGAGGATTTTGCAGCGCTGGATGTGGCGCAAAAATTTGTAGCCGAGGCCGACGTTTTTGTGCGCGCCCTCGATCAAGCCCGGCACGTCGCAGACGGTGAGCCGTTTCCAGTCGGCGTATTCGACGATGCCGATCTGCGGATGCAGCGTGGTGAACGGATACGGCGCGACTTTCGGGCGCGCGCGGGAAATGGCCGTGAGCAACGTGGACTTGCCCGCGTTCGGATAACCGACGAGGCCGACTTCCGCGACGATGCGAAGCTCCAGCAGAAAATCGCCTTCGTCGCCCGGCTCGCCCGGCTGCGCGAATCGCGGCGTCTGGCGCGCGGCGGTGGCAAAATTGCGATTGCCCAATCCGCCGCGTCCGCCTTTGCACAAAACAAATTGCTGCCCGTGCTGCGTGAGGTCGGCGACGAGTTCGCCTTTGGGTGAAGTGACGGAAAGTTTTTCGCCCTCTTCTTCCTTCGACAAATCCACTTCCAATCCGCGAATGCCGGCGGTTGCGCGCAAAACCGGACGCTGGCTCGTGCCGGTGCTGAACAGCGGATTTTTTCCGGTATCTTCAACTTCGTCGTCCTCGTCTTCGGAATCTTCCACCACCGGTGGAGGCGTGGCGCTGGGCAGCCGCCAGACCAGCGTGCCGCAGGGAACTTTGATGACGAGGTCTTTTCCCGCGTGGCCGTCCATGCCCTTGCCCATGCCGCCTTCGCCGACCGGCGCGATGAGGCGCGGGACGTAATACTGCCCGATGAGATTGTTGAGGTCGTGATCGGCCTGCAAAATCACGCTGCCGCCGCGCCCGCCGTTGCCGCCGCTCGGTCCGCCCTTGGTGATGTAAGCCTCGCGATGGAACGCGACGCAGCCCTTGCCGCCGTGCCCCGCCTGCGCGAAAATTTTTATTTCGTCAATGAACATGAAATGAAATTAAGGTTTTAGCCTGAATGAAAATAGCGAAAATCAGAAAAATCTAAAGCTTGAACTCCAACGAAAAATGACGAAGTCTTCGCACGAATTATGCAGATCGAAGCAGAAAAATATAAATGGTTGACACCAGATTTTTATTCAAAAGCTTATGACCAATTCATACGGCTTTATTGGTTAATAATAGACGAACCAATTCCAGACCAAAAATTGTCCGACTTCCATCTCAATCCCAATGAATTCAGGTTTTCTGCCAATGAAAGACACCCAATTTTTTGGTGCCATGACTTTTTGCGACTTTCGACCATGCGCCTTATCGGCCAAATCAACGATTTCAATTCAGATGTTCGTAAATTGAAAGTGTGGGTAAAAATACTGTCACAATATGATTCAGAATCACAAAAGATACATTTGATTGTTGAATTTATTAACCATTGGTTACTGCCTGTCTGATTGCTCCTTTCGCGTTAAAAAATCAAATATTTTTCACTGGCACGCAGGCTGCCATCTTGTTGAATAAAAATTGCTCCTTAAAAATTCCTGAAAATCATCAAATAGACAAAAGAATATTTGAAGAATGGGTTGGAACTTGGCCGGGATTCTCGACACTTGCAACGGCATTAGCCGCATTAGCCGACAAAGAATTTAACGATTTGTTTAGGAACCGATATACGCATCGGTTGCCACCAAGAATTGAAATAGGCATTACTCCCAATTTCCGATTCGCAAGAGAGGGCCAATTTTTGAAAATATTTGGCGGGAATGAACCACCGTTGCCTTTATCTAAAGCCATTGAAGAGTCAGCCATTCAGCACCGTGCGTGTGTAAATACGTTCCGAGCATTCTGGACTATACTACGGGATAAATTAAAATGAGGTTAGCTGATTAAGTTTCGCGTA
>DASXED010000095.1:0-2873 GCA_036490295.1 Verrucomicrobiia bacterium | reverse complement strand
CACGGCGTGAAAGTGATGAGCATCGGGCTGCTGGTCACGGACGACCAGCCGGTGATCTGGCGCGGGCCGATGATCACGAAGACCATCCAGCAATTTCTCCTCGCCGTCGAGTGGGGCGAACTGGATTTTCTGCTCGTGGATCTGCCGCCGGGCACGGGCGACGCGCAACTTTCGCTCTGCCAGACCGTGCCGCTCGATGGCGGCGTCATCATCAGCACGCCGCAGGAAGCGTCCCTCGGCGTCGTGCGCAAAGGCATCGCGATGTTTCGCAAAGTGAACGTGCCGATCCTGGGCATCGTGGAAAACATGAGTTACTTCACCGCGCCGAACGGCGAGCGCGTGGAAATTTTCGGTCACGGCGGCGGCAAGGACGAAGCCGCGCGGCAAAATGTTCCGTTCCTCGGCGAAGTGCCGATCTTCACCGAAATCCGCGAAGGCGGCGATCGGGGAATGCCGATTGTGATTTCCACGCCGAACCACGCGGCGGGCAAGGCGTTCATTCAAATCGCGGAAACGGTGCGGAAAAACTTAAATGTCTCGTAAGATTTAAGGTTGAGCAAATCATCTGATTGTCGTAAGCTAAAAGCGTGATGAAAAAAATCACCGCCATCAAAGTTTTGGATGATTACCGCGTCTGGCTGCGTTTTGACGGCGGCGCGGAAGGTGAAATTGATTTTTCTTCAAAGCCGCGCACGGGCGTTTTTGCCTTTTGGAATAACTACGAAAATTTCCGCAAAGCGCGCATCGGTGATTCTGGCGAACTGTTTTGGAACGACCAGATTGATTTTTGTCCCGATTCGCTCTGGCTGCAAGTGACCGGCCAGAAACCGGAAGCGTTGTTGGATCAAAACCCGCAGCTCGCCCATGCCTGAAATCAGCCGTTTCCTCGGCATCTCGATTCGGATGTATCGGGACGAACATCTGCCGCCGCATTTCCACGCGATTTACAACGAATTCGCCGCGCAGATTTCCATCCGGCATCCGGCCATCATCAATGGCAAACTCCCGCCGCGCGTGCTCGGTTATGTGATTGAATGGGCAGCCTTGCATGAAGACGAACTCGCCCAGCGTTGGGACGCGGCGCGCGGCGACCAGCCGATTGGAAAAATCGAGCCGCTGATTTGATTCACAAAAAAATCAGCCACGGATGAAACACAGATTGAACACGGATAAAAAAGATTTGGCGTTCACGCTGGTTGAACTGCTGGTGGTCATTGCCATTATCGCAATTCTCGCCGCGCTTTTGCTGGCGGCTGTTTCTCAAGCCAAAGCAAGAGCGCAAAGAATTCAATGCACAAATAATCTTCGTCAACTTGGCGTAGGTTTGCAGGTGGTTCTCGCTGATAATAATGGTTATCTTTGGAATTATCCCCGCCAGTTGGAAAGCGACGGACTTGGTATTTCCAATCCGGCAACAAATTTCCATTTCATTTTCAACTGAATTTGCAAATTGACCCCATTCGTTCGCGTTGTTAATTTCTTCACCCGTTTCCAAACGGTTTTATGCGACACACCATTTCAGTTCTCGTGGAAAATAAGTTCGGCGTGCTCACGCGCGTGGCCGGGCTCTTCAGCGGCCGCGGCTACAACATTGACACGCTCAACGTCGGCCCGACGCATGACGCAAAATTTTCGCGCATGACCATCGTCACCACCGGCGATGAATCCACGCTGGAACAAATCGTGAAGCAACTCAACAAATTGCCCAACGTCATCAAGGTGCAAAATTTTCGCGAAGGCGAATACGTTGACCGCGAACTCGTGCTGGTGAAAGTCGGCGTGGATTCCAAGTCGCGCGCCGAGGTGATGCAGATCACGGACATTTTCCGCGCGAAAATCGTGGACGTGCAGCCCAAGACGCTAGCCATCGAGATCACCGGCAACGCCAGCAAGGTGGAAAAATTCCTCGACCTGATGAAAACCTTCGGCGTGCTGGAATTGACGCGCACGGGACAAGTCGCGTTGCCGAGGAAATGAAACTGGGACGGCGAATTTTTATATTTTGTATAGTTGGAATTTGTGTTTCAGCTTTTACTCAAGCCAGCCTTTGGTTTTGTTTTTTCACTTACGACTTAATTGGAAAATATATTTACGAGCCGGTCTTTTGGATTGCGTATTGGCCAAATTTTCTCATTCAACCAATTTATTCAAAACTTTTTCCCGATTGGCTTGGTGGTTTGGCGTGGCCGATAAGTTGTGCAATTTTTTTTTGGGTTGGATGCTTCTTTTTATGTTGATTGGAATCGTAATTCACTGTTTTCCAAGTTTTCGGAGAAAGAAGGAAGATTAAGACAATTTGAATTTACAAATTGACCGCATTCCTTCGCGTGTTAATCTTAAATCATGAGTGCAGCCGTTCAATTTTTGACGAATGAAAAAGGCAAAAAGACCGCCGTCGTTTTGCCGATTGAAGATTACGAAAAACTTCAGGAAGATTTGGACGATCTGGCCGTGATCACCGAGCGCCGCAACGAGGAAACCATTTCGCACGCGAAGTTCTTGTCGCGGAGCGACATCGGAAATTAGCCAGCTACGAAGTGGCTGGTAAAATGCGCGATGAATTTTTGTCCTGAAAGGACAATGGAAAATTGTTTTGGTTTTCCATCATCCCTTCAGGACGAAATGGCTTTTTGGCGATTTTCCAGCCACTTCGTAGCTGGCTAATTTCCAAAGCTCCTTCAGAGCAGAAATTGTTTCGCAAACGGCCAAAAAGTTTTCTTTCAATTTTTTGAGATTATTTAGTTCACAAACCGAAATAGTTGCATTGGTTTTGATGGCAACGCTTTAGGAGATTAACGGGATTTCAGGCGAGTTTTGACTGACTGCTTGCGGCTTGTGGGCAGGCGGTTGTAAGCGCAACGTCGCAATGCTTC
>DASXED010000084.1:0-4460 GCA_036490295.1 Verrucomicrobiia bacterium | reverse complement strand
CAGTTGTCCGACGAACCAAACAGTCCGTGCAACAAAATGATCGTCCTGCCCTGCCCGGATTCTTTGAAGTGAAGCTGCATTTGTAGCAGCCGACGTGAGTCGGCTCATTTTAATTTTTGAGCGGACTCACGTCCGCTACTGCAAATTTTCATTCGTCGCGCGGTGGAAAATCAAAGGTGATTTTTCCTTTCGCGTCCATCACGAGGTATGCCGGAAACGGCTTGCCGGCCTTGGAAATAAATTTGTCCAGCAGATCACTTTTGCCGTCGGCGAGAATTTTCTGCGCCTGCGCGAGTTCGATCGGCTGCTCCAAAATGGTTTTGCCGATCTTGAACTTGCATGCCTTTGCTTCCAACTGTGAGTTCTCGCAGATGTAACCTTGCTCCGTGTCAAAAATGTTGCCGTCGCACCTGGGGCATTTGCCAATCGGTTCTAGGCCGGTGAAATCAATCTTCGGCAACGGCTCGCGCGGCGTTCCGTCTTTCGTTTTGCCCGCCTTCGGTTCGCGCGGTGCAAACTCGAACGCCGTGCCGCCATCCTTGATCACGAGGAACGCCTTGAACGCGCGGTTGTTTTTTTTGGAAATAAATTTCGCGAGCAAATCCGTCTTGCCCGTCTCCAGCATTTTTTTGACCTGCGCGGCTTCAATTGGCTGCTGCAAAATAATCTTGCCCGTTTTGAACTTGCACGTTTTGTCCGGGCCAGTCGCCTTCTCGCAAATGTAATTCATCCCGCCGTCAAAGACGCGCGCTCCGCACGCCGGACATTTGCCAAGCGGTTCTTTGCCCGTGAAATCAATGGGCGCGGAATCCGCGCCGTCCGCATTTTTGTCATTGCCAAAATCAAACTCCGGCTTGAACTCCGCGCCCATTTTAATAATGGCCGCGAACGGAAATCCCTGCTTGCTGCGGAAACCTTGCAGCGGACCAACGGTTCCCTTGCTGATCAATTCCTCGACTTCGGGAATTTCCAACTGCCGGCTCGCCACGATTTTCCAAAGCGCGAAATCGCATTTCTGGCACTGGAATTTTTTATAGTTCTCCAAAATTTCGCCGCCGCATTTCGGACACGGCACGTTGAGCTTGCCGTAATCGCCCGGCACGGTGTCGCTCTCGTGGCTTTTCGCTTTCGCCACCATGTCGCGCGTCGCGTCGGCAATTTCGCCCATGAAATCGTCGCGCTTCATTTTGCCGCGCGCCATCAGGTTCAACTTGAATTCCCATTCGCCCGTCAATTCCGGCGAGCAGAGTTGCGGAATTTTCAGCCCACGCAAAAGTGTAATAATTGAAAATGCTTTTGCCGTCGGCTGCAATTCTTTGCCGTTACGATAAATGTATTTTTCCCAAAGCAAACCTTCGATGATCGTCGCGCGCGTCGCGGGCGTGCCGAGACCTTTGTCCGACATCGCCTCGCGCAATTCCTCGTCGTCAATCAATTTGCCCGCGCCTTCCATCGCGCCAAGCAACGTCGCTTCTGAATAGCGCGCCGGGGGTTTGGTGACGTTCGCCTCGACTTCGATTTTCTCGGTCTTGACGGTTTCGTTCGGCTTCACCGGCACGAGGTTAGGCGTTTCGTCCGAATCCGCTTCCTTGCCATAGACCGCGAGCCAGCCCGCGTTCACCATGACTTTGCCTTCGCTCTTGAACGGCTCGCTCTCGACGCGCGTGATGCGCGTGGTCACGAGAAATTCCGCCGCCGGATAAAAAATCGCGAGAAAACGTTTCGTGACGAGGTCGTAAAGTTTTTGTTCCGGCTCGCTCAAAACTTTCGGCGCGATGAGCGTCGGAATGATCGCGAAGTGATCCGACACCTTCGCATTATTAAAGATACGTTTATTCGGGCGCACCCAGCCGTTCTTCAAGATCGTTTCCGCCGGCGTGCGATAATTCGTTTCCGCCAGCATTCCCAGCGTCGTCTTGACCGTCTCCAGATAATCTTCCGGCAGCGCGCGCGAATCCGTTCTCGGATACGTCAGCACCTTGTGCTTTTCGTAAAGCGCCTGCGCCAAGCCTAAAGTATTTTTCGCGGAAAAACCAAAACGCCCGTTCGCCTCGCGTTGCAACGTCGTCAAATCATAAAGCTGCGGCGACATCGAAGTCGTCGGTTTGCTTTCTTCCGAGACGATGCCCGGCTTGCCGAGACATTTGCTTTGGATGGCTTCGGCAATTTCTTGATTCCAAATTCGGATGGCTTGACGATGTTCGACATCAGGCGTGGCTTGATTTTCCGTTAAACGATTATCAACAACTGAACTCTCACGAAGCAAATTCAAGCCAGTAAGCAATCGATCTGTGCGATCAAATTCGCTTTCGTCTTTCTTGAAATTTTCATCAAACCAGCGTCCTATGTATTCGCCAGCTTGCGCAGCAAAAGTTCCATGCACCTCCGAATAACCAAGCGGTCTAAACTTCTTAATCTTCTCCTCGCGCTCGACGAGGATCGCCAGCGTCGGCGTCTGCACGCGACCGACCGTCGTCAGGTGAAAACCGCCGGTCTTGGAATTGAACGCCGTCATCGCGCGCGTGCCGTTGATGCCGATGAGCCAGTCGCTTTCGCTGCGGCACGTCGCCGCGTCCGCGAGCGGAATCATTTCCCCGTCCGTGCGCAGATGCGCAAAACCGTCGCGGATCGCGGCGGGCGTCATGGATTGCAACCAGAGCCGCTGGATGGGCTGCCTGGCCTTCGCATATTGAACGATGTAACGGAAAATCAATTCGCCTTCGCGCCCGGCGTCGCAGGCATTCACGAGCGCGGTGACATCTTTGCGTTTGATGAGCTTCACCAAAACTTTCAGCCGCGCCTCATTTTTTTCAATGGGCAGCAAATCGAAGTGCGGCGGAATGACCGGCAGATTCGCAAAAGTCCATTTGCCGCGCTTCACCTCGAACTGTTCCGGCACGGCGATCGTGAGCAGATGGCCAACCGCCGACGAGATGACGTATTGGTCATTTTCGTAGAAGTCTGCGTTCTTCTCGAACTTGCCGAGCGCCTTGGAAATGTCCCCGGCGACCGACGGTTTTTCCGCGATGATGAGTGTTTTGCCCATTTGTCGTGCGAATCTTTAAGCTGCGTTACGGGGTTCGCGCAACTTATTTTTTATTTTAAGAAAAGAATTTTAACCACGAATGGACGCGGATTTTGGAAAAAAGAATTAAAACTTTGACACGGATTGCGCGAATTAACGCGGATTGCTTTTCAACCGCGAACCACGCCAAACACGCGAACGCAAATTCAAATACGCTGAAGGCGTAACAGAAATTAGCCCAGGGTTGGAGCAACGCGACTACCCTGGGAAAACGTCCACAAAATAATTCCACCCTGAAGGGGTGGCGGAGGCTTTTCTTCATCGAACAAATTGATACTCTCTTTGCATGGCAATGGCTCGCCATCCCAAAGCGACCTTTTTCGTCCAGCGACATTTGTTCGCTGGCGTGACCAGCTTTGCAGAGTTGGAACAGAAGATTGTCGCGCTGCCCGATGAAAAATCTCGCGGCGATGCGTTTGAAGTTTTCGCCGAAGCCTATCTTGCCACGCAACGGAAACATGACGCCGCGCAAGTCTGGCCGCACAGTTCTGTTCCGCTCGACATCCTGAAAAATCTCGGCCTCACGCAGCAAGATCAGGGCATTGACGGCGTGCTGCAAACTTTGCTTGGCAAGTTCACAGTTTATCAAATCAAGTTCCGCACGGGACGCCCATCGCTGACGTGGCGCGAACTTTCCACTTTCATTGGCCTGGCCGACAGCCCGCAGATTCACAGTCGCGTGCTGATTACCAATTGTGACGAACTCGCTGCCGTCCTCAACGAACGCCAAGGCTTCTTTTGCATTCGTGGCTCGGACTTGGATCGTTTGGAAGCCGATGACTTCCGCGCGATGGAAGCATGGCTGGCCGACGCCGCTTTCATCGCACCGAAAAAATCACCGCAACCGCATCAAATCGAAGCACTGGACGCCTTGCTTCCCGCGCTGCAAACGCACGACCGCGTTTCCGCAATCATGGCTTGCGGCACGGGCAAAACGCTCGTGGCGTTGTGGGTCGCGGAGAAATTAGCCTTTTCCCGGAGCGCGGATTGTCCCCAATCCGCAGCGCGTGGCCAGACAGAGGCGCTTGATAATTTTCACGCGATGGGGGATGGCGAAGTGCTGCGAGTTGGGACAACTCGCGCTCCGGTCAAAAGTCCAACCGCCAAAATTCTCGTCCTGCTGCCGTCGCTCGCATTGCTGCGCCAGACCCTGCACGAATGGCTGCGCGAAACTCATTTGTCGAGTCTCGCCTATCTTTGCGTCTGCTCCGACCCGACCGTAAAGGAAGGCATTGACGCGCTCACCACGCAACAATCCGACCTCGACTTTCAAGTCTCCACCAACGTCGCGAGCGTGCGGAGTTTTCTGGACGCGCCCTTTGCCGGTGTGAAAATGATTTTCTCCACCTACCAATCCGCGTCCGTCGTTGGCGCG
>DASXED010000048.1:0-10960 GCA_036490295.1 Verrucomicrobiia bacterium | reverse complement strand
GGCATCACGAATCACTTTCGTTTGACAGCGAAGACATTTATGTGTCTGCACAACCACTGGATTCTCAAGTAACTTCTCACAAGACGAACAAACTAGACCATGCTTTCGAAAAAGAAATACTGACGAGAACTGTCCGACTACTAAAAACAGTGCAATCCAGCAAACAATTAAAACTGTCCGCGTGATTCCTGAAACATGAAGAAAAATAACGACTAAAATAGGTGCCGAAATAAGTAGAAGGCCGGCAACAACCAACGATTGCCAAAATTTACAAGCTCGCAGCTTTGTCAAATATTCGATTGAAGTCATCATAGTATCAGTTCCTAACATTTGATTCGACTGCACGCGCAGTCTTATTTTTCAGAACGAAAATAAATTATTCCGATTTCTTTTCGCCGTCCAGAGCTAATTCATTTTCCGCCCGGCTTCCATTTTGCCGAAAAAGATTTCGTGCCAATTCGTGAAATTCGTGTCTTAATTTTCCGCATGAACATTCAAGTGGCGGTGCTTTGCGACGCGGCGACCGAGGACAACGGCAAGCTCAACCTCCTCGGCGCGTTCGACACGATCTTCGCGCCGCAATTGCCCGCCGTGCATCCGCAATGCGCCGTCGCGCTGCGCGTCACGTTCATGTCCGGCGACGAGGGCGAGCGCAAATTGAAGCTGAATTTCGTGGACGCCGACGGCAAGAGCATCATGCCGCCGATTGAAATTCCCGTCGCCGTCGCGTTCCCGGACGACGCGCATTTCGTCACGCGCAATTTCATCGTGAACATCCAGGGATTGAAATTTCCCGAAGCCGGGCTGTATTCCGTGGACGTGCGGCTGGATGACAAATCGCAGACGGGAATTCCGCTGTGGGTGAAACATCTGCCGCCGCGCGAAGTGGCGTAAATTTATTTTTCGTAGGAGTCGAGGTGACGAGACTCAAATTAAACAAAAAAATCAGAGACTCCTTACGTCGTCTCCTACAGAAAATAACTTTGAATTTTTCATTTGAACTTTAATAATCCGCGCATGACAAATTCAATCAACGAAACAATTCTCCAACTCGAACTGCCCGGCGTCAAAAAACTCAAGAGCGGAAAAGTCCGCGAAGTCTTTGATCTCGGCGACAAATTACTTTTCGTCGCGAGCGACAGAATCTCGGCGTTCGACGTGATCATGCCCAACGGCATTCCGCGCAAGGGCGAAGTGCTCACGCAGATTTCCTATTTCTGGTTCGCGCAGACCAAATCGTTCCAGCCGAACCATTTGCTTTCGCGCGCAAATGATCCGCTGCCGGAAAATCTAAAACAGTTCGCCGACAAAATCGCGCGCCGCTCCATGATCGTGAAAAAAGCGCAACCGCTCGCGATTGAATGTGTCGTGCGCGGTTATCTCGCGGGCAGCGGCTGGAAGGAATATCAGAAATCGCAGACGGTTTGCGGAATCAAACTGCCAGCAGGCTTGAAAGAATCGTCGGAATTGCCCGAACCGATTTTCACGCCCGCGACGAAAGCTGAAACCGGCCATGACGAAAACATTTCGTTCGACGAAGCGCGCAAAATTGTCGGCGACGAAATTGCGGAGCAGGCGCGCACGGCGAGCCTGAAGATTTACAACTTCGCCCGCGATTACGCGCGCAAACGCGGCATCATCATCGCGGACACGAAATTTGAATTCGGTTTGTTCGACGGCAAATTGATTTTGATTGATGAAGTGTTGACGCCGGATTCCTCGCGCTTCTGGCCGGCGGACAAATTTCAGCCCGGCAAAAGCCAGCCGAGTTTCGACAAGCAATTCGTCCGCGACTATCTCGAAACGCTCGATTGGAACAAAACCCCGCCCGGCCCGAAATTGCCGGACGATGTCGTCGCCAAAACGAGCGCGACTTATTTGGAGGCTTACGAAAGATTAACCGGCAGGCGGTTGTAATTCGCGGAACAGATTATAGTTTTCAAAAGTCCGGTTGGTTTGAACATTGTCCGCAACAATTTGGTCGGAAGGCTGTTGATAGATATAAGCTTGCCAGAATTGGCCGCAAGCGAAATGCTGGAAGAAACTCGAACGCAATGTCCCGCGCGTTTGGACAACTGACGGAAACTTTATGAAAATAAAAATCCTGCTGTGGAGTATTGTTGTCATTTTAATTCTCGGCCTCGCCGCCGGAGCGGTCTGGTGGGAATTGCGCCCGCAAACCATCATTTTGGACAGCGGCGACAAGGTGACGCTGCTGAAAGTGGATTATGGCAAGCATCACACGCCGCCCGGCGTCAAAGCGCCGGCGGCCACGCGCGGCAGACGCGGCGCGGCGTTCACCACGCCAACCGACACTCTGGTAATCTGGGTGCGGCAGGAGCACGATCCGCAGCAGTATGCGAACTTCCAGTATTTCCTGTATGACAAGGCTGGCACGGCGTGCGCGGAAAGTTACGGCGGCAACGGCAATGGCCGGACGGGCAGCGAGGTTGTGAGCGTCCAGTTTCAGGCGTTTCCACGGAGGCAGGGAAAATTTGTCTTGCGTGTGCTGGAAAACGGCAACGGCGGACAGGAGATGTCGGATCAAAAATTTGTCATCCATAACCCGGCGCGCAAAAAGTTTCCGACATGGACGGCGGAATCGCTGCCAGACACGCAGCAAGACGATGATTTCTCGGCGACACTGACGAAGCTGGTTTCCGGCGTCGCCGCGCCTTACCAGCGCGACCAGGATGATCCCGACGACGCGGCGAATAAAGCCGTGCAGGCAATGTTCCACGCCGAGCGAAACGGCAATGCCGTCACGAACTGGGAACCGGTCTCGGTGGAAACGTCCGACGCCACGGGCAACCATGTCGGCGGCGGGGTTGAAAAAAATGACTGGCAGGACGGCGAAGACACGGTGCTTTATCAATACGGGTTGTGGCCGGACGAAGCGGCGTGGAAGTTGCGCGTGGAATTTTCGCAGCAATCGGATTTTGCCGACAGTGAATTGTGGTCGGCGCAGAACATTCCGGTGGAAGCGGGACGCCAGAATGATTTTTACAGTTACAATCCCCGTCGCGCCAACACCAATTCGGTTTTTGCCGAAACCGACCTCAACGGCTTTCACCTGAAAATTTTTGCGCCAAGTCAATTCACCGACGCGCCGCAGAACAATTATTTGCAGGGCGGTTTGACAATCCAGATCACTCCGTCGCTGTCCGAGGGAATGCGCATGACGCTCGTCAAACTGACGGATGACCAGACCAACGACATCGCAAACATGAATCAAGGCACGTTCGGCGACGGAAAAAGCACCACTTACCGCTACGGCTTGAGGGACCTCGGCGGCGCGACCAATCTCAACCTCACCATCGCGCTGCACAAAAGCCGGTTCGCGGAATTCACCGCCAAGCCGGAAAAGGCGCCGCCGACGGCTGCACCGGCGCAATAATAATTTCACGGCCATGAAAAAAATTGTTCTCTGGGGCGTAATTTCAATTTTAATCATTGGAATTTTTGCCGCGTCAATCTGGCGGCTGCGGCGTCCGCAAATCATCACGTTGAGCGACGGCATGAAACTGACGCTGCTCGGCGTGGATTACGGCAGGCATCATAAATATCCAACGGTGAAGACAACCGGGCATCGAAACGGCGGCGGGCCGGGATCATTTGACACGACGAACGACACGCTGGTCGTCTGGATTTTGAGCGAGCACAAGGCCAACCAATGGCCGAATTATCAGGTGCTGGTTTATGACAAGGCGGCGACGGCGTGCGTCGGAAACTGGGGAAACGGGAATATGCGCCAGATCAAAAACGGCATGGAAGTCATGGGCGTTCAACTTGCCGCTTTTCCGCGACGCGAGGGGAAAATTTACCTGCATATCATGAATTATGGCCCGCGCGGGCAACAAGTCTCCAAGGGACAATTCGCCATTTCCAATCCGGCGCGCGGAAAATTTTTTGATAAATGGACGCCCGACCCGTTGCCGGACACGCAATCCGACGGCGATCTGGACGTGACTCTGACGCGCTTGAATTATGGCGTGGCGGGATTTAATCGCGGCAACGGCGTTTCTCGAAACGACCCGATGAGCAAAGCGGTGCTCGCGGCATTTCACACGGAACAAAAAGGCGTTGTCGTCACCAATTGGCAGCCGGTGCGGATTGAAACTTCCGACGCGACGGGCAATCACGCTGAAAACAACGGTTGGAGCAACGGCCGCGACGACAACGGCGACGCGACGATGACTTATCAATGGGGATTGTGGCCGGACGAACCAGCGTGGAAACTGCGCGTGGAATTTTCCAAACAATCCGGTTTCAGTGACGACGAAATCTGGACGGTTCAGAATGTTCCGGTAAATCCCGGAAGCCAGCAGGATTTGTGGAATTACGGGCGCAACAACCAGGCCAGGGCCGCCTTTGCCGAAACCACGCTTAATGGAATCCACCTGAAATTGTTTCCCGTGATACAATTCACGGATGAAAATCCGGGCGATGGCGAAAAGCGCGGCGGCTTCCGGGTTGAAGGCGATCAACCGCTCGACGGGATGCAATTGACGCTCGTCAAGGCGACGGACGATCAAGGGCGCGATGTCCAAAGCTGGAGCGGGCAAGGCTGGGGCGGCAACAGCCGCCAGTTGCAGTTTCAAAATCTTCGTAACGCAAAATCGCTGAACCTCACCATCGCGCTGCACAAAAGCCGGTTCGTGGAATTCACCGTCAAGCCGGAAAAACCAAGTGGTGCTGACAACCCTTGATGCAAAATCTCGTCGAAGATTTTCTGCAATATCTCCGCCACGAGCGCGGGCAGTCGGACAACACGGCGCGCACTTATGCCGCATTGCTCGGCAAATTCACCGCGTGGGCGGAAAAACAAAATCTCACGGACTGGAAAACGGTCGAGCTGAAACATCTCATGGCGTTCCTGCAAAACGAACGCGCGCGCCCGCTCGCCGACGAGCCGAAGGAATCCACGAAACGCTTGAGCGGCGAAAGTGTTTATCTGGAAATCGCCGCGCTGCGGGCGTTTTACAAATTTACGGAAAATGAAAAATTGCTGCCGTCGAACATCGCTGAAAATCTTTCGCTGCCGCGCCGCTGGAAACGATTGCCAAAAGCCTTGTCGAATGACGAAATAAAAAAACTGCTCGAACCTGAAAATCCCGAAACGCCGGAAAGTTTGTGCGATCAGGCGATTTTGGAACTGGCTTACGCTTCCGGCCTGCGCTTATCCGAGTTGAAAAATCTGCGGCTGGAACAACTTCATTTGGAAGCTGGATTCATTAACGTCATCGGCAAGGGCAACAAAGAACGCGTCGTGCCGGTTGGAAAAACAGCCGTCAAAGCGTTGAATCATTTCATCGAGGTCGGACGGCCAAAACTTGTCACGCCAAAATCTCCGGCAAATGTTTTTATCACCGGCACGGAAAAAAGAAAACGCGGCACGCCGTTTGCGGCGGTGACACTTTGGCTGCACATCAAGAACCGTGTTCGGCGTGCTGGCGTGGAGCGCAACATCACGCCGCATATGTTGCGGCACAGTTTCGCGACGCATTTGCTGGAGCACGGCGCGGACTTGCGCGTGATCCAGGAATTGCTCGGCCACGCGAGCATCGGCACGACGGAAATTTACACGCACGTCACCGGAAACCGGCTGCGCGAAATTCATGAAAAATTTCATCCGCGTGCAAAACTAAAATGAACCACCAAGACACCAAGGCACAAAGAAAAATTCTTTTTTCAAAACTTGGTGTCTTTGTGCCTTTGTGGTTAAAATTTTCTGAATGAGCAAAACTGCACTTCTGTTTGCCGGCCAGGGCGCGCAAGTCGTCGGCATGGGCAAAGACCTCGCCGAAAAATTTCCGTCTGCCAAAAATTGGTTCGACCGCGCCAACGACGCGCTCGGCTACAATCTCGCTGGAATTTGTTTCTACGGCCCGGAAACCGAATTGACGAAAACGGAAAACGCGCAGCCGGGAATTTTTCTCGTGAGTTGGGTTTGCTTTGAATTGCTCAAGGAGCAAGTCCAAGGTCATAGCGCGGCGAACGCGGCTTTGGACTTTGGACATGGGACTTTGGACTTTCAAGCGACAGCCGGTTTGTCGCTCGGCGAATTTACGGCGCTCGTGGCGGCGGGCGCGATAAGTTTTGAAGATGGCCTGCGCGTCGTGCGGCAGCGCGGGAAATTCATGCAGGCAGCCTGCGATGCGACGCGCGGCGGGATGGCGGCGATCATCGGTCTGGACGAAGCGCCGACGCGCGAAGTTTGCGCGGAAGCGGGAGTTGTGCTGGCGAATCGGAATTGTCCCGGACAGCTTGTAATTTCCGGCGAATCGGAAAAAATTTCCAGAGCCGTTGAACTGGCAAAAGCCAAGGGCGCAAAACGCGCGATTCCCCTGCCCGTCGCGGGCGCATATCATTCGCCGCTCATGGCGGGCGCGCAGGCGAAATTGCAAAGTGAGCTGGCGAAAATAAAAATTTCCGCGCCAATTGTTCCGGTGATTTCAAATGTCACGGGGCAACCGCATATAGTGGCACGGGCTTCCAGCCCGTGTGTTGCTGATGGAACTGCGATGATAACAGAAACTCACGGGCAAGATGCCCGTGCCACTATTTCCGTGCGTTTGGTCGAACAAGTCACGTCGTCGGTGCTTTGGGAAAATTCGATGCGCTATTTGTTGGCGCAAGGATTCACGCGATTCATCGAACTTGGGCCGGGCACGGCGTTGAGCGGATTTATGAAGCGCATTGATAAATCCGCGCAAATGCTGAACGTCGCGGACGTGGCGAGCTTGGAAGCGACGGTTAAGACACTGGCAAATTAAAATTGCTCTGCTAGTTTGTATTTATGAGAAAGCACTGGAAAATTTTCAGCGCATTATTGTTGATTGTTACATACGTTTCAACTTATGCAGCATTTTATCTAAATGGCAGCTATCAGGTGTCGGCGTGCGATAATACAAGAATATGGGAATACAGTTGGGCTCCATGCGGCTTTTTTCCGGGACCTTACAAAGCGTCAACCTATAAAAACAAAGTTTTATTTTGCACTTTCCTTCCATTGTTGGTTTTGGACATGAAATTTATTCACAATAATCCGCCAAAGCCTACGAATTAAATAATAAAATCCTGTTCATTTTGTTAATTCTGTCTGAAAATTTTGAAAACTATGGGTCAACTTGAGAATCAAATTGCCGTGGTCACCGGCGCGGGGCGCGGAATCGGTCGCGCCATCGCGTTGAAATTCGCCAATGAAGGCGCGGATGTCGTCGTGGTCTCGCGCACGCAAGAAAATTCCGAGAAGGTCGCCAATGAAATCGCCGCGCTCGGAAAGAAGGCGTGGGCGTTTGCCGTTGACGTTTCGGATTCCGCCGCCGTGAACGTCGCCGCCGAAAAAATTTTCGCCGATTGCGGCAGGGTGGACATTCTCGTCAACAACGCGGGCGTGACGCGCGACGGTTTGCTGATGCGCATGAGCGACGCGGATTGGGACGAGGTTTTGGACACAAATTTGAAGGGCGCATTTCTGGTGACGAAAGCGTTCTTCCGCGTTTTTGCGAAACAACGCGCGGGACGCATCATCAACATTTCTTCGGTCATCGGTTTGATTGGAAATCCAGGCCAGTGTAATTATGCCGCAAGCAAAGCTGGTTTGATCGGCTTCACGCAATCGGTCGCGCGCGAATTGGCGTCGCGCGGAGTCACTGTGAATGCGATTGCGCCGGGATTCATCGAGACGGACATGACTTCGGAATTGAACGAGGAATTGAAGGCGGCCATTTTGAAGCAAATCCCGATGGGCAAGTTCGGCGCGGCGGAAGACATTGCGGATGCGGCGCTGTTTCTGGCAAGTCCGTCGGCGCGTTATATAACAGGACAGGTTTTGACGGTGGACGGCGGGATGGTCATGTGAAATTTTAATCTTGTCCGCAATCATAGTCTTAATCCATTTCCTGCTTACGATTAAGATTACGAGCAGGATTACGATTGGGAAAAAAAATTGATTCAGGGCTTGAACGGTTTTGGAATTCATGGCATAGAACAGGACAAATTATGGCTGACAAACCAATTGACCAACGGGTAAAGGACATCATCGTCGAACAACTTGGCGTCAAACCTGACCAGGTGACGCCGGAGGCGAAGTTCATCGAAGACCTCGGCGCGGATTCGCTCGACACGGTCGAGTTGATCATGGCGCTCGAGGAGGAATTCGGCGTCGAAGTGCCGGACGAACAGGCTGAAAAACTCCTGACCGTCGGCGACGTGATGAAATACATCGAGGACCACCAAAAATAGTTGCGGCTTTCCGCGCTTCGGGGCAGTTTGGCTGGACTAGCTCAAACTGCCCTTTCTATTTATGGCAAACAATTCAGACCGCCGCGTGGTCATCACCGGCCTCGGCGTCGTCACGCCGCTCGGACATCAACTGGACGTTTTCTGGGACAACCTGGTTTCCGGGCAATGCGGCATTGACAAGATCACCGCGTTCGACGCGGCGGCATTCGACACGAAAATCGCCGGCGAAGTGAAAAATTTTGATCCCGCGCCCGCGTTTCCGTCGCCCAAGGAAGTCCGCCGCACGGATCGCTATTCCCAATTCGGCGTTTATGCCGCGTGGCAGGCGCTGCTCGATTCCGGCCTCGACCTTGAAAAAGAAAATCGCGACGAAATCGGCGTCATCATCGGCTCCGGCATCGGCGGTTTGCACACGACCGCCGAGCAGCATAAAATTCTCGTCGAGCGCGGCCCCGGACGGCTTTCGCCGTTCATGATTCCGATGCTCATCAGCAACATGGCGTCGGGATTGTTCTCGATGTTTTACAATTTGCGCGGACCCAATTTTGCCACCTGCTCCGCCTGCGCGACCGCGAACCACGCCATCGGCGAAGCGTGGCGCGCGATCAAAATGGGCGACGCGCCCGTGATGTTCGCCGGCGGCGCGGAAGCGACCATCGTGCCCGTCGGCATCGGCGGATTTTGCGCGATGCGCGCCATGAGCACGCGCAACGACGATCCGCAACACGCCTCGCGCCCGTTCGACAAAGACCGCGACGGCTTCGTCATGGGCGAAGGTGCGGGCGTCTTGGTTTTGGAAGAATTGGAACACGCGAAAAAGCGCGGCGCGAAAATTTATTGCGAAATCACCGGCTACGGCAACACCGCCGACGCTTATCATTTAACTTCACCCTCACCCGACGGCGAAGGCGCAGCGCGCTGCATGAAAATGGCGCTCCGCAACGGCGGACTGAATCTTGAGGACATTTCCTACATCAACGCCCACGGCACTTCGACTCCGCAAGGCGACGTCTGCGAAACGCAGGCCATCAAGACCGTTTTCGGCGAACGCGCGAAACGCATCGCCGTCAGTTCCACCAAAGGCGCGACCGGCCACATGCTCGGCGCGGCGGGCGCGGTGGAGATGAGCGCCTGCGCGCTCGCCATCAAGCACGGCATCGTCCCGCCGACCATCAATTACCAGACGCCCGACCCCGAATGCGATCTGGATTACGTGCCCAACACCGCGCGCGAAATGAAAGTCAACGCCATCATCAACAACTCCTTCGGCTTTGGCGGACATAATGCGAGCATCGCGGCGAAAAAATTCAACGGATAAATAAGTGAGAAAAAAGAAGAAAATTTGGCTTTGGTTTTTTGGATTACTTATTTTAACAATCATTTCTTCAATTGTTTTTGGCGTTTGTTGGAAGCAAAAATGGGACGCAGCCTTCTTCGTGAAAGATTTATCACCGTTAGTAAATTATGTAGAAAATTTTCGCAATGCTCACGGTCGGCTTCCAAATGAAGAAGAATTTAACAGTTGGACGAAAGCAAATTTCAACGATGAAGGAGTTGAATATTATTCAAGTCAGCCAAGTTTTATAAAGACTTGGGGAATTCAAGGGCAAGATTTTGTAATTGGGAAGTTAGAGATTAAGCATATGCTCTATTATCGTTCTTGGGACAAAAAGCTTTTCTCGAATTGAGAATTCCAATGAATTTTCTTTCGTTAATTGAACAGAAGCGCGAAGGAAAAATTCTCGCGCCGGAGCAGATTCAAGAAATCATCCGCGAATTCACCGCCGGAAAATTTGCGGGACAAAACCAGTTGCCGAATTCCATTTTGAAGCTATGCTGAAAATATGAGCGTGGCCGAACAAATTTTTGAGAAAGCGCAGGTTCTTTCCGAACCCGCGCAGAAGACGATTTTGGATCTGGTGGACAAACTCGCCAAACAAAATATCTTCACAAAATCCCTCGCGCCAAAAGCCGGCAGCGCGAAAGGCCTGATTCACATCGCGCCGGATTTTGACGAGCCGCTGGAAGATTTCAAACCTTACATGGAATGAAATTCATCGCGGACACGCACGCGTTCATCTGGTTTGTCACCGACTCGCCCCAATTAAGCGCGCCAGCGAAAAAATTATTTGAATCCCCCGAAAGCGAACGTCTTTTAAGCATGGCGAGCATTTGGGAAATCGCCATCAAAACAGACCTCGGCAAACTTTCCTTCGACAAACCTCTGGAACAATTCTTGCCGGAACAAATTGCTTTGAATTACATCCGCTTGCTCGATATTTCGCTTTCTCATGCACTGCGGGTTTCGTTGCTTCCTTTTCATCACCGCGATCCGTTCGACCGGATGATTGCCGCGCAATGTTTGGTTGAAAACTTGCCGGTTTTGAGCAATGACAATGCGCTGGATGCTTACGGCGTCAAACGCATTTGGTGAAATGAACTTCCTTTCTCTCATCGAGGCAAAGCGCGAAGGAAAAATTCTCGCGCCGGAACATATCCAAGAATTCATCCGCGAATTCACCGCCGGAAAAATTCCCGATTACCAGATGGCCGCGATGCTCATGGCCATTTATTTTCGCGGCCTCGACACCGCCGAAACCACCGCGCTCACGCTCGCCATGCGCGATTCCGGCGACGTGCTGAAATTTCCCAAGGACAAACGCCCGCTCGTGGACAAACATTCCACCGGCGGCATCGGCGACAAAGTTTCGCT
>DASXED010000024.1:0-37566 GCA_036490295.1 Verrucomicrobiia bacterium | reverse complement strand
GAAATTCCAGCGGAAAATTCATGATTTCTGCCACAGAGCCACAGAGGCGCAGAGAAATAAAATTGAATTTAACTCGGTGTCTCTGTGGCAAAAAATTCGCGATGTCATTGACCGCACTTCAAAAACGTCTCGCCTATAATTTTCGCGACGAAAATCTTTTGCGCCTCGCGCTCACGCATCCATCCGTCGCGCACGAAAGCGGCGTGGCGAGCGAACACAATCAGCGGCTGGAATTTCTCGGCGACGCCGTGCTGCAACTCGTCCTCACGCAAAAACTCTACGAAAAATTTCCCGCCTTCGATGAGGGCGTGCTGACAAAGGCGCGCGCCAAACTCGTCAACCGTAGCACGCTGGCCGAACACGCGCGCAAATTGAATCTCGGCGCGCATTTGATTTTGAGTCGCGGCGAAGAAACGAGCGGCGGACGCGAACGCGCCTCGGCCTTGGCGGACACGTTTGAGTCGCTGCTCGGCGCGATTTTTTTGGACGGCGGATTTGACGCGGCGCGCGAATTTATTTTGCGCGAGTTCGCCGCCGATTTCAGCACGCTGGCCGAATCGTCCGGCATCGAAAATCCGAAGGGCGAGTTGCAGGAACTGTTGCAATCGCGTTCGCCGAACGCGCCGGAATATCAAACCGTTTCCGCCACCGGCCCGGATCACGACCGCGTGTTTGAATGTGTCGTGCAGCACGAAGGCGTCGAACTCGCGCGCGGTCGCGGCAAAAGCAAAAAAGCCGCCGAGAGCGATGCGGCCCTGGCGGCGTTAAAAAAATTACGCGAAAGTTAAGCGGACTTGTTCTTTAACAAGTCGCGGATTTCGGTCAGGAGTTTTTCCTGCGCGGTCGGTTCAGGCGGCAGCGTGGGTTTCGCCTGCTCATGGCGCTTGAGCGCGTTCATGCCTTTCACCAGCAGAAAAATACAGAACGCCACGATGAGAAAATTCAGCGTGATGGTGGCGAAGTCGCCCCAAGCCAGCACCGGCCCGGCTGCTTGCGCCAGATTCAACGGCAGATGCTGGCCGATAGTTGCCGGAGCGGCCTCGTAAGCCGCTTGGGCCTGCCGGACTTTTTCCGACAACGGAATGTAAAGATTGGTGAAATCAATGTTGCCCACGAGTCCGGCGATGGGCGGCATGATGAGATCCGAAACGAGCGCACCGACAATTTTCCCGAACGCCGCGCCGATGATGACACCGACGGCGAGGTCGGCGACATTGCCGCGCAACGCAAATTCTTTAAATTCGTGCAGGATGGGTATTTTTACAGGCTTCATGATCAGTTTCCTTCTGCGGCCAATCTTAATTCTTACCATCCAAGAAAGTCAACTTCACGCCTTCCTTCGGCTTGGAAAAACTGTCGAGCAGATTTGAACCGGAACTTTGCGCGGGAGAAATTTCTTTTTTCGTTTCCGTGTTTTGCGGTTCGAGCGCGGAGCGCAGGGCGCCTTCGACGAGCTGGGCGCAATGGATTTTCATCGGCGGCAACGGGCCGAGTTCGCCGGCGAGTTCCTCGGTCTTGAGCGCGAGCGCTTCCTCGGCGGTTTTGCCGCGGATCAATTCCGTCGCGAGGCTGGCGACGGCGATGGCTGTCTCGCAGCCGAAAGATTGGAACGTCGCGCGGTCAATGACGCGCCGGCCGTCCTGCTGCTTGAACTTCACCCACAGCCGCAGCATCTCGCCGCAATCGGCGTTGCCGACCGTGCCGATGGAATCCGCGCCCGCCATCTCGCCCATGTTTTGCGGATTGGCGAGCGCGGCTTGAATGCGTTTTTGCAGATCGTCGGTCATATTTGAAAATTAAATTCAGGTTGAAAGTTTTTGCAAGCGAGCCAGACAGAATTCTCGTCGCTGCGAATCAATTGAAGCAGTATTTAATCTGTCGAGAATAATTTCGGATTTGGCGAGATGATGACGGAGCAAAATTTGAACAAAGCTCAAATCTTTTTCTCGTCCGGCAATTAGTTTTGAAACCGCAAGGTCGTGAACTTCCAAACATAAACCTTTTCCGCCGCCAGTATTTTCATTTTGAACCGGAATGAGTCGTTCCTTCCAGCCCGAAGGCAACACAGCGGTTTCTTCAGCTACACCATGTGCATAGTAGCCGAATGTTTGATGAAACGGCGAACCTTCGCCGATGCTGCCATCAATCAAGTCCGCGTCCGTCGGGCTGCGCGGAGAAAATAAATCCGCTTCGATGGAAACAAGAAGTTCGTAGGGTGAATTCGGAAACTGACCGAGCACCGCCTGACTGCCGATGATGACAAACTCTTTTGCGCCCGTTATGCCCGCAGCGGCGCGGATGATATGCTCAAGCTGTTGCCGTTGCATGACGATGGCGTGATTTGATTTCCCATACTTCGTCCGGCGAAAGAATTCCGGCAAACGGCGAATTTTGACGCAGCCGCTGGCCTTCTTCCGTTTCTGCGGTCAACGTTGCGCAAATTTCTGAAACATTTCGCTGCAACAATCTTTCCCATTCGTCGTAGCAACGCAAGAGCGATGGAGAATTTGAATTCAAACGCGACCAGCGTTCGAGATTGGCGCAAGCAAAATCGAGCCATTCTGGATGCAGCGGCAGACCGGACGCAATTCGTTGCGCCAATTCAAGGCTGATTGAATCTTGAACTTCGTGATTCATGCCGGAAACGTAGCACAATTACCTGCTGTATTGCGAGGCGAATTGAAAACTCAATACCTCGGCACGTTGCGGTCAATTTCATCCGACCACGCGTTGATGCCGCCTTTGACGCTCTTGACGTATTTGAAACCCTGTTCGCGCAGAAAACTCAACGCGGACAGCGAGCGCGAACCGACCTTGCAGTGCAGATAATATTGCGTGTTCGGGTCCAGCTCCGTGAAACGATTTTGCAACTCGCTCATCGGCAGCAGCGGCACGTTTTGGATGCGCGCGATTTCGTATTCAAACGGCTCGCGCACATCCACGACCTTGATGCCGAGCTTCGGATCGTCCAAAGCCTTCTTCATTTCCTGCACAGTGACTTCGTCGGGATTGCCGTTGTCAACGGGCGTCGGTTCGATGCCGCAGAACATTTCGTAATCAATCAATTCCTTGATCGTCGGATGATCGCCGCAAACGGGACATGCGGGATCGCGACGCAATTTCAATTCGCGGAATTTCATGTCGAGCGCGTTGAACAAGAGCAAACGGCCGACGAGCAAATTTCCTTTGCCAATCGCGAGCTTCAAAATTTCGTTCGCCTGAATGCAGCCGATGATGCCGGGCAACACGCCGAGCACGCCGCCTTCCGCGCAACTCGGAACCATTCCCGGCGGCGGCGGTTCGGGATACAGACAGCGATAACACGGCCCGCCGAGATGCGGCGCGAACACGCTCGCCTGTCCCTCGAAGCGGAAAATAGAGCCATAGACATTCGGCTTTTTCAAAATCACGCAGGCGTCGTTCGTGAGATAGCGCGTCGGGAAATTATCCGTGCCGTCCACGACGATGTCGTAAGGGCGGATGAGATCGAGCGCGTTTTCGGACGAGATGCGCGTGTTATACAAAACCACTTCGACGTTCGGATTCAGCGCATTGATCATTTCCTTCGCCGATTCCGCTTTGGAGCGGCCAATGTCCGCGTCCGTGTGCAAAATTTGTCGTTGCAGATTGGAATAATCCACCGTGTCGAAATCCACGATGCCGATCTTGCCGATGCCGGCGGCGGCGAGATACATGGCAATGGGCGAGCCGAGACCGCCCGCGCCGATACACAGGACGCTCGCGGCCTTGATTTTCTTTTGGCCTGCCAGACCGACTTCGGGCAGAATCAGGTGCCGCGAGTAACGGCGGATTTCGTCATTGTTCAATTCCATAATCAAAGGGAAAGTATAGTAATGCAGCGGTGAAAGAAATCAAGTCGGCGAACAGAAACAAAACTTAAATCAATATGCCAACTGCTCTAAAAATTTTCACAGTATTTATTTTCGTTCTTATATTTCTTATCGCTGCTCCAAGAATCGTAGAATTCATTGGACGAAGACAAGTGCCAGAAATGACACCGGAAAAAGCGCAAAAGCTTTTTGAAACAGCCGGTGGAATTGATGAAGTTAACCGTGAAGCAAAAAAATTGTTTGACCAATTAGGAACTAATGATTGGACATTTTTATTCCCTCAAGATTTAACAAATACTCCTGCTGTTTCCTTTCTTTATTCTAACTTGAAAAGTTATTCGGGACGAGAATATAGCGGCACAAGGGTCGCAATTTGGCCTGAACATGGCAGACATCTTGAAATCCGATTTGGAAATCATTGGGTCGGAAAAGAAATTTTTGTTTTTGATACAAGCAATACAAATGGATTTGATTCGCCATCTAATTGGTATCCAATTACGTGGTTTCAGATTTCATCGAATATATTTGTTTCAAAATGAAATCTCCAAATCCCCAAACCGCCGCCGCGCGGCTCAAAAAAGTTTCACCGCTGCGCCCGACGCTCGCCATCGTGCTCGGCAGCGGCTTTCATCACGCGCTGAAAAGCCCGTTGCAATGCGGTGATTGCTGAATTAAACTTTTCCCATGAGCACGGTTGCAGAAATCAAAAGCGCGATTCAAAAGCTCGACTCAAAAGCAGTTTATCAGGTCGGTGACTGGTTGGATGAATTGCGGGAGCGGCTTTTTGATGAACACATCGAGGCCGACGCCAAGGCCGGGCGGCTGGACAAAATGATCGCCAAGGCCAAGGCTGGTTATCGCGCGGGCAAAGCCACGCCTTTTCCGTGAAATCTTCCGCGCTGCCGGAATTTTGGGATTGCCTCGCGGATTTGCCGCCGCAGGTTCAGAAAATCGCCCGCAAGAATTTCAAGCTCTGGCAAAAAAATCCTTCGCTGAAATCCCTCGGTTTCAAGAAAATCAAAAATGATTTGTGGTCAGTCCGCGCCGGTTCAGGTTTCCGCGCGCTGGCAACTTTTGACGATGGCCGCTATCTTTGGTTTTGGATCGGCACGCATGACGAATACGAACGCATTATCCGAAATTTCTAAAATGCAAAATCCCAAAACCGCCGCCGCGCGGCTCAAAAAAATCTCATCGCTGCGCCCGACGCTCGCCATCGTGCCCGGCAGGGGATTTCAAGCGGCGCAGTTTGAACAAATTCATCGTCTTCGCAATCATGGAGTGCGCAACTCATAAAATTGTTGCGGCGCTTCAGGCGACAGGTTGTTGGTCGCGGCGAAATTGCCGTCGCCATTGAAGACGCCCGTTCCAGCCAGGCTCCAGTTGGCCAGTGGCAAAGTCAAATCCGTGGAAGACAGAATTGAATAGCCGTATCCCGCCGCGCCGCCGCCGCCGCTCCAGACCAAATTGGTTTCGGTCAGAAAAATCCGCCCGATTTGCGGTTTCATGTTTCCCAACGACACTGCCAGCGTGCCGTTGGTCGCGAGATTGTTCGTGTTCCAGACCAGATTTGTTCCGGGCGTCACTGGAATGATGTTTGTAAAAAAAAACTGGCGGCTGGCTGCGGAAAATAAATTGAAGCTGTCGCCGGCGGTGATCTGGTCGCCGGACGCAGCCAGTTGCAACGTGCCGCCGAGGGCGAAAGTGGTGACGCCGGTGATGCTGTCATTCGTCAGCGCGCCGCCGGATTTGTCCAGGCGGATTAAAATCATGCCGAAATTGGTCAGCGTGTTGTTGATCGTCAAAGTGCCGATTGAATTTCCGCCGGGCGACAAAATTGCGCCCGGCGAAATTGTGACCGGCCCGGCGATGATTCCCATGCCGCTCAAAGTTCCGGCGCTGATGGTTGTCAGGCCGGTGTAAGTGTTCGCGCCGTTCAACGTCAACGCGCCGGAATTATTTTTGACGACACTGACGGCGAAACCATTGGCGTTGTTGATGGCGCCTGAAACAAGAAAGTTGCCCGCGCCCATGAACGTCAATGTCCGCCCGTTCGGAACCGTGGGCGCGCTGACAGGAATTGCGCCGGACAAATTGAGCGTGCCGGCGTCGGAATCGAACCAGTAATTCCCGCCGCCGGACGCAAAAATAAAATCGCCGGAGATCGTGTTGCTGCCGGCGATGTTTTCAATTGTCGCCACGGCCACGTTGCGTCCCGCGATGCTGATGCCGGGGGAAATGTCCACGTCGCTAGCGGAACCGTCGAGCTGCAAAATGGAACTGCCGCCGTTGTTGTTGCGGATGCTCAATGAAGTTGCGTCCGCCAGCGCGGCGCTGTTGGTGATGCGAACCGCGCCATCATTGGCGGTGGTGCTGTCGCTGTCGAGATTCACCGCGCCGGAAATGGAATTGTCGCCGCCGAGCACAAGCGTGCCCGCGCCGCTTTTGGTGAAACCCGACGTGCCTGCGAGCGGCGCGTTGATCGTCGCTGAATTTTCCCCAACGATGATTGCCGGAGCGGCGGCGGAAAGTGTCAGGACATTTCCGTTCGTGGAATTGAGAGTCCAGTTTTGCTCGCCGGAAGTGTCGCCAAAATTCAGCGCGCCGATGGTGCGCGACGAATCCAGCGTGACGGTGCGGTCGGCGGTGATGTCCAACGTGCTGAAGTCCGCCGTCGAACCCGCGCCGTCCGCGACCGCGCCATTCGACCAGTTTGCGGCGTCACTCCAGTTTCCGTCCGCGTCGGCAGTCCATGTGCCGTTGCCCGACGGGACGGACGCGGACACCGCGTTGATGACGTTGGTGACGCCATTTCCCGGAAACGCCAGCACGAGATTTGAGCCGTTCGTCGTCCAAGAAATCTGCCCGGCGAGCGTGGCGGTTTGCGCGGCGGTTTTTGTCGGAAACCAAACCATGTAGCGCGCGCCAAGGCGGGTTTGCGGCGTGACGGATAAATAATCCTGCGCCGCGCCGAGCCGATTGTAGCCATTCGCGGCAACATAACGAAAAGAGCCGCCCGGCCCGGTGGCCATGCCGTAGCGTCCTGAAACGCAAACCCACTGGCTGCTGATATTTTTGGTGACGCCGGTGCGGTTGGTGATCGTCGCCGAGCCGCCGTTCCATTCGACGAGCCGCGTGCCGCCGGTGAGCGGATCGTTTTCAATTCCATTTGTGAAGCAGCCCGCCGTGCTGCCGGTCACGCCGGTCGCGGGCAGCGGCACTTCGACGATGCCGACGCTTTCGCCGCAACTGTTGACATAGACGCGCGTCTGGCCGTTCGCGCCGTTTTGCAAAAGCAGTTGCGCGGTGAAGCCGAGATTGTTGGTCGCAAAATTCACCAGCGAAGCAGAAGTTGGATTTCCCAGGGAGCCGTGGCCGAAGCCGCCGGGCAGCGCGGGCGTCGCCAGAAATGTGTTGCTCGGAAATGAAGCCGTGGCCGCCTCGACCATGCCCATGATCGTGTCCTTGTAACTGATGGAGACCGAACCCCACGCGCTGCGTTGCGCGATGACGCCGACGTCGGGAAAATTCGCGACGACGGGCGGAGGAGAATTTGTCGGGCCGGTGGGAAAATCCGCGTTGGCCCATTGCAGCCACGCGATGGCGGTGCGCCGCGCCTCGACCGCTTCGCGATAAAATCCGCCTCCGCTTGACCCGATGAATTCGCCGTTGCCGTTGACGACCTGCCGGAAACGGACGAGTTGCGCGAGCTGCCAGTCGTCCCAGCGCGCCTGCGGATCGTTGAAATGCGCGGCCATCCACGCGATGTAGGAATTTTGCTCGTAGTCGTGCAATTCCCAGTCCAGCCCGGACGGATAACCGAAATCGCCGGAGTCAAAAACCATGTCGGAAAGATTCGTCGTCCAGACCATGAGCGCGTTGTGATCGGCGAAAGGCGAAAGTTGCGCGGCGACGTTTGTGTTCGACAACCGCGCCATCAACATCGAATCACCCGACGACATTCCCGCGACCATTTCGTAAGTCGGATGATAAAATCCGTGGTTAACCAGCGCGAACTCCGGGTAAAGCGTCACCGTGCTGACCCAGTTTGAAAGCGGATCGCCGGCGGTGTTGGCGACGGTGTAAGTGTTGGCCAGATATGATTGAGCGGAGTTGAGCCACGTTGCGGCGCTGTTGCTGGCGCTCATCCACGCGGCGGCGAGCGACAACGGATTGCCGTCCCAGGCATTTTCCTCCGCCTTCGTGTCGCCGCTGGAAAGCGGCAGCGTGCAGGGCGCGACGCCCGCGCGATGCGTCGCCTCGGAGGCGATGACACGCTGCACCGCCGCAACGGTGGCGGCGGGCAGGTTGCTCTGCACAAGCAGACAGGCCAGACCCATCGAACCGGCCCATTCCGACGACTGCCAGTCGGCGCAGCCGTTGCAGGTGGAACAGTCCGTGTCAAGACCACCGGGACCGCCCCAGCCCCATTGAACCCCGTTGACGGCATTGTTCGTGCCAGTGAAATGCGTGGCGGCATTGTAGTTCAACGCCTGCCGGATGCGCGACAATCGCGTAGCCGTCCGCGGATCATCCGGCAATGCGACGACCAATGTGGCATACGCCACGGCGATGCCGCCGTTGCCGCGAATGCCGCCGTTGTTGCCGGCCTGCGCGCCGCCGTCGCCCCAATAACCCGAATCCGCCGGAGCGCCGGAATAACTGGCCGTGTGCCAGATTGTTTCCGCATAAGTTTCAAAATTTGTCAGGCATTGAAGGTAGACCTGCTGCGAATTGGTTTGCGCATTTACATGACACAATGAAAAAACAAAAAGCATCATGCAGCAAATCCAATGCGCATTGCGTTTTTGCGAACGACCGGACACTTGATGTGTCCTGCTGAAAAATGAAGCGTCACGACCCACAATAGAAACTTTCAAATAAAAGCAATCTTGGTTTGTCAGTTGGGAAATTGTTTGGTTGACGAGATCGGATATGAACCCACGTCTTCCTGATTGAAATAAAAATTTCTGGTTCCGCCGTTTGCCGTGTAAAAATTATACATATTTTCCGCCTTGATCCACGAAGCCGAGCCATCTGCAAAGACCTCATTGCCACCCGCCGGAATGGTGCCTCTTTTATGCGCCGGCAACGCGTATGTGCCGGTGTTCGCCGCCGCAGTGGGGTCGGTCCAGACAGACGGCTCCGTCCCGTATGCGTTGAGCTTGATAACCAAGTCCGCCGCGAGCATCCATGAAGATTTGGAAGAGGATGTTTTAATCGGACTTACAGAGGGATATTTGGTCGTGTTCACAGTCCAGTTGGTAACTCCTCCGAAATAGGCAAAGCCCAAGGCCCAAGTTGCAGGATTCGGCCAAACATTGGGAGCGGGCAATGTCGGACGATTTGGGCAAGTCCAAATGGTCGGCGAAATGGAGCCAGAAACCGAGCCGGAATTGGTATTAAATCCCAACTGTGATGCCGTCGCCAGCAGAACACCATCAAATTCAAACGGGTTTTGGGCAGCCCATCCCGCGTTATAAGCCGCAGGTTCAAACTTGTCATTATTATCGCCTGCATACATCACACTGGCGATGCCGATCTGCCGGAGATTGCTCATGCACTGGGCACGCCTGGCTTTTTCCTTGGCCGCCGCCAGCGCGGGCAGAAGCATCGCCGCCAGAATCGCGATGATGGCGATGACCACCAGCAGTTCAATGAGCGTGAACGCCCGTCTGGTTTTGCAATTTTCAATTTTCATTAACAATAAATTTCTGTTTTAACCCGGCAGCGGCACGGGGTGAAAGTCACACGTCAACTTTCATCCCAGCCTTTGATTTTTCAACTGGTTTTTACAACCTTGAGAATTCATTTCAAGGAACCGCGATGATATAGAAATTTTGCGGCACGCCGGGCGTGATCGCATTGGTTGCCTTGAGATTTCCGCTGCCATCAAACACACCCGCACTGTTGGTGATCCAGCTTGCCCGCGGCGTCAAAAGGTTGGTCGAGGACAGCACATGGAAGGTGCCACCGGCACTGCCGCCAAAACCGCTCAAGATGAGATTGGAGCCGCTGGCGGTGGCGATGAGATTCGTCGGGCCGGTCGCCAATACCGCCACCAGCAAACTGCCTGACCCGGTGATGTAAGGTGAACCCGTGGTGCTGTTGTAGACGCCGAGAGCCTGGTGCACACCGTTCAACACGAGTCCCCCCACGGTGTTCGTCACCGGGAAATCCAACTGCAACGCAGCCCCGCTGGCGACAGCCACCGTTGAGTTCGCAGCCAATGACGGCTGCGCGAGTTCCAGCGTCCCGCCGTTGACCGTCGTGTTGCCGGTGTAGGCGTTGGTTCCGGCCAGCAACAGGTTCGCGGAACCATTTTCGACGAGCGCCATGTTGCCGGCAATCACGCCGCTGTAGGTGCTGCCAGCCGACAGATTTAAGGTCAAAGTGCCCGGCGATGCCGCACTATTCGTCACCAACTCCGGGTTTGTCGCGCCGTCGGACAATCCAGTCAGAACCTGATTGAAGCCGTTTAGATCAAAGGTGGCGGCTCCCGATGCCGCCAGTGTCAGCGCTGCGTCAGGGCTAATTCCATTATTCGCCCCGATGGAGGCGGTTCCCTGGTTAAGATCAAATGTCGTATATTCGCCGCCGCCGGAGAAGCGCACGAATCCATTGCGCGAAGAAACCGCGCCAGTCGCCGTGTTGGTGATCGTCCCGGTGACGTTCAAATAACCCGACGAGATCGGGCCGATGAAATCGCCGCCGCTGGCCGCCGTGTCATCAAACTCCAGCGGCCCGCTGACGGTCGTGACCGTGCCGTTGGTGTTGTCATTGACCATCAGCAATCCGACGGAGGTGCCCGGAGAAACATTATTGGCGACAAACGAATTTGTGAAGTTGATGCCGTCACCCAACACAAAGCTGGCTGCCACGCCGCCAGATTGGGCCGTGACTGTGCCGGTGCCCAAGGCGCCGTTGACGTTGACATCAATGATCCCCGCCGCAAGCGTGGTGCCGCCGCTGTAACTGTCGGCATGGTTTAACGCCAAAGTGCCGCCGCCATTCACCGTCAATGCCGCCGCGCCGCTGACCATGTTGCTCAAAACAAGAGTGGCTCCTGTGTCAAGGCCGATGGTCGAATCCGCCACCAGCGTCACCGCGTCGTTGTCAGTCGTGAGTCCCGCGCCGCCTTTGCGCAATGCGCCACTGCCATCCGGCCCGCTGCCGTTCAGCGTCAAGCCTTCCGCCACATCCACGTTCGCCGTGATGTAAAGTTGTCCGCCGCTGGCGATAGTCGTGCCGCCGTCCGTGGCGCCGAGGCCGGTGCTGCTTTGCAGGTTCAAAACGCCCGCGTTGATCAGCGTGCCGCCGGTGTAATCGCTCGCGCCCGAAACCGCCACGGTGCCGGGGCCGTCAAAGCTCACCAGACCGGAACCGTGAATGTTGTTGCCAACATTCAAAGCCGTGTCACCACGGTTGAATGAAAGCGTGGCATTATTTGTCACCGGGCCGCTGCCGAGCGTGCCGAAGGAATCGCCATTGCCGATTTGCAGCTTGCCGCCGGTAATCGTCGTGGCGCCGCTCAAATTGTTGGTCAGATCAATTGTCAGCGTGTCGGAGTTCAGCTTGGTGATGGAAGTCTGGCCGACGAGCGAGCCGGTGTTGGCCGACGAGTAAAGCATATAGTCGGACGCGGCATTGACCGTGATGTTGTAGGGCAGGATGGAATCGGCAATATCCACATTGGGCGAACCGCTGCCGCGGCTGTCGAACAAAACTCCGTTGGTTTGTGAAAACGCGATCACGCCGCCGCCCGCAGGATTGGTCCAGTCAAGCGACGTGGTGTTCCAACTGCTGTCCGCGCCGCCGTCCGCCGCATCCAGCCACGCGAGCGTGGGCGGCAGGAAGACGGTCAGCGTGGCCGTCAAACTGTTCGTGACATAAGTGGTGACACCGATGGTGTTCGTGGCGTAGCAGACAAAAGTTGAATTGTTGTCTCCAATCACAGCCGGGAAGGAATAACTGGAATTGGTGGCGCCGGAAACCAGCGCGCCATTTTTGAACCATTGGTAATTGATGGGCAGGTAGCCGACCGCCGCCGCCGTGAGGATGGCGGTTTGCCCCACCGGCACGGAAACGCTGGCGGGCTGGGTCAAGAACTTGCCCGGGCCGTCCGCCAGAACGATGTTCGGTCCCTGATCATCGCTTTGCTTGATGCTCAAGCCGGCCAGCGCGCCGTTGTAAAGGCGAAGTTCATCAATGCTCGCGTTCAGATACGGAAACGCCGGGTCAAGTGAGCCGCCGATCAAGGAGATCGCGTCGTTCAGGCTGGCGATGCCAACCGTCATGTTGGTGTTGATCGCCTCCAGCACGCCGTTGGTGTAAATGGCAATCGTTTGGTCCGGCGGGTCAATCACGCAGGCGATGTGCCGCGTGAGGCCGTCGAGCGTGCCCGAATTAGTGACGGTCTGTTGAAATGACTCGTCACCCGCGCTGATGTCAATCTGCTGTCCGCCGGCGCCGTTGTGCGGCGAGAAGCCCACATAATTGATGCTGTTGATTATGGCGGCGGTGTTGGTGGAACCAAAATCAAACACATGGACATTGTTCGCGTTGGCCCCGTAGGTGGCCCAGAACTCGACGGTCAAGGCGGTTGAATTCGCGGCATTGAACAAATTGCCGGGCAATTGCATATAACAGCCGCTCGATCCATCCAGCACGAGCGCGCCGCCGGCGACCGTTGCGGTGCCGAAATTCGTTCCAGTGGCGTTGCCGATGCTGTCGGAAGTGTCCGTCGTGAAACTGTAACGATGATTCAAGAAATTCGCCGCGCCGACAATCAACAACGCCGGCGAACTCGTGGCGGCGTAGCCGGCGGTGTTCGTCACGATTGCGTTGTAATAGCCGCCATTGGCGGCGGCCACGTTCGTGATGGCATAGCTGCTGTTCGTCGCGCCCGCGATGGAGTTGGAATTAAAAAACCATTGATAGCCGAGCGACGTCGTGCTGGAAGCGCCGACGCTGAAAGTCACATTCTGGTTGTAATCAATGTTCTGGCTGACCGGGTTCTGCGTGATGGTCACCAGCGGCGAAAAAAACTGCATCTGGTTCGCGGCGCGGGCGACGCTGCTGATGCGCACCTCGTCAATGCTGCCAAGGAACTGCTCGTTGGCCACGGCCCGGTTGTCACTGCCGATGTCCAACGTGCCGACGATGGCGCCAGCCGCCGTGCCAATTGTCAGCGCCGATGAATTGAGCAGGTGGGCTGCGCCGACGGATGGATCCAGCCTCGTCCAGTAAAGTCTCAACGTCGTGCCGTCATAAGTTGCCGCCACATGATACCACGCGCCGGGCACAAACGCATCCGGACCGGTCGTGGGAATGGTGCCGGAAACACTTCCACCACTGGTGATTTGCTGGAAGTTCAATCCGCCCGCGTTAATGCGGAATTGAAATCCACGGCTGCTACCCGAGCTGTCGGTGCAGATGATTTCCTGGGCGGCAGCGGTGGAAGTCGGCTGGATCAAGGCTTCCAGGGTGAACGGTGTCTGGCCGCCGTTGCCAATGTTAAAATTCGTCAGTCCCATCGCATCGCCGGCGGGATAGGTTCCCTCACCATCATAGGCGCCGGAATTATTGAAGTCATAACCAAAGACGTAGCCGGAAACCGGATTGGTCATGCAGTTGTTAAAGGAAATCGAATTGGTCGAATATCCTGTGGCTCCCAGCATCGTGGTGACCGTTGGCGGCGTCGCCGAGGCGGGATTTTCATTCACGGAATAAGCCACGCCGCCCTTGCTGCCGACGTTGGCTGCAACCGTGCCGCCTGCGGCTTCATCAAAGTGAAAAAGAAACAGCGTGTTCGCGTCCACCGTGTAAGGACCGGTGAGATCGGCGAGCGCAAAGCGCGGGGCAAGCAAAGCCGCCAGCAGGCAAAGGGACAATTTGATTGTTTTCATTAAACAGGGTTCTTGGGTTGTGATTATTCCAGATGTCCGTCCAGTCTATCACACCAAACGGCGTGTCTCCATCCCCCAAATACGGGATGCTGCGGTTCTTTCACCGTTCAAAGTTCAGGGCTGAAGGTTCAGAACTCGAAAACCCTGAACCGTGAACGCAAGATTCCAGACGCGCTTCAAGACTTGGCGGTCATGTATTGCGCCACGGCTTCCGCGCGCGAACGGACGTGCATTTTTTCGTAGATGTGTTTCAAGTGGCTGCCAATTGTCTCGACGCTCAACGACAATTGATCGGCGATTTCCTTGTTGGAATAGCCCTTGGAAAGCAGAATCAAAACTTCTTCCTCGCGCGCGCTCAAATGAACCGTCTGCCCGCGCGATTTGGGCGGACGCCGGAACGATTCCACCACGCGCCGCGCAATCTCGCTCGTCATCGGCGCGCCGCCGCGCGTCACTTCCAGCAGCGCCGCGCGCAAATCCGCCGGCTTCGTCCGCTTGAGCAAAAATCCGTCCGCGCCCGCCTGCAGCGCCATGAAAACCAGTTCATTGTCGTCCACCGCCGTGAGCATCACGATTTGCGTTTTCGGCAAAAGCTCTTTCAGGCGCGCTGTGCATTCGATGCCCGACATTCGCGGCAGAAAAATATCCATCAACACGACGTGCGGCTGCGCGGCGGGAATCACGCGCAAGGCCTCCTCGCCGGAGGCGCAAACGCAGTCGCAGGAAAAATCGGAAAACGAATTGATGAGCTTCGACCAACTGTCGCGCAAGTCCGCCTTGTCCTCGACCAGCGCGATTTTTAATCGCGGCACTGCGGAAATTCGGACGGTCTCGCGTTTCATCATAGATTGCCTTCGATGGTTTCCATTTCAGCGGGAACAGTCAGCGGCGGATGCTCCGTTTCGTCAGGCTGCTCCGGCCCGCGTGAAAACCAATTCAGCCAGCGCGGACGCCGCCGCGCGTGCGTGAGCGGCAGGTTGAATTCAATCCGGCAGCCGAAACCGCGCGCGCTGTGAACCGTGAATTTTCCGCCGACTTCGTCCATGCGCTGCGCCATGTTCGTCAACCCGTTGCGCGTAAAATCCGCCTGCAGAATGTCAAATCCCGCGCCGTTGTCCTCGACCGCGACATACACGCCGTCGCCGCGCCGGTGGATGCGCAAAAACAATTCGCTCGCGCCGGAATGTTTCGCCGCGTTGTTGATCGCTTCCTTCACCGCAAGCAGCAGATTCCTGCGGATCGCCAGATCAAACGGCGTCGGCGGCAATTCGCTTTCCACGTCCAACCGGCAGCGGATGGGCGTGTTCTGCAAAAACAGTTGCGCGGATTTGCAGACGAACGCCGCGAAGTCGCGCAGCGTGTCGCGGCGCGAGCTGACCGCCCAGACCACTTCGTCCATCGCATAACCCAGTTCGCGCGCCTGCTCGCAAATTTTGTCAATCTGCGCGCGCGTTTCGGATTGCTCCGGCAATTCATTCTGCGCCAGTTCGCCGAGGAGGACAAGTTGCGTCAGCCGCACGCCGAGGTCGTCGTGGATGTCGCGCGCGATGCGGGCGCGGTGCAGGTTCAAAAGCCGCTGCGCCTTGGATTGCGCGGCCAGTTGCGTCAGCAGCCAGAGGCAGATCAGCACGACGGTTCCCAGCGCCGAGAGCAATGTGATTTGAAACCACAATGTCTGCCAGAAACGCAGCGTGAGCGGACGCAGCGGCGGCACGGACGCCACCGCCATCGGCCATGGCGTCCACGGCGTTTCTCCCATTTTGCCCATGACGACTGCGGAAGCCCAGCCTGCCGGAGGATGTCTGATGTTCTCCCAATTTTCTTCTTCGGGCGGGATGATTTTCCACGATTCATCTGAAAAAATTTCCAGCGGCCTGCCGTTCGCCATGTCAATTTGCATCCCGAAGATCAAGCCGCCCGCGAGCCGGTCGTTGAACGCCTCAACCGTGAGGACGTGCTCGCCCGGATTCAAAAGCCATTTCAAATCGTATTGCGTGATCGTTTTCCAGTCGCTGCCGCGCCCGATTTCGCGTCCGTCGAGCAGCAGCCGGTAGCCGTTGTCCACCGTGACATAAAGAACTGCGTTCGTGACGGCTGCGCCGCGCGGGATGACGAATGAATTCCAAAAGTGAACGGTCTGCTTGTCGTAAGTGCGTTGGCTCCAAACCCATTTGCCCAGATGCTTCAGCGCGTCGGCGGTTTGCGCCTTGCTCGCGTCGTCATCCTGCGGCAGCGCCGTCGCCGCAGAAAAAATCAAAATCATCGCGCTGGCAATCGCCCGCAGGCAATCCGGTCTTCGGCGCAAAAAATGGAAACGTGATTTTGTTTTCGGTTGCGGCATGACAAATTACGGGCGTGGACGTGAAGTTATACCCGCCACCCGGACTTTGGCAAGCGCGACCGGAAAACGGCGGCGGCATGGTTTGATTGTAGCGGCGGTCTATGACCGCCGAAAACGGCGCTCACAGAGCGCCGCTACAGTTGTTTGCAGAGGTCTCATAGAGATTAAGATTACGATGATGATTAGGACACTGCCCGGAAACGGCAATGTAGCGTCGAGCCTCTGGCTCGAAATCGGCGCACAGCGCCGACACTACAAATTGAGACGCCGCCCGGAAAAGCAATCAGCCGCCGAATGGGATTTTCGGCGGCTGAAATTTTGCGCGATTCAAAATCGCAAATTTATTTATTTGCGGCGCTTCCAGCCGACCAATCCGGCGAGGCCCATGCCGCACAAGGCCAAGATGGAAGGTTCTGGAACGGCTTCCACCGTCAGAAGACCGGTCGTCTGGCTGAAATCGTAATCAACGCCTTTCGTAAGATCGTCCCACGAAGTTCCGTTCTGGGTGAATCCGTTAACCGTTAAACTGTTGTAAGTTGAAAGGACGCTCGGATCCACGATGTCCCAGCTATCGCCTATCGTATTATCAGCGGTGGACAGGTCGAAGGTAAAGCTGCCGCTGAAGGTGACAGTTCCCACACCACTGATTTTATTGTTCACGCCATTGGCCCCAATCTTGAAATTCATAAGGCTCCCAGCGGCAAAATCGAGTATGCTTCTGTTCGGAGTATTAACAGCGGTGTTCGTCATCATAATGTTGCCGTTAAAAGTGCTTGCGCCGGACGTAAAAACGATTCTTGCACGTTGGTCGGTGGTTTGGCCGTTGTCACCAATGTAGATTGTTCCCGAGCCGCTTATGGCTGAATTAATGAAGTTCGTGTCCTGGGCGATAAACGAGCCACCGTTGGCGGTAACAGTAATATTTCCGTCCAGTGAAGCCGCTTGACCCACTCCGTTCCCGTCTCGAATCTGCCCGCCGTCCAGAATCAGATTGTTGACCGTAAGAGTAATGGCGCTGACCTTGAATATAAGAGCATCATTGTTGGCGCTGACTGGTGAGAATGTGTTCGCTCCACCTCCATTGCCTCCTCCGACCGTGAGTGAATTGCCTGTGAAGGTGTAGCTTCCGGCAGTAGTCGGTGACCGCAAAAGAAAACCTAAAGTGGAATAGGTGCTACCGGCGGCAGGTGCCCCGGCGGGACTCCAAGTTCCAGCAGCATTAAACGAAGTTGTGCCGATCGCATCATTGGCAGTCATCACGACTTGCGCGTTGGAAATTGCCGGGATTGCCAGCGCAATTGTCAGCGCAATTTTGAGGATTTGCTGTTTCATAATTTAATTCTTTGGTCAATTGTTCTGAAGTTGTTTCGGATTTGTGTGGAAAATCTACCACGGCAGCCAGTCTCTGCCTATCCCCCAATTAGGGGATGCTATAAATTCTCCATTATTCACAATTTTTAATATACTTGCCGCCGAAATGCGCCATCGCCCGCACAAAATTTCCATGAACCGCCGGAAACTAAAACCGGATTTCTTAATCCATTCCATTCTCGCAATCGCCACTTTGCTTTCACCTGCTGCCGTCGCTTTCGCCGATTCTGGCAATCCGCCCGCGCTCGAACAAGGCTGGCAAAATCCGCCGAACGACGCGCGGCTGCGCGCTTACTGGTGGTGGCTCAATGGCAACGTCACGAAGGAATCCATCACGCACGATCTCGAACAAATGAAGGCCAAAGGTTTCGGCGGCGCGGTCATCATTGACGCCGGCGGCGCGGATCAATGGGGCAACGCGCAAGTGCCGCACGGCCCGACTTTTTTCACACCCGAATGGCGCGAGCTTTACAAGCACGCGCTGCGCGAGGCGAACCGGCTCGGCCTCGAAATCAGCTTGAACATCCAGAGCGGCTGGAATCTCGGCGGCCCGATGGTCACCGCCGACGACGCCGCGAAAAAATTAACATGGTCGGAATCGCAAATCATCGGGCCGACAAATTTTGACGCCGCGTTGCCCGTTCCCCAAAGCCGTGAAAATTATTATCGTGATTCGTTCGTCGTCGCCTATCGCGTCAAAGAAAACTCGCCATCGCATCGTCCGCTGGAAAATTGGCGAGAGAAAGCATTGCTCAAAACACTCGAACCTTTTTCCACGCCGGACACGTCGCCGCTGTTTCAGGAATTTCCCGCAACGCCTAGCGAAGCAGACGCGCAAGCGGCGGACGTGGTTGATTTGACTTCAAATTTTAGTGGCGCAGGCATCTTGCCTGCGTCGAACGGGCAGGATGCCCGCGCTACTAAAAAATTAAATTGGAGCGCGCCCGCAGGCACGTGGCAGATTTTCCGTTTCGGTTATACGATTGGCGATCACTCCTATGTTTCCACCGCGAGCGAAGGCTGGCAACGCGCGCCCGGCGCGACCCACGATTCGTTTGCGCTTGATGTTTTTGACGCCGGCGCGTTTCAACGCTACTGGAACGCCGTCGTCGAACCGCTCATCGCCGACGCCGGGCCGCTCGCGGGAACGACGTTGAAATTTTTGCACACGGACAGTTGGGAGGTTGAAAATGTCAACTGGACGCCGACGCTGCGCGCGGAATTTCAAAAACGCTGCGGCTACGATCTGTTGCCGTGGCTGCCGGTCATCGCCGGAAAAATCGTCAACAGCCGCGACGAAAGCGACCGTTTTCTTTTCGATTTCCGCAAGACGCTCGGCGAACTGACCATTGACAATCATTACAAACTTTTCCGCGACAACGCGCACGCGCACGGCCTCGAAATCCATCCCGAATCTGGCGGGCCGCACGCCGTGCCGATTGACGCGCAACGCGACCTCGGCTGGGACGACGTGCCGATGAGCGAATTTTGGGCGTGGTCGTGGGAGCATCGTATCGGCGACGAAAATCGTTTCTTCGTCAAACAACCCGCCAGCGCGGCGCATACTTACGGCCATCGCATCACGCAGGACGAAGGCTTCACCACCATCGGCCCCAACTGGCAGGAAAAAATCTGGAGCAATTTGAAACCGTCGTTCGACAAGGCGTTGTGCGAAGGCATGAACCGGCTTGTCTGGCACGCGTTCGTCTGCTCGCCCGACTCGACTGGAATTCCCGGACAACAATATTTTGCCGGCACGCATTTGAATCCCAAAGTGACTTGGTGGGAAATGTCCGCACCGTTTTTCAATTACATCAACCGCTGCCAGTTTTTGTTGCAACAAGGTTTGTTCGTCGCCGACGTTTGTTATTATTACGGCGACCATGTTCCGAATTTCGCGCAATTGAAAAAATCCGATCCGGCAAAAATTTTGCCCGGCTATGATTATGACGTCATCACCGAGGAAGCCTTGCTCACGCGCGCGAGCGTGCGCGACGGAAAAATTGTTCTGCCCGACGGCATGAGCTACCGGATTTTGGTTTTGCCGGACCGCGACGTAATTTCGCTGCCGGTCTTGGAAAAAATAAAAGAACTTGTCGCCGCCGGCGCAACGGTCGTCGGGCCAAAACCGATGCACAGCGAGACGCTGAAAAATTTCCCGGCCAGCGACAACGAAGTTGCAAAACTTGGCGACGAAATTTGGGACAAAAAAATCGGCTCCGGCCGCGTCATTGCCGATAAAACCGCGCGCGAAGTTTTATTAAGTGACGGTGTAATACCGGATTGTGGATTTGTCCCAACCTCAAACCCTTCTACTTTTGCTGCCGATTATTATGCGGCGGCACAACCTTCAATGAATTTCGATTACATTCATCGAACCGCCAACGGCGCGGAAATTTATTTCGTCGCCAACCGCTCGACGAATTTCGTTTCCATGAATTGTGTTTTTCGAGTCGCGGGCAAAGCGCCGGAAATCTGGGACGCTGTTTCCGGCGAACATAAATTCGCCGCCGCTTACGAAGAAAAAGACGGGCGCACGATTGTGCCGCTGGAATTTTCGCCGTGCGGTTCGTTCTTCGTCATTTTCCGCGAGCCGTCGGCAGAACATCCGGCAACGGCAACGGGCAACAGTTTGAAATTTTCGCCGCTCGAAGAAATCAACGGCGCGTGGACGGTTCATTTCGACCCGAAATGGGGCGGGCCGGAATCCGCGCAATTTGACCAGCTTGTCAGTTGGACGGCGCGCAGCGAACCGGGAATCAAATTTTATTCCGGCACGGCGACTTATGAAAAAACTTTTGACTGGGACAATTCAAAATTCAAAATTCAAAATTCAAAATTATTTTTGGATTTGGGCGACGTTCACGAACTGGCTGAAATTTCCTTGAACGGGAAAAATCTGGGAATCGCCTGGTCGCCGCCGTTTCGCGCGGACATTTCCGGCGCGGTAAAATCCGGCGAGAACAAACTGGAAATCCAAGTCGTCAACTTCTGGCCGAACCGGATCATCGGCGACGCGAGTTTGCCGCCGGAAAAGCGGTTCACGCAAACGAACATCCGCAAATTGACCTCAAACACGCCGCTGGAAGAATCCGGCTTGATTGGGCCGGTGCGATTGCTCGAAGCCGCGCAGTGAATTTTTGCCCGGAAGAAATTTCGCGCAATTTTTTGGCCGCCTATTATTTTTTCATTCAGCTTCGTTTTTTTGTTTCCGTGTTTGCCTTGACGACGGTGACTGAATGGTTTTTACCCTCCCAGCGCTGTTCGTTCTTCCAAAAGAAGGTGAACTCGACCAGCGAACCCGCAGGCATGGACTTGGTCGGAATATCCGCAAACCACAAGTTGAGAACGCTTTCATTTTGGACTTCTGATTTGTTTGTGCTGGCCCAATTGTCATCCGACCAAACGACCGTTGCTTCCGCCGCAAGAATGACGCGCAAAATTTTTCCGCGCGGTGTCCGGCGCAGTTGATGGCGGAAACTCCAAAATTCGTGATGACTTTTAACCGGCTTGGCAACGTAGCGCTGGAACGCCGGTTCGACCCGGTCAAAACACACGCCGTCGTGGACGCTGCGCACAAGTGAAATGTATTCGGCGTGCGACCAGCACAGCGGCATGGCCGAACCCGTGGGGCGGCCGCGCTTCATTCCGCCGTCCGGCAAATCATCGGCGTCCCAGAGTTGCTCCGGCAGCATTCCGCCTTTGTTGGCAAATTTTTCGAGCGCGGCGATAAATGGCTTTGGATCGCGTCCGGCGGCGAGTTCGTGATGGCCGCGTTCGCCGGTCAAAATCGGCCACGAGCGGCCAACGCCGGTTCCGTCGAAAGCACCGCCGTCGTCTTTTTGTCCGTAGCCATCGTGATTGTAACGCCGCCAGCACGGGCCTTGCGGCAGGTCGCGCTTGAGCACGCGGTCAATGACCTTGATGGAATCCTGCACAATGGGATCGTCCGCAGCACGAATCCCAAGCCGCACGAGCTGAAGGAAATCGCCGCCGACGATGTTTCGCGCCGGATGAATTCCGCCGCCGTTGCCAATTTGAATCATTGTTACATTTGGATCGGCGTGCGGGTCGGGCGCCTGCGGATCCGTCGGATTGATTCGGACATAGTGATGCGGCAGACCTTCAACCAATTCACCGCGCGTCGTGACCGTCCATTCTTCGATGTGCGCGGCCAGCCAGTCGGCGTAGGCGAAAATAAAATCCGCCGTGCCGGTGCGGGACTTTTTGCCGGCAAATTCCGCCGCGCAAACCAGGCCGGCGATAATCGTGGCGAGCGTCGAGGGTGAGTAACCGGCGTTTTCTTCCCAGCGTTCCTGCGCCGTCACCGGCCCCTGCCGGATGAGATAGGCGGCGGCGCGCATAATCATAACTTGCGGATCAAACAAACCGAGAGCGACTCCTTCGCGTTGCAAACGCCACGCCAGCAGGATCGGCACGGCTATTTCATCGAGTTGCAAACCCGACCAATACGCGGCGCCGTTGATCCAGCTATTTTGCGGAAAACCGCCGTCCGGATGCTGGACGGCGGCCAGCCAGATCAAAGCGCGCAACGGCGTGCCGGTCTGGCCGGACGCAAGCAGCGCGGTCGCGCTCTGCACCAGGTCGCGCGTCCAAACCAGATGGTAGCCTCCCAAATCGTTGTCGTCTTTGGTTTCACCCCACGGGATGCTCATGGAAGCGACGAGCGCGCCTTCAAAATTTTTGTCCTCGTGCGCGAGCAGCACGCAGCGGCTCAACCGGTAGATGTGGCCGCCGTCAGAAGTCTGCGCGGCAAAATCAAATTTTGGATTGACCACCGTGCGCTGCCACTGGCGGACATAATTTTCACGCTGCGAATCAAACGGCTCGGCCAGCGACTGCAATAATTTCGCGCCCGTGCTCTGGCAGCTTCCACCGAGGGCGATTGCCATGGTAAATTCATCCTTGCGCTGGAGATCAATTTCGCCGGTCAACGCGATGTTCCCGTTTTCGGCGGCGCAGAATTCCCAGTCCATTTTGAAATTGTCCGTCAAGTCCCGCCAGCCGTCGCTCGCGCCGACATAACCGACGGAACGGCGGGAAAAACCCGCGCTGCATCCCATGACCAAATGCGTGTCCCCGCGTTCGGCGCGCAGAAGTTTGAGGCCGCTGATTTCGGAACACCAGCCGGAGTTGCCCGCGCCGTGACGGGACAGGTGCGGCGCGAGCAGCGCGTAAAGTTTTAATTTGCCGCGCAAAGATTTGTCGGGCACTTCGAGTTTTGTATGCACCAGCAACACCGAGCGGTGCGGATCGGTGAGCACGTATTTTATCAACCGGTAACGTCCGTTGCGTTCTGAATTGATGAGGCGGTAAAAAGGGCAGTCGCGTTCCGGGTATTCAATTTTATGATCCAGATCGCGCTTTTCCTCGTGGCAAAACGTTTCGCCGTCGCTGATGAGAAATTGGAAATCGCGCGTGTTCGGCTGGTCAACGTGCGGATAATAAATTTCGTTCACGATGCCGTGGCTCAACGTGAACCACAAACGGCAGCTCGTGTGATAAGCCGTGCCGAGACCCTCCTTGGCGCTGGAAGTCCAGCGCGGCCCGATGCCGGGCGCGCCGAATGCGGCGGAATTTTCAGATGAATTCATATTTTAGAATTGTGTCGCGCCGCAAGTTTGCGCCAGGCTTGGAGAAAATGCGGCCCGTGGTCTCCACAAGACGGCCATCGAGTTCGCCCTTGTTCCATAAAGCATAGACCTCGCGCGCTTCATCATCGTTCAAATCTAAACCGCTGGCAGCATGGGAGTGCCGGCGTCCCGCCGCCAGTTTCTTTAAGCAACGCGCCGGCAGGCCTCGCGGGAATGATGCAACGATTTTCATTAGTTTGGTAACGGCGGTGATAAATTCAAAATAAAATGAAATTTTATTGTCCAGTAATTTTGTTTTATCGAAAGTGGCATTTGGTCTGTCCATTTTGGAAACGGACAAGAATTTTTTATCGCCTTTAAGCAAATCGCAGCAAATTCAGAATTGGTATTTTCAGAAGCAGCTAAATTGAGAATTTTGCCATCTGAATATAAATCAAAAGTTACAGTCACTTCTTCAAATCGGTCATGGCTTAATGAATTCGTTTCTTCAAGCAAACTGTCCCATTTGTTGTTAACAATAGAAAAAATTTTCTTGGAGTATGTTCTGCAATCCGAAGAAAGCGAAGCAGCCGGAGGCATGGTTTTCATTTCAATTCCACAATTGAAATTCGGCTGATTCGTTTTAATCTGGTCAGCATCTATTTTGAAAACAGCCAAAAAGAAGCTGGCAACCAAAATGTAAATCTTCACGGGGCTTAATTAAGCCACAGATTCAGCGCGGATGAAAATGAATTATTCCACCGTCACGCTCTTCGCCAGATTGCGCGGCTTGTCCACGTCGCAGCCGCGCGCGACGGCGCTTCAAAGTTTCCCGGTCGGGGTGAAAGGCAGGCCGCGTTCGCCGTTGAAAAGTTTTTTCAGCCGCCGGTCGCTGGAACTTGTTTTGCGCCGGATAACGCCGGGCGCAACCAGCTTGCTGCTCTCGCGGCGGGCGCGACGGCCTTTGAGCCAGTCCGCCCAACTGATCGAGCCTTCAATCGGGATGCAGGGGACTTTTGATTTTGAGTTCATCGGCGACTTCTTTCACGAGTTGCACGCACTGTGGAAGGTTACGATATTCCGGCAGATTGGCAAGCCGCCGAACTTCGTCCCAGTTCATTTCAATTTCCTTGCGCAAGGCAACGGACGCAAGAACTTTGGCGCAATCACGCGCGGTCTTGCTTTCTCCCAAATAAAATGAACACAGCACACGCTCGACCAGCAGGTCTTCGGGTTGTAGCACCAGAAGATTTCCGTAAGGCGCGGCCACGCGGCGATACGGCGTGCGGGCGAAACTTTCGACCGGGCCGAGCAAATCCAGATACATCCCGGCGATCTGCCAGTTGCGCGGGCCGCCTTTCGCGTCGAGCAAGCCCATGATTTCCTTTCGTTGAGTCATCGGCAACATTGCGCCCGTGGCATGGCACATATCGAGATCGCCGGACGCATACGCGCCTTCCGTCAAAATCTCGATGGCCGAACCGCCGACCACGACAAGCTCGACTCCATGTTCCAGCCAAAGCGCGCTGCACAACGACGCAAGCTTCGCACTTTTCAAAGTCGGGTCTTGCTCGGCGGTAATATCGGCCAACGCATCACGGATTTTTTTAGTTTCCATGAAAAATTATTTTTCACTCCACCGTCACGCTCTTGGCCAGATTTCTCGGCTTGTCCACGTCGCAGCCGCGCGCGACGGCGATGTGATACGCGAAGAGTTGCAGCGGCACGGTCGCCAGGATCGGATAAATCGGTTCAAGCGCCTTCGGCAGGTAAATCACGTCGTCGGCCACTTTCTGGATCGCCTTGTCGCCTTCGGTCGCCAGCGCGATGATCGGGCCCTGGCGCGCGCGGATCATCGCGAGGTTCGCCATCGTCTTGTCATACATCGAATCCTGCGGCACGAGAAAAACCGTCGGCGTCTTTTTGTCAATCAACGCGATCGGCCCGTGCTTCATTTCCGCCGCCGAATAACCTTCGGCGTGGATGTAGGAAATTTCCTTCAGCTTGAGCGCGCCTTCGAGCGCGATGGGAAATGTGTAGCCCCGCCCGAGAAAAAAGAAATCGTCCGCCTTCGCATATTTCTTTGCGATTTTTTTTAACGAATCATTTTGCGCGAGTAGTTTTTCAATTTGTTTCGGCACGGCTTCGAGGGCGCGGAGAATTTCCAGCGCGCGTTTCGCCGGAAGATTTCGCATCCGTCCCAAATGCACGGCCAGCAATGACAAAACCGTAAGCGTCGAGACAAATGCCTTCGTCGAGGCGACGCCGATTTCCGGGCCGGCGTGCATATAAATACCGCCGTCGGATTCGCGCGCGATGGTGCTGCCGACCACATTTACAATCGCCAAAACTTTATGGCCGCGATGTTTTGCCTCGCGCAACGCGGCGAGCGTGTCCGCCGTCTCGCCGGATTGCGAGAGCACCAGCAGCACGGTGTTTTTTTCCAGCGGCGCGTTGCGATAACAAAATTCGTGCGCGAATTCCACCTCGACGGGAATCCCGGCGAATTCCTCGATCAAATACTCGCCGACCAGCGCCGCGTGCCAGCTCGTGCCACTCGCGGCGATGATGATGCGGCTGATCGAGCGCAATTCTTTTTCCGAAAGATTCAATCCGCCGAGGTGCGCCGTCGCATTTTTCAAATCCACGCGCCCGCGCAGCGCGTTTTCAATTGTGCGCGGCTGTTCGTAAATTTCCTTGAGCATGAAATGCGCATGATCGCCGCGCACGGCGTCTTCCTGCGAAAATTCCAGTTTGCTGATCTGGACATTGGCCGTGTCCGTGCCGAGATTCAAAACGTCGAAGCGTTCGGCGGTAATTGTCGCCACGTCGTAGTCGTTCAAATAAACGACTTTTTTGGTGTGCGCGACAATTGCGTTGGCGTCGCTTGCCAGAAAATTTTCGCCCTTGCCAATTCCAATGATCAGCGGCGAGCCGCGCCGCGCGCCGACAATTTTGCCCGGCTCGTCCGCGCAAATCACGGCGAGTCCGTAAGTGCCGATGACTTCGCGCAATGCGTCGCAGACGGCCTGGGTTAAAATGCCCGAGCCGGGAGCGCTGGCGTCCCGCCGGCGTGTTGAAAATTGGCCGGAAGACGAACTCGCCGGCGGGACGCCAGCGCTCCCGGGCTTTCGCCGTTTCTCATAGTAATCGCCGATCAAATGCGCGAGGACTTCCGTGTCCGTGTCGGATTTGAATTTATGTCCGGCGGCGAGAAGTTTTTCCTTCAGCGCGTCGTAATTTTCAATCACGCCGTTGTGGACGACGGCAATTTTTCCGCTCGCGTCCAAATGCGGGTGGCAATTTTTGTCCGAAGGAATTCCGTGCGTGGCCCAGCGCGTGTGGCCGATGCCGAGATTTCCCGCGACGGGTTCGGATTTCAAAAGTCGCGCAAGTCCTTCTTCAATTTTTCCTTTTTTCTTGCGGACAAGGATGCTGCCTTCATGCAACAGCGCGACGCCCGCGCTGTCGTAGCCGCGATATTCCAGCCGGCGCAATCCTTCAAGCAGAATTGGCGAGGCAGATTTTTTCCCGACGTATCCGATGATGCCGCACATAAATTATTTCTGGCTAAAAATCCAATCCGCCGCTTTATCCAAATCATCCACGATCACGGCGCTGGCGAATTTGCCCGCCGCCGCGCGCTCGGTTTCCGCGCCGTAGCCGGTGCGGACGAGAATACTTTTTTTCACGCCTGCATTCCAACCGCATTCGAGGTCAATCAATTTGTCTCCGACCATGAAACTTTCCGCGAGGTCCAGATCAAATTCATCCCGCGCGTCGAATAAAAATTGCGGCGACGGTTTGCGTCCACGGCTCGGTTTATCGGGTGCTTCGGGCGCGATGTAAATTTTCTCGAAGCTAATTCCATCGCGTGCGAGTTCCGCGCACATAAACTGATTCAACTTTTCCACGTCGGCCATCGTGAAATAACCGCGTCCGACGCCGGATTGATTCGAGACGATGAACAGTTTGAAACCGTCGGCGCAAAGTTTTTTCAGCCCGGTTCGCGTCGCCGGAAAAATTTCCACGTCTTCGGCGCGGCACAGATAATTCTTTTCGGCAATCATCGTTCCGTCGCGATCAATAAATACAGCACGGCTCATTTCCGTGATTGTGAATTTATTGCGGCAAGAATGGAATTGAAATTTTTCGCTGGAGTTCAGGCTTCAGCCTGTCTTCGTTCCGGCATCGGGCAAACTAAAGTTTGAACTCCAACGCGAAGGCCGTTCGTCCGCTTTGAGAAACTTTCTTGAAATTTTTCCCAAACCCGCGCATCTTCCAGCGTTCACGTTCTCAAACAACAACCAAACGGATTCAAATGAGCAAAGGCAGACTTGGAATTTTGGTCGGCGGCGGGCCGGCTCCCGGGCTTAACGGCGTCATCGCGGCGGCCACGATCGAAGGCATCAACCAGGGTTACGAGGTCATCGGCTTCCGCGACGGCTTCAAGCACCTGGCGACGGGCGACGCGACGCAGATCAGGCCGCTGGCCATCCGCGACGTGAAGGACATCCATCTCAAAGGCGGCTCGATCCTCGGCACCGCGCGCACCAACCCGACGAAATCCGAGGAGCAGATGAAGAATCTTTTCATCGTGTTTGAAAAACTCGGCATCACCGCGCTCGTGACCATCGGCGGCGATGACACGGCATTTTCCGCGAGCGTCGTCGCCAAGCGCAGCAACGGAAAAATCAAGGTCGCGCACGTTCCCAAGACGATTGACAACGATCTGCCCCTGCCCGGAACCGCGCCGACGTTCGGCTACGAAACCGCGCGGCATTACGGCGTGCAAATCGTCCGCAATTTGATCGAAGACGCGCGCACCACGTCGCGCTGGTATATCATCATCAGCATGGGCCGCGCCGCAGGACATCTCGCGCTCGGCATCGCAAAGGCTTCAGCGGCGACGCTTTCAATCATCTCGGAAGAATTTCGCGGACGCCCCGTCACGGTGGATGAAGTCTGCGACATCATCATCGGCTCCATCATCAAGCGCAAAGCCGAAGGCTCGAATTACGGCCTCGTCGTGCTCGCCGAAGGGCTGATCGAATCGCTCGGCGAAAAAGGATTGCTCGCCGTGATGCCCGAAGGCGAACTGGAGCGTTTCGGCAAAATCATCCGCGACGACCACGGCCATTTGCGGCTCGGCGAAATTGAATTTGGCCGCCTGATGAAGGAACTTTTGACGCAACGCCTTGAAAAGCTCGGCATCAAGATGACGTTCATTGACAAAGACCTCGGCTACGAACTGCGCTGCGCCGACCCGATTCCTTTTGATGCAGAATACACGCGCGACCTCGGCTACGCCGCCGTGAAATTTCTCCGCTCGCCCGAAGCCGAAAAATTCGGCGCCATCATCAGCTTCGTGGACGGCAAGATGAATCCCCTGCCTTTCGACGACATGCTCGACCCCAAGACCGGCCGGATGCAAAACCGCAAAGTCAACGTGGACGGCGAAGCCTACGAATGCGCCTGCGCCTACATGATCCGCCTCGAACGCGAAGATTTTGAAGACGCGAAGCAACTCGCCAAAATCGCCGCCGTCGTCGCGATGACGCCCGAACAATTCCGCGCGCGCTTCGGCTATCTCGCCGGGTTGAAATAAAATTTTTCTTCACCGGAAAAATTCTCTGCGGAACAAAGCCGTCCGCCGCGCCTCTCATTGAAGTGGCGCGTGCGCAGGTCGCGCGCTAGAATCATTCATGTTTATTGCCGGACTTGGAACCGCCGCGCCGCCGCAACGCTATGCGCAGTGCGAAAGCTGGGAGGCGCTGAAAAATTCCCCGCAGTTTCCAAAACTCAAGCCGCGCTCCCGCGCCATCCTGAAAAAAGTCCTTTGCGGCGAAAATGGAATTGCCGCGCGCCACCTCGCGCTCGAACCACTCTCCGAGGTTTTTGACCAAACCCCCGACGCGCTGCAAGCCCGCTTCACCAGACACACGCCCGCGCTCGCCACGCAGGCCGCAAAACGCGCTTTGAAAAATGCAAATTGCGCCGCCAAAGAAATTGACGCCGTCATCATCAGCACCTGCACCGGTTATTTATGCCCTGGCCTCACAAGTTATGTCAGCGAACAACTCGGCCTGCGCGAAAATGTTTTTGCGCTCGATTTGGTCGGGCAAGGTTGCGGCGCGGCGCTGCCGAATTTGCGCGCCGCCGAATCCATTCTTACTGCCGGACGCGCTAAAAAAATTCTCTCCGTCTGCGTCGAAGTTTGCAGCGCCGCATTTTTTCTCGACGATGATCCCGGCGTTTTGATCAGCGCGTGCCTGTTCGCCGACGGCGCAGGCGCGGCAATTCTGTCAAACCAGCCGCACCCGAAAAACAAGCGCCGCGTCGAATGGAAATTCGCCTCGTCAAATCTCGCGCCCGACAAACGTCAAATGCTCCGCTTCAGCCACAAAAACGGGATGCTGCGGAACATTTTATCGCCGCGAATCCCGCAAATCGCGGGCGACGAGGTTGCAAAATTATTTTCCCAATCGCTCGCCGCCGCAAAAATAAAACGCAAGGAAATCACCGGTTGGATTTTGCACACCGGCGGACGCGATGTGATTTTGTCTCTGCGTGAAAAATTAAATTTGACCGAAGCCGACGTTCGTCACAGCGCCGCCGTCCTGCGCGAATTCGGCAACATCAGCAGTCCGACGGTTTATTTCGTCCTCGAACGCGCGCTGAAAGACGTGCCGGACGGATTGTGGTGGATGTGCGCGTTCGGCGCGGGTTTCAGTTGCCACGGCGCATTTTTGGAAGTGGGCGGTGCGTGAAACGAATCGTTCAACCCGAAATTCTTGACGCGTTATCGCCTGACGATCCACGCGCACTGCGTTCACGCCGCGACTTGCGCCGCGTCAACGCGTGGATGCGCAACCACTCAATCATGGCGGATGCGCTGAAAAATAATCTCAATAGTCATGCGCCGGGGAAAATCACCGAACTCGGTGCAGGCGATGGAAATTTTCTTTTGCCAGTTGCGCAAAAACTTTCCTCGCACTGGCAAAACATAAATGTGACTTTGCTTGACCTGCAAAAAAATGTTCCTGCCGAAACGCTCATGGCATTTTCCAAATTCGGCTGGCGCGCGGAAGCGGTCGTCGCGGACGTTTTTGACTGGCTGCAAAGTTCAGAGGAAGTTGTCATTGCAAACCTATTCCTGCACCATTTTGAAAATGAACAATTGGCGGAATTGCTTCGGATAATTTCCGAACGCGCAAAATTGTTTGTCGCGATTGAGCCGCGTCGTGCACCGCTGCCGCTCTTTTTCAGCCGATTACTATGGGCGATTGGCTGCAACGACGTGACACGGCATGACGCAACTGTCAGCGTTCGTGCCGGATTTTCAGGCAAAGAACTTTCCGCGCTCTGGCCGGACAAGCAAAACTGGCGGCTGACCGAGCATCGCGCCGGGCTGTTCAGCCATTTGTTTATTGCCTGCAGGAGCGCGGGCGGCCCGCTCGCGAGTTGATTTTATGGTGTGATGAACACCGCCCGCGCTCCTAAAACTTTTCAAAAATGCCAGCGCCAAAACCAATTCAAATTGTCGGTGGCGGACTGGCTGGATTGACGCTGGGAATCGCGCTTCGGAAAAAAGAAATTCCCGTCAGAGTTTACGAAGCGGGAAATTATCCGCGCCACCGCGTCTGCGGCGAGTTTGTCAGTGGGCGCGGACTGGAAATTCTCGACGTGCTGGGAATGAAAGAAAAATTTCTGGATGCGGGCGCAATCGAAGTGCATTCCTCGATTTTCTTTTCTGGAGATTCAAGATCGCCGGTTCGCCAATTGCCGTCGCCTGCACTTTGTCTTTCGCGTTTTACCATGGATAAACTTCTTGCGGACGAATTTCAAAGGCTCGGCGGCGAATTGCGAACCAGCACGCGCTGGCAAAATGATTTTTCTGACGGAACCGTTCGCGCCAGTGGGCGTCAATTACATCCGGTCGAAAATGGCTGGCGCTGGTTTGGTTTGAAAGCCCACGCGCGAAATGTTTCTCCCGCTGCCGATTTGGAGATGCACGTTTTCAAAAACGGCTACGTCGGCATTTGTAAGCTGGCCGGCGGCGAAGTGAACGTCTGCGGCTTGTTCCGTCGAAATGGTTTTGACACGCCGCAGCAAAATGGATTCGATCTGTTGCGCGGAAATCCGGGAACAATTTTGCACGAACGGCTCGCGCGCGCGGAGTTCGACGGAAAATCTTTTTGTTCCATCGCCGGTCTGTCGTTGAAACCGCAGCGCGCGTCGGGAAAATCCGAGGTGTGCATCGGCGACGCGCTGACGATGATTCCGCCGGTCACGGGCAACGGGATGTCGTTCGCGTTTGAATCGGCACAGCTCGCCGTCGAGCCGCTGGCGGCTTTCAGTCGCGGCGAAATTTCGTGGGCGCAGGCGCGGCAAAAAATTGCGCGCGCTTGCGATGAAAATTTTTCGCGGCGATTGCGCTGGGCGAACTGGCTGCAACAATTTTTGCTTTCATCGTCCCTGCCGAATCCGCTGAAAATTTTTGCCGCGCGAAGCGACTGGTTTTGGCGATTCGCATTTGAGCGCACGCGCTGACCTTTTTTTAACAACGAAGAAACCAAGCAACAAAGTGTCTCTAGAGACTTTTTGTGGTTTTCCTTTGTTCCTTCGTTACTTTGTTGTTCAATTTTCGGGGAAAACTGACGACATGAAACCGCTCGGCGATTGCAAACTTTACACCTTCGTGGACACGGCCTACCTGCATGGCCGCGCGCCGGAACTCGTCGCGCAGCAACTCTGCGACGGCGGCAGCGATCTGATCCAGTTGCGCGCAAAAAATTCCTCGCCCGAAGAAATCCGGCGCATGGCGGAAAAAATAATTCCAATTACGAAACACGCGAACGTCGGCCTTGTCATCAACGACCATCTGGAAATCGCGCGCGAACTTGGCGCGGAATTTTGCCACTTGGGACAGGAAGATTTTTTCGACGCGGGACACACGCACGTTTCTGAATTCAAAATTAAAAATTCAAAATTAAAAATTGGTTTGTCAACACACGCTCCCGCGCAGGCGCAGCGCGCGCTGGTTGCGGGCGCGGATTACATCGCCATTGGCCCAATCTTTGCGACGGGCACGAAGCCGGGCGCGAAACCCGTGACGCTCGACTACGTCCGCTGGGCGGCGGCGAACGTGACCGTCCTGTGGTTCGCCATCGGCGGCATCCGGCTCGAAAATCTCGGCGACGTTCTGGCGGCGGGCGCGACGCGCGTGTGCGTCGTCTCGGCCATTCTCAACGCGCCGGACGTGACGAAGGCGTGCGCGAAATTTTGGAAAAGGCTTTGATTCTCAAAGCCCGCCAGAACTGGCGGCGCTGATGGGCCGTCAAGCCGAAAGCCGCGCGGTATGACTTGATGGAAATTTGGGAACGTGATTTGGCAGCACAGCTCCGTAGGAGCGAAATCTTTGTAGAACCACGCACCAAAAAGAAATCAAGCCCCGTCGGGGCGAAATATGCCGCTCCTACGGAGCTTGGAAATTTTTTTTGCGATAGTTTCTACAAATATGTCGCGCCTACGGCGCTGGCTGCAAACCGAAAGATGCGCGATATTGCTTGATGGAAAATTTGGAAAATGGTTTTGTGATTATATGGATGGCATTCCTTACTCGTATTCAGCCGGAAACGGTCTTGAGGAACATGAAGCCAAAGATATTTCTGAACTTAAAAAATAGGTTCGGCAATTATGCGTTCCCAAAAGGTCATTGTATTTGAACCCACCAAACACAAAAGGCGCATCTCTTGATTTTCATGTTTTAGATGATGGTTCAATTGAAATGGAAATCATGGATATAGACGGGAGTAACGATGATTTTGCAAACGTAGATATTCCAATAAGTCAACAAGTCGTTGAGATCGCATGGAACGATTGTCGAGATTTGCCATTGAAACAAAAACTCAACGACTTGCCAATTAAGTGGATTACATAGTTTCACTTCACCTTCACCCGGAACCCGCTCGCGTCCGTCATTTTTTCCAGGTCGCCGCCGTAAAACTTTTCACGGAATTCCTCCGTTTCGAGCAGGTGCTGGGACAAATCCTTTTTGTCGCGCTGGATGATAAATTTTAGTTCGTCCAGGTCGTCCGACCAGCGGAAGCCGTTGAAAAATTCCGCGCCCGCAAACTGCGTCTTGTAGAGCGCGTTGTCCGAATAGCACGTGCCAAGGTAAAGATTTTTGCAACTGCGCTCGGCGAACAGCGCCACCGCCGAGGTCATCATGAACATGCCGAGGTTGCGCGCGTAATAATTCAGGTCGTAGAACGCGTAGTAATAAAACGCGAGCGACTTGCCTTCCAAATAAATTGTCGCGACGCCGATTTCTTTTTCCGTTTTCAAATCCGTGAACACGAGCAGGTGCGAGATGATGGACGAGGCGAACAGCGCGTCGAGCCGCTCGAAGGTCATCACGTCCTTGCCAAACTTGATGTCGGCGTAGGTCTTGAAAAACTGGCGGCGTTCCGGCGTGTAATCGAACTTGTCGCGCGGCACGAGCTTCACGTCAATGCCCGCGCCCTTGCGCAAAATCCGGCGGTTCTCGGACGACGGCTTGAACTTCGCGAGGTTCACGCGCACCTGCCGGCACAGATAAAACCGGTCCAGATTGCGCGACGACGGCAGGAAGCCGGCGTTGAAAATGTCCGCCGGCGTCTCGCCCGTTTCGGGAAACGCCCAGACCGCATACGGAAACTGGTAGTTCTCGTAGTCGGAATTTTGTTCGGAGAAAAGGAGTTTCACGGCGCTCAATTTAACCACGAAGGCACAAAGGCACGAAGAAAAAGTTTTTACGAAGCAATACTCTGGACAAAAAGGAATGAATCCTTATCGTCCGAATTTATGAATGGTTTTATCATGCACATCGGAAAGGAAAACGGCATTGACATTGGATCTACAATAACGAAGCGAAGAAGTTTCGATGAAATAATCTCAAAACTTCCAAATGGTGCTGAAAGAGAATTCTTTTTGAATGATAAACAACTTCGATCTGAATTTCCTCAAGGCAGTTTTAATTGCTGGGGCATTCCAATTGGTGCGCAGCCAGCATTTTTAGAAACTGAAATTGGAGACGCAGTATTTTTTGCGCCATGGATTGGCCAGCAAGGGGGTCATATTGGTCATTTATGCATCATTAAAGCAATTTGCGAATTAGAGCTTCGCGAATCATCGCGTATTCTTTGGCCTGAAACACCAAGTGGCAGAGTGTTCCCATATGTTTTCTTCTTTGATACGGAAAGCGGCATTCATGATTGGTATAAATTCTTAGAGGATTTGGAATATAAACAAAATTGGCATCCGCAAGGTTGGTATCGCAAAATTAAATCACATCATTTTAACAATTTTGGAGGTGTGTTGGGATACGTTGAACATCTGCGAAGACAGAAAAGATTTCGTTTAATTGATGAGCCAACTGTAAGTTGAGTTTAATTATTTCCCATTCACATTTTTTCTACGCAGCCGCAGCCGCCAGCTTGTCAGCACGTCGTAGGTCACGGAATTTTTCAGCTTCGCGATGTCGCGCACGGTGATTTCTTCGCCGCCTTGTCTGCCCATCAGCACCGCCTCGTCCCACATCTGCGCCTGCGGAATGTCCGTGATGTCCACCATCAGCGCGTCCATCGCGATACCGCCGAGCAACGGCGCGCGCCGACCATGGATGAGCGCGCAGCCTTCGTTGCGCACGCGCGGAAAACCATCGCCGTAACCAATCGGCAAAATGGCGATGCGCCGCTCGCTCGTCGCCGTGTAGCGCATTCCGTAGCCGACGACTTCGCCGGGTTTTAATTTCTGGATCGCCGCGATTTTTGCCTTCACGGACATGACCGGCTCAATGCCGGGAATTTTCCGGCAGACCAGCGACGGAAAAACGCCGTAAAGCAAAATGCCCACGCGCACCATGTCCAGATGCGTGTGCGGCAGATCCAGAAAGCCGCCGCTGTTGCAGGTGTGGCGCAACTTTACGGAAATTTTTTGTTGCTGCATCGCTTGCAAAACTTCGTTGAACCGCGCGAACTGAAGATTGGCAAACGTTTTTTCCGTTTCATCCGATTGCGAGAAATGCGTCATCACGCCTTCGAGCGACAGGGATTTTTCCGCGACAATTTTTTCGATGAGCGGCAACGCCTCGTCCCAGCGCACGCCGTAACGGCTCATGCCCGTGTGGATTTTGACGTGAACGTGAACGTGTTTGCCAAACTTCGCCGCGATTTTTGCGACCGCGCGGACAGTGTGCGGTTCGTTCACACAAACGGTGAGATTGTGCGCCACGCACCATTCGAGTTCGGCCTCCTGCCGTTCGCCAAGCAGCAGCAACGGCGCGGTGATGCCCGCGTCGCGCAGCGTCATCGCCTCTTCGAGCGTGCTCAAGCCAAAGCCCCACGCGCCTTCCTCGACCGCGACGCGCGCCACGTCGAGCGCGCCGTGGCCGTAAGCCTCGTCCTTCACGATGGCCATCAAGCGGACATTTTTTTGCAAATCGCCACGAATCAATTGCAGATTGCGGCGCAATTTCCCGAGATCAATCTCGGTCCACGCTGGCCGTTGTGGAAAATTTTCGGAATTCAAATTCATCAAATCGCAAAAATTTTAACCGCGAAATGCGCGAATCACACGAAAAAACAGGGCGAATTTTTCAAGCCGTTTCATCCGTGTTTCAGATGCGTTCAATCCGTGTCCAAAATAATTATTTGAATCCAACGCGAAACCGAATACTTATTTCTCTGCATTGAAACAAAATAACAAGCCAAAGTGAAACTGACCGACCTGCGGGGCATCCTGCAATACATTCCGCAATTCCGCGAGAAGACCTTCATCCTCGCGATTGACGGCGCGATCGTCACCGACGAAAATTTCGCCACGCTGCTGCTTGACGTCGCGGTGTTGCGCTCGCTGAACATCCGCGTCGTGCTCGTCCACGGCGCGTCGGCGCAAATCAAATTGCTCGGCGAGGAACAAAATGTGAAGCCGTCGGATTTCGACGGCGCGGGCATCACGGACGCGAACACGCTCAAGCTCGCGCTCAACGCCGCGAACCGGCTCACGCACGAAATTCTCGAAGGACTTTCCGCCAACGACCTCCGCGCCGCCAGCACGAACGTCATCATCGCGCATCCGATGGGCATCATCGGCGGCGTGGATCATCAGTTCACCGGCAAAGTCGAGCGCGTGGACACGGCTTTGCTGCAAACCTTGCTGGCGCAGGATGTCGTGCCCGTCATTCCGCCGCTCGGTTTCGACGGCGACGGCAAAACGTATCGCGTGAATTCCGACGGCGTCGCCGTGGCCATCGCCGACGCGCTCAAGGCGATCAAATTGATTTTCATCACGTCGCAGGACGGCTTGATCTACAACGGCCAGCTCATCCGGCAAATGCTCGTGGCCGAACTGGAAAAATTGTTGCAGACGAACAGCGCCGGTTTCGCGCCGGAATTGTTGTCGAAGGCGCAACACGCCGCCGCCGCGTGCAAATCCGGCGTGCCGCGCGTCCACGTCATCAACGGCCGCGTGGACGAAGGTTTGCTCGCGGAAGTTTTTTCCAACGACGGCATCGGCACGTTGGTTTACGCGAACGAGTATCAACAGATCCGGCCCGCGAAGAAAAAAGACATCCGCGCGATCCAGTTGCTGACGAAAGCCGCCGTCGAATCCGACGAACTCGTCAAGCGCACGCGCGCAGTGATTGAAAAAAGTCTCGGCGATTATTTTATTTTCGAGATTGATAAAAATCCTGTCGCGTGCGTCGCGCTGCACGTTTATCCCGAACAAAAAAAAGGCGAACTCGCGTGCCTTTATGTCAATCCGTCGCACGAAAACCAGGGCATCGGGCGCAAGCTGATCCAGTTCGTCGAGAACAAGGCGCGCGAAATGGGGCTTGGCGAACTGCTCACGCTTTCGACGCAGGCGTTCACTTATTTTCAATCCAAGGGCGGCTTCGCCGAAGGCACGCCCGATGATTTGCCGCCCACCCGCCGCGAAAAATACGACCACAGCGGACGCAACTCGAAAGTGCTGGTAAAAAAACTGAAGTAGCGCCGGAGCACCTCAGGAAGCCAACCCGCGCAAAAGCGCCTCAACATTCCGCCAGGTCTTGGACTGCGGCGGCCCTCCGCCGCTTTTTGAAGGCACAACCAACTCCCGAGCCCTCAAGAACCATCCGACTTTTAGAAATCATTGACGAAACAAACTCCCTTGCCGATACTCCAAACGTGTTCCGGAAATTTGGCTACCTATTGATGATTCTTGCCGTCCTTTCGGCGACGGGAACACAATGGCTCGCCCTCCAGTCCGTGGCCTGGACCACGATGCTCGCCGAAAACCTGCACACCACCTCCTGGCAGACAGCCATCGAGCACACCTTCGACGGCAAACATCCGTGTTGCCTCTGCAAACAAATCGCCGCCGCCAAAAAATCGGAAAAAAAATCTGATCTCCAGGTTGAAGTGAAAAAATTCGATTACTCGTACACAAATTTCGAATTCGTCTTCTGTCCCCCG
>DASXED010000016.1:0-9539 GCA_036490295.1 Verrucomicrobiia bacterium | reverse complement strand
GTGGCAGCGTCTATAAATTCACGACGAATGGAACGCAAAGCACTGTTGCTTAGGGATTAAACCATCCTTGGGATCTGGCCTTTGACAGCGTGGGCGAACTCTTTTGCCTGTCAGTCCGACTTTGAGACGTCGCCGTCGTTAAACATCAAGCAAACGGGCGGCAGCATTAAAATTTCATGGCCGTCGTTTGCCACCGGTTATGTGTTGGAGCAAAATTTAAATCTCGCCACGACAAATTGGTCAACCAATGGTCTCACCATTTTCGAAGACGGCACGAATAAAAGCCTCTCCATCATTCCAACGGCGGGAAACTCTTTCTTCCGACTGGCCAATACACCATGATTAAATTTTACGCCTTCAGCACCTCAATAAACGCTTCCTGCGGGATGTTCACGTTGCCGATGGATTTCATCCGCTTTTTGCCTTCCTTCTGCTTCTCAAGCAACTTTCGTTTGCGCGAGACGTCGCCGCCGTAACATTTCGCCGTCACGTCTTTGCGGAACGCGCTGATGGTTTCCGACGCGACAATTTTTCCGCCGATGGCCGCCTGGATTTTCACCACGAATTGCTGGCGCGGGATGACTTCTTTCAATTTCTCCGCCAGCGTGCGTCCCCTGCCCTCTGCCTTCGTGCGGTGGACGATGCACGAAAAGGCGTCCATCGGCTCGCCGTTGACGAGCATGTCCAATTTCACCATGTCGCTCTCGGCGTAATCCGTCGGCTCGTAATCCATTGAGCCAAAACCGCGCGTGATGCTTTTGATGCGGTCGTGGAAATCAATCAAAATTTCGTTCAGCGGAATCAGGCTCGTCAGCATCACGCGTTTCGCGTCGAGCGTTTCGGTGTGTTCCACCGCGCCGCGCTTTTCGGAAATCAGCGCCATCATGTCGCCGATATTTTCGTTCGGGCAAATCACAAACGCTTTCACCATCGGTTCTCCGATTTTTTCGATGTAAGTCACGTCCGGCAAAAACGCCGGATTGTCCACTTGCTTGCGCGTGCCGTCCGAAAGCGTCACGTGATAGACCACGCTCGGATACGTCGCGATGATGTCCATGTCGTATTCGCGGCGCAAACGTTCCTGCACAATTTCCAAGTGCAACAAGCCTAAAAATCCGCAACGAAAACCGAAGCCGAGCGCGACGGATGTTTCCGAGGAATACACGAACGCGGAATCGTTCAGCTTCAATTTCCCCATCGAAGATTTCAACGCCTCGTAATCCGCCGTGTTGATCGGATAAATCCCGCTGAACACCATCGGATGAATTTCCTTGAAGCCCGGCAACACCGGCGACGGATTTCGCGCGTCGGTGATCGTGTCGCCCATTTTCACTTCTGCCGCGCTTTTGATGTTGGCCGTGAAATAACCCGTCTCGCCGACTTCAAGTTTCTCGCGCGTGTAAGGTTTCGGATTGAAGCTGCCGACTTCCTTCACCTCGACGGTTTTGCCGGAGTGCAACAGCTTCACCATCTGGCCGGCCTTCAATTCGCCGTTAAAAACGCGCACGTGCGTGACGACGCCTTTGTAAGTGTCGAAATAAGAATCAAAACCCAACGCCTGCAAACTCGGCTCGCCCGTCGGCTTCGGCGGCGGGATGCGCGCGACGATCGCCTCAAGAATGTCCTCGATGCCGATGCCTTCCTTCGCGCTGCACGGGATCGCCAGTTCCGCCGGAATCGCCAGCACGTCTTCCAACTGCCGTTTCGCCTGCGGCACGTCGGCGTGACCGAGGTCAATCTTGTTGATGACCGGAATGATTTCCAGGTTCAACTTCGCCGCGAGATGATAATTCGCCACCGTCTGAGCCTCGACACCTTGCGCCGCGTCAATCACGAGCAACGCGCCTTCGCACGCGCTCAAGCTGCGCGACACTTCGTAGGCGAAATCCACATGGCCGGGCGTGTCAATCAGGTTCAGCTCGTAAGTCTCGCCGTTCTTGGCCGTGTAAAGCATCGTGACCGGATGCGCCTTGATGGTGATGCCGCGCTCGCGTTCCAAATCCATCGCGTCAAGCAACTGCTCCGACATATCGCGCGTGGCGATCGTGCCGGTGCGATGCAGGAGGCGGTCTGAAAGCGTCGTCTTGCCGTGGTCAATGTGGGCAATGATGCTGAAATTGCGTATGTGTTTTGCGTCCATTCGTTAATTAAACTTCTCCGGCCTCACGCAAAGCCTCGTGAACAATATCTTTATGGATCCAATAACCCTCCTGTCGCAGTTTCTCAAAATGCGAAGCGATTTCGGCCAGCAAATTTTTCTTTTTGGCTTCAACAAGAATTCGCGCCGTGCCAATGGGTTGAAGTCCGTAAATATCACGGGCGACTTTGCGCGCCTTGCGCTCATCAATCAAAACCAATTTTATATCTTGCTCGCGCGCAAGGTTGAGAACCGCCGCTTCTCCGTCATCCAGCAGAGCCGTCAACAATTCATCATTCTGTTTTGGCGCAACGACGCGAATCCACTGCGCCCGCTGAAAGTCTTCCAAACCGAGAGATTTCAACCCGCCCTGCGCGATTTCCTTTTGCACCGCGTCAGGAACCAACACATCGTCAAAAAGCGATTTGAGAATGTCCAGTTTGCCGAGCAGTCCCAACGCGATCAACGGGCCGGAGTTGCAGACAATCTGGCTCACGAATTGAACGGTTTGAATTCGGCGGCCAGTTCGGCGGAATCCCATGCCACCGTCGGAACGTTCCATTGCGGGCAGCTCAAAAGAAAAGCCGCGCGCGAAACGCCGGCCAGTTGCGCCGCCTGCCCGCTGGTCAGCCGTCCCACTTCAAAAAGCTTGGTTGCCAGCGCCATGCGCGCTTCGTCTTCAAACCGCTCCGCGCTCGAACCGGCGGCGGCTGGCCACGATTCAGGGTATTCTATTTGCAACGCCTTCATGCGGACAAGATACGCGCAACGCGGATGAATGAAAGAAAATTCAAGTCATGCGGTGGATGAACGCAGAATTGACGCTTGCAAATTTCCAGCGCAAACTTCGCGCATGGCCAAGAAAGCAGGCACGGAATCAACCACCAAGACGCCAAGACACAAAGTTACCGGAAAAGAAAACTCCCTCGGTGGGGCGAGCGTCCCCGCGAGCCGTTTGAAATCTTCGTCTCTTCTCGACACCTGCGTCATTTACTGCGGCGACAATCTGGAACAGCTCGCCAAACTGCCCGACGCCTGCGTTGACCTCATTTACATTGACCCGCCCTTCAATTCCAACCGCAACTACGAAGTCTTTTGGGGCGAGACCAAGGAGAAGCGCGCCTTTGAAGACCGCCACGAATCCACCCGCGCCTACATTGACTACATGAGGCCGCGCTGCATCCAACTCGCCCGCGTCCTCAAACAGACCGGCAGCTTTTATTACCACTGCGACTGGCATGCCAGCCACTACGTCAAAGTCATGCTCGACCAGATTTTCGGCGAAAATAATTTTACCAACTGAACCAACGGGAATATGCTTGCTGCTGTGCGTGAAATAAAAGCAGAAATCAAACATGGCGATTGCTTGAATGTCTTGGCGGATTATACCGAACATATGAAAACCCGATTAATCGCACTCTTAATGCTTGCCATCACCGTTACTGGTTTTGCGGGTCTGACTCAGGAGACAAACCAGCCGGCAAGACCCATCCCCATTGACCCGCGCGCGATGCAGATGCAAATGGCCATCCTTAAAGATCAGGACATTCACAAGGTTGAGGAATTGCTCAAGCAGGGGATAGACATCAATGCCCCAATCGGCTGCGGAACGTATAGTCCGTTGGATGGTGCCGTAACGACCCAGAATCTTGAAATGCTCAAGTTCCTGCTGGCGCACGGAGCCAAGCCTCAGGGTCGCGAACTTGCGGATGCAGCTTTTCAAGGAAACACAGACACAACCTTGAACTTCGTCAAAGTGTTATTGTCAGCGGGCGTCAATCCGAACGCGACCAACAATATCGGCGCAGCATTGTCCCTTGCGGCTTATCAGACAAATCGTGATGTGGTCATCCTGCTGCTCGCCCAGCCTCGGATCAAAGTTGACGCGCCAGATGTGGATGGCAACACCGCCCTGATGTCAGCAGCCGACCACGGTTCACAGGACATCGTGGATTTACTGATGAAAGCCGGGGCCAATCCACACCTCAAAAACTCGTGGGGACAGACGGCTACGGATATGGCCGAACGAGTCATGGCGACGAAAAAAGCTGTCGAGCCATACGTTTATGTCAGCGGAAGAGTCGTTAAAACCGGTTGCTATCATTGGGTTCTGGGAATGACAATGCTTGATGCCATTCACGCTGCGGGCGGTTTCACTAAGACAGTGCTTGATGCCATTCACGCTACGGGTGGTTTCACTAATTTTGCCTCCGGCCCGATTTGGGTCACTCACGTTGACGGCACCGCCGAGTTTTGGATCTATCCGCCAGCCATGGTAGATGCCACCAACGAGCCGCCAGTGCTCCGTCGGAACGACGATGTATATGTGCGCATTTTTTGAGAGGTTGCAGTCATAATGGCGCGCCGGACGTGGCTTCGTCGTCCACGATTTGCCGGACAATCCCAAAGGGATTGAATCATTCAGCCCAGTGTTGTGCGCCAGCACTACACTGGGTGAACGTCCCAAACCATTTCATCAACTCTGAAAGAGTTGAATCATTTCACCATCCATTTGATGAAACCCCGTTGGGGTTTTGATTTTGTTTTGACGATGACCCGTCGTAGCTCATTCTTCGCAACGCCGGGCTGATTGATGTAATCCCGTTGGGATTTTTCCGCAGCGCCGTAGGCGCGGCATCTTTGTAGAACCACAAATTATCAACCCTCACCTGCCTTCGGCATCCAATGATTCGCTCGCACCCGCTCGCTCGGCTCTGCGAGCCTTCGCCTTTGGCAAATTCCTTTCGCCGCTTCCCAAGCGGCTCAAGTCCCATCCGATGGGCGAGGAACAAAGCCCCGTCGGGGCGGCATATTCCGTTGATTGAATCGTAGCAGCCGACGTGAGTCGGCTCTAACTTTCCCCGCTCCGCCGGAATAATGAGCGGACTGACGTCCGCTGCTACAAAATTCCGTTTTGATGCCGCTCCTGCGGAGCTTGGGATTTTTCAATTTCGATTTTCTACAAATATGCCAGCCTTAACGGGCTTTCACTGACGGCTCGCGGGGACGCTCGCCCCGCCAAAAAATCAAATCCACGCGCTACAAAGATTTCGCGACTACGGTGCAAACGGATTTTTTGAAAGGTAGCGCAGGCGTCGCGCCGAACACATCCCCCGCGATTCCCTTCCGCGAGACGCGGAACGGTGCAACCGGGACGGTCGCGCTCCCCATCGCTTCCGCCACCATCGAATTTCGGGGAGACAATTTGCACAACTGGAAATCGGCCAGACCCCAATACGCCTCCCGGCGCGAACGATGCCCTGACAAATGCGTGAATTTCACGCATTGGCCGTGTCATTAACCCAAAACGGCCTCTTTTCGGCCTTTTTTAGATGAAAGTGGCGTTTTTTACTCATTTTCTTAATTAAGTCAACGTCTGACTTACCTAAATCAGAGCTTAACAGACCCAAGTCGAAGCGTGACTTAACTAAAGAAATGATTTTCTTACCCAAGTCAGAGCCTGACTTAACTAAAGAAACGTCCGACTTACCTAAGTCAAAGCCGGACTTACCTAAGAAAACGTCTGACTTACCCAAGTCGGCGTCTGACTTGGGAACTTTATTCAATGAAAAGGGAACTTTGACGACGGACTTAACCAAGTCCGTGACGAACTTGGGAACTTTGGACGGGGGTTTTCACTTCGCAATTGTGCCGGCTTGGCGCGCGTCATTTTTTGGTGGCGGTTCACTGTGGAGCGGACGTTGCCAGTTTCCGTTTCGACGTGAGATGATAATTCGCCACCGTCTGCGCCTCGACCAACATGGTTTTGCCGTGTTCAATGTGGGCGATGATGCTGAAATTTCTGATGCGCGCGGAATCCATTTTATCCAGTTAAATTTCTCCATCTTCGCGCAGCGTTGCATGATATGCGTGTTTTAATAAAAAAGGAAAAATTGCCGCGCCGTCACGGGCTATTCTTGACGGCCTTTGATTCGTGGGCTTTAATTTCCCATTGTGAGAATTTGGCTGTTCATGTTTCTTTTTGCCTTTTTAGGGTTTGCCTCAACCGCTCCGGCGATGGATCGCTGGTCGGCGCTTTCCATGCTTGAAAGCGGCGACAATGACGACGCGACCGGCCCCGGCGGCGAAATCTCCCGTTTCCAAATCCGGCGGGAGCTTTGGTCGGGCGGCAATCCGCATGACACGAAAACTGCGCTGGCCGTCGCCCAGGAAATCATGCGTCCGCGGCTGGATGACTTTCAGCGCACGCACAAGCGCGCGGCTTCCGACTTCGAGTTTTATGTTTTGTGGAACGCGCCATCGCAGGTGGACCACCCCCGCAGTCCCGTGGCCGAACGCGCCCGCAGGTTTGCCAACCTTGTCCAGCGCGACGATCATCAGCCTCCAATGACAAATTCGCCGGCCAAGGGCACGAACGCGCCCTGATTTTTTCCGGCCAGTTCATAGGCTTTCAGGTATTCGCCCACAGCCCGTCCCCAGGAAAAATCCGCCGTCATGGCATTGCGCCGGTAGCGCCGCAGCAAATCGGGCTGGTGATAAACTGCCAGCGCCTTGCGGATCGCCTTGGCCAGCGCGCGCGCGGAATATTCCTGGAATTTAATTCCATCGGCGCGCGCCGCGTCCTGCGTGAAATCTATCACGCTATCATCAAGGCCGCCGGTCGTGCGGACAATCGGAATCGCGCCGTAGCGCAAACTATACATCTGGTTCAGGCCGCACGGCTCGAAGTGCGAGGGCATGATGTAAAAATCGCACGCGGCCTCGATGCGATGCGACAAACTTTCATCGTAGCCGATGCGAACGGCGACTTTGTCCGGGAACCGCCGCGCGAGTTCGCGATAACCGCGCTCATAAGCCGACGAGCCGCTGCCGAGCAAAATAAACTGCATTTCAGCGCTCAACATTTCCTCGAGCGCGCCGAGTTCGATGTCCACGCCCTTTTGTTCTGCCAGCCTTGAAATCGTGCCGAACAGCGGCGTGCTGTTTGACTGCGGCAGGCCAAGTTCTTTTTGCAGCGCAAGTTTGTTCGCGGTTTTTCCGATCGTCCGCGTCGCGGAATACGGTCTGGCCAGAAATGGATTTTTAGTCGTGTTCCATTCCTCGTAATCCACGCCGTTGAGAATGCCAAAAAGACTTTTCTGCCGCAGCCGCAGCCGGTCATCCAGCCCGCAGCCAAACTCCTCCGTCGTGATTTCGCGCGCGTAACGCGGGCTGACCGTCGTGATCGCGTCGGCAAAAACAATCCCGGCCTTGAGACAATTCAATTGCCCGTAAAATTCCGCGCCTTCGACCGTGAAAAATTCCTCCGGCAGATTTGTCAGCGCGAACGCAGCCGCCGGAAAAGTTCCCTGATAGGCCAGGTTGTGAATCGTCAGGCACGTCGGCGGCGGATTCCCCCACCCTTCGCGCTGCTGTTGCAACATCAATGCCGGCACGAGACCGGCCTGCCAGTCGTGAACATGGACCGCGTCCGGCCGCCACGGCAAATAGCGCGCGAGATGCGCGGTGCATTTCGAGAAAAAGATGAACCGTTCTGCATTGTCTGGATAGCTGATGTTATTCTCCAAATAATATCCGCCGCGATTGTAAAAATCCGGCTGATGAATAAAATAGATCGTCAGGTTTTTTTCAACTTCGAGCGAAAATAATTCCGCCCGAACGCGATTCGCGCCTAGCGGCAAATCAAACCACCAATCCACGCGGCGCATCTGCGGAAATTCTTCGCGGATGCCGCGATAAAGCGGCGTGACAATCCGCGCCTCGTGGCCCGCGTGCGCCAGCGCCTTGCCGAGCGCGCCGACCATGTCAGCCAGCCCGCCGGTCTTTGAGAACGGATGCACTTCGCTGCTGGCCAACAAAATTTTCATTCGCGGAAATTAACCACCAAGACACCAAGACACCAAGAAAAGTGAATGGGAGAAATTCCTTGGTGCCTTTGTGTCTTGGTGGTTCAAGTTAAATGGAAATGCGATCGGTTTTCAGATATGGTTGCAGCGGCGCGGGAATTTTCACGCTGCCGTCGGGCTGTTGATGCGTTTCAATCAACGCCACGAACAATCGCGCGAGCGCCGTGCCGCTGCCGTTGAGAATATGCGGAAATTTATTTTCGTATGTGTCTTTTATGATCGGAGGTTTCAAATCTTTTGGATCTTCAACGGCAACCCCTTCAATTTCTCTCCTTATGATTTGTCCTCGGTAACGCAGGTTCATCCGGCGCGACTGGAAATCCTCACAATTCGAGCAGCTCGAAACTTCGAGATAACTCCCCTGCCCCGGTGCCCAGACCTCGATGTCGTAAGTCTTCGCGCTGCCGAATCCCATATCGCCCGTGCAAAGCAAAATCACGCGGTAATGCAGGCCGAGCAGTTGCAAAACCTTTTCCGCGTTCAAAACCATTTTTTCCAACTCATCGTAACCGTTCTCCGGCTTCACGATTTTTATCAATTCCACTTTATCAAATTGATGCACGCGGATCATGCCGCGCGTGCCGACGCCCGCCGCGCCCGCCTCGCCGCGAAAACATGGCGTATAGGCGCAGTAATGAATCGGCAATTGCTTTTCCGCCAGAATTTCCTCGCGATGAATGTTGGCGACGGGCGTCTCCGCCGTCGGAATCAGATAAAGTTTGCCGAGATTTTTCGCGTCATCGCCTTCGGCCACGCCGTAATACTGATCTTTGAATTTCGGAAATTGTCCGACGCCGACCAGACATTGCTCGCCAACCATCAGCGGTGGCGAAACTTCCGTGTAGCCGTGTTCCGTGGTGTGCAAATCCAAAAGAAATTGGATCAACGCGCGTTCCAGCCGCGCGCCCCAATTTGTGTAAAGCAAAAATCCGCTGCCGGAAAGTTTTGCGGCGCGCGCAAAATCCACCAGCTTGAGAGATTCGCAGAGTTCGACGTGTGACTTAGGTTTGAAGGCAAAATTTATTTTATCCCCGTGAACGCGGATTTCTGGATTGTCTTCCGCCGATTTGCCAAGTGGAATTGATTCGTGCGGCAAGTTTGGCAATTGCAGCATAATCGCATCGCGCGCGATTTCGCTTTCCGCCGCCGATTTATCGAGTGCGGAAATTTTATCGCCCAAGTCTTTTGTCTCGGCCTTCTTCGCCTCGGCCTCGGCGATTTTCTTTTGTCCCATCAGTGCGCCGATTTCTTTCGAGACGCGATTGCGAGTGGCCTTGAGCGTTTCCACTTCCGCGAGAATTTTCCGGCGCAGTTCGTCAAACTTGAGCAGTTCGTCAATCTTCGTCTCATCCCCTGCCCCGCGCGTGGCAAGACGCTGGCGGACAAAATCGGTTTTTTCGCGGATCAGTTTGATGTCGAGCACGCGGGAATTATAGAAATTAAATCCGTCGCGGCAAGGTTGAAGCCTATGTGAACTCCATCCTCATAAATGATGTCGCGCGAAGGACGCGAAGGCGGCGAAGGAATTGAAAATT
>DASXED010000009.1:0-14572 GCA_036490295.1 Verrucomicrobiia bacterium | reverse complement strand
CGCCATGACCCGCCAGCGCGACGACGTCGCCGGCCTCGAAGCGACCATCATCATGTCGCCGCAAATCTGGAAAGCCAGCGGCCATGTGGACACGTTCAGCGATCCGATGTGCGATTGTTTGCTGACGAAAAAAAGATTTCGCGCGGATCAAATCGAGATGCAATCGGGAATTGCCTATAAATACTCCGGCGCAGTTTCGCGGGAATATCTCGCAAGTGTCTTTAATGATGTTACTGCGACAAATCGCAGCTATTTTTCTACGGTTGTCGGGAAATTATTTAATTCGTTTCCACAAAATGATCGCTCTTGGATTATACGGGGATTTGGCAGAGAAGGGCAAAGTGAAGTAGAATTTCTTCAGTATTTGTTTACTGATGAAGCTTCTGAAAAACTAAAGCAAATTTTTGCCGGTGAAGATAGCAAAGTTGCCAACTTCATGTTTGAAGGATTACTTGAAGGACCGCTTTGGGATTTAATTAGAGAAAAATCAACAGACGCTTATTCTGTGCTTGTTGCCGAAGAAAAAAATGAAGAGTCGGCAAAAAAAATTGCGCGAAAATTTTATGAGCAGCGCGGAATTAAAAATCCAATTTTAAGAAATGCTGGCAATGAGAAGATTGAAAATTCTCAACGCTTTAATCCAGAAAATGGTTCGCTGCTCACAGAACCGCGCCCGTTCAACTTGATGTTCAAAACTTACGTCGGCCCGGTTGAAAGCGAGGACGGCATCGCGTATCTCCGCCCAGAAACCGCGCAGGCGATTTTCGCGCAATTCAAAAATGTTTTGGAAACGTCCCGGCAACGCGTCCCGTTCGGCATCGCGCAGGTCGGCAAGGCGTTCCGCAACGAAGTCACGCCGCGCAATTTCACCTTCCGCTCGCGCGAATTCGAGCAGATGGAACTGGAATTTTTCATCAAGCCGGACGAAGTCATCGAAGCCATCCACGGCAGCGTTTTCACGCCAACTCCCAACTCCCAACTCCCAACTACCGAACCGAATTGGGGCTGGCAGGCGTGGCATCAATACTGGGTCGAGGAACGCGTGCGTTTTTACGAAGGCATCGGGCTGTCACGCGCGACGCTCGGTTTTCACAAGCAGACACCGGCGGAACTCGCGCATTACGCCCGCGCCTGCACGGATATTTTGTTCAAGTTTCCGTTCAGCAAAAAAGACGCGGACGGCAACGTAGCCGGCGACGAACTGGAAGGCATCGCCGCGCGCAGCGATTTTGATTTGTCGCAGCACCAAAGATTTTCCGGCAAGCCAATGGGCGTGTTCGACGACGAATTGCGCGCCGCGTGGGCAAAGTTGCCGAAGGAAAAACAGGATGATTTGTGGAAGCGTTATTACGACAACCGCAAAAATTATCTGACGAAATCCGCCAAGCCGGACGAAACGCCGGAGCAAATCTCGAAGCAAGCGACAGAAGACGCGAACGGTCTGGCGCGCGGCCAATACATCCCGCACGTCATCGAGCCGAGCGCGGGCGTGGATCGCTTGATCCTCGCGCTGATCGCGAATGCGTATTCCGAAGTCACCGAGACGGATGAAAAAGGAAAATCCGAAACGCGCGTGACGATGAAATTTCATCCGCGCATCGCGCCGTTCAAGGCGGGCATTTTTCCGTTGCTCAAGAACAAACCGGAACTTGTCAAAAAAGCGCAGGAAGTCCGCGAATTGCTACGTCCATGGATGAATGTTTATTACGACGAAGGCGGTTCCATCGGCAAGCGCTACGCCCGCCAAGACGAAGCTGGCACGCCGTTCTGCGTGACGATTGATTTCGACACGCTCGGCGAAAAACCGGAATTAAATTTGAAAGACACTGTAACCATCCGCCGTCGTGATGACGGAAAACAGGAACGCATCGCCATTTCAGAATTGTTAAACTGGCTTTTGCCAAAAATCCGATAATGGCTGAAAAAGAAAAAAAGAAAAATCCGCCGAAAGAGCCGAAGAGTCGCGCTCCGGTGCTGTATTTCATCGTTGCCGTCAAATTGGTCAAAGGCCTGCTGCTGGTGCTGGTGGCGCTGGGAATTTTTTCGCTGGCTGGAAAGGATTTGCAGGATTTGTTCGAGCACTTTGTGCGCGGGCTTGGCTTCGACCCGGAAAACAGGTTTTTCGGCAGCATCGGCGACTGGCTGGACACCGTGACGCCGGCCAACGTGCGGGTGGTGGCGTCCGGCACGTTTCTCTGCGGATTGTTTCTGATCGTCCTGGGTTCGGGCCTGGCGTTTCGCGTGAAATGGGCCATCTGGCTGGCGATTGGCGAATCGGGGTTTTTCATCCCGATTGAAATTTTTGAACTGGTGCGCCGCCGCCTGCCCAATTTGCCGGACCAGCAACGACAGCAATTGTTTCATCATCCGAAACTCGGCCTGTTGATCGTGCTGGCGTTGAACATTTTGATCGTCTGGTATCTGCTGGCAAACCGGAAACGGTTGTTCCGCCACGGTTGATTGTTCCGCCGCAAATTTTTTGCTGAAGCGCCTTCCGGCGTTGCCGGCGCGGCGGTTTTATCATTTCAAAAAGTAATTCCGCTGCTTCTCGCTGGCGGGCATTCCGAGTTTTTCCATCACGGCCAGCATGTCTTCCCAGACTTTGCGTTTCTCGCCCACCGCCTGGTTGCGCAGCAGATACGACGGATGAAACGTCGGCATGAGCGGCGTGCCGCGATAGGTTTGCCAGTTGCCGCGCAGTTTCGTGATGCCCAAAGTTTTTCCAAGCAAGCCTTCAACTGCCGTTGCGCCGAGCGCGACGATGACTTTTGGCTGGATCAAATCAATCTGCTCGTGCAGATACGGAATGCACGTCGCCATTTCTTCGGGTGTCGGTTTGCGGTTGCCGTAACTCTGGCCGGGCGTGTCGGGACGGCATTTCAAGATGTTCGCGATATAAACATCCGCGCGCGAAAGTCCGGTCGCTTGAATAATTTTCGTCAGCAATTGTCCCGCCGCGCCGACGAACGGCTCGCCTTGCGCATCTTCATCCGCGCCCGGCGCTTCGCCGACGAACATGAGTTGCGCGTCAATGCTGCCCACGCCGAACACGACATTTTTGCGCGACGCGGCGAGATGCGGGCATTTCACGCAGACCAAAGCGCGTTCGCGCAGCGCGGCGAAGGCCGATGTTTTGTCGAGGGTCGAAGGTCGAGGGTCGAGAGCCGGTGAAGTTTCAAGTTTCAAGTTTTCAGTTTTCAATTCCGGTGTTTTTTGCCGCTGAACACCCGGCGCTTGAAACTGAAAACTTTTTGGCGGCGCGAGCGCGAGCGTGCGGAGCGTTTCCGGCGCGATGGCGACGTGGCGCACGCCGCGCGATTTCAAATCTTCCAGATGCTGGATCGTCGCGTCGAGTGATTCGTTGTAAGCCGAAGGCATTTGCGACATCGTAGCGGTTGTCCGGTGAAGCACAAAAATTATTTGTTCACAACCCGCCTCCATAATTTCCACGGCTTGCGTTTCCGCCGCTTTTGCGGGATGCTGCGCGTCAAATCCCGAATGAATACCGCGCGCATTTTTCCACTGGCGATCCTGATTTTTATCTTCACGCTGCCGCCAATTTATTCCCCGGCGGCGGACGCGCGGATGACGGAAGATTTCGACGCGGGCTGGCTTTTCAGCAGGGGCGATTTTGCGGCGGCGATGATGCCGGCGTTCGACGACGGCGGCTGGCGCCCGTTGAATCTGCCGCACGACTGGAGCAGCGAAGGGCCGTTCGGCGCCGAATACGGCAGCGGCAACGGTTACGCGCCCGGCGGCGTCGGCTGGTATCGCAAACATTTCCGGCTCGACGCAAATCAAAAGGGCAGGTCGGTCGCGGTTGAATTCGACGGCGTGTATGACTGGTCGGAAGTCTGGATCAACGGCCAGTTCGTCGGCGGCCGGCCGTATGGATTCTCGAGCTTTCAATTGGACCTGACGCCGTTTGTCAAATTCGGTTCTGACGAGAACATCGTCGCGGTGCGCGTGGATCATTCCCGTTTCGCCGACTCGCGCTATTACACCGGCTCGGGCATTTATCGGAACGTCCGGCTCGTCATCACGGACAAACTTCGGATCGCGCACTGGGGCGTTTCGGTGACGACGCCGAAAATAAAAAGCGGTTCGGCCATTGTCCGCGTCGAAACGGCGGTTGAAAATAATTCCGACGGCGGGGAAAATTTTTCGCTGCAATCAGACGTCGTTGCGCCGGACGGAAGAGTCGTGGCGAGCGTGACAACTTCCAAAACAGCGGCGACGAATGCCAGTCGGATTTTGATTCAGGAAGTGAAAATTTCGCAGCCGCAATTGTGGTCGCCGGAGTCGCCGTCGCTTTACACGCTGCGCAGCCAGATCAAAACTGGCGCGGCCGTTGTTGATGAAACCTCGACGCCGTTTGGAATCCGCACCGCGACCTTTGACCCGGACAAGGGATTTTTCTTCAACGGAAAAAGTCTCAAGCTCAAGGGCGTTTGCATTCATCACGACGCCGGTTCGCTCGGCGCGGCTGTGCCCGACAAAGTTCTTGAGCGGCGTTTGCGTTTGCTAAAAGAGATTGGCGTCAACGCCATCCGCACCAGCCACAATCCGCCCGACCCGGAGCTTTTGAATCTGTGCGACCGGCTGGGATTTTTAGTGATGGACGAGGCGTTTGACGAATTCACGCCGTCAAAAAACAAATGGGTCACTGGCCGGAACAACGGCGTGCCCAGCCGCTTTGGTTACGGCGAGATGTTCGCGCAATGGTCGGTCACGGACATTTCAGACATGGTCCGCCGCGACCGCAATCATCCGAGCATCATTCTCTGGAGCATCGGCAACGAGATTGATTTTGCCAACGACCCGTTTTCCGATCCGGCGCTTGGCGAAAATTATCATCCCGAAAATCCGCCGGCCGAAAATCTAGTGGCGTGCGCGAAGCCGCTCATTGCCGCCGTGAAATCCTTGGATCGCACGCGCCCCGTCACGGCGGCGCTGGCGACCGTCGCAATGTCCGATGCCGTCGGGCTGGCGCAATTGCTCGACGCGGACGGCTACAATTACCAGGAATCCCGTTACGCCGACGACCACAAAAAATTTCCGAAGCGGATCATTTATGGCAGCGAAAACAGCCATCAATACGCCGCGTGGCTCGCGGTGCAAACGAACAATTTCATCTCCGGCCAGTTTCTCTGGACTGGAATTGATTATCTCGGCGAGGCGAACGCATGGCCGAATCGCGCGAACGGCGCGGGATTGCTCGACCTGTGCGGTTTCAAAAAACCGCTCGGCTGGTTCCGGCAAAGTCTCTGGAGCGACCAGCCGATGGTTTATCTTTGCGTTTCCGGCGGCGGCGGACGGCGCGGTTTCGCGGGCGTGGAAAATTGGAACTGGCCGTCGAACTCGACCGTGACTGTTTTGTGTTTTGCCAATTGCCCGGAAGTTACGCTGGCGCTGAACGGCAGAATCATTGGCGTCAAAAAACTTTCCGAAGCCGTCAATGGCGTTTTGCGATGGCAGATTCCTTTCGAGCCTGGAACGCTCAAAGCCGTCGGGCGCGCAAATGGCCGCGAGGTTTGCGATTGCGTTTTGAAAACGGCGGGCGCGGCGAGCCGGATTGAATTGTTGCCCGACGCGACGCAATTGCGCGCCGACGGCAAGGATGTCTGCCACGTTGAATTTCGGATCGTGGATGAAAACGGCGTTCGCGTTCCGAACGCGGACGCGGAAGTGAAATTTGATCTGGCCGGGCCGGCCAAAATCATCGGCATCGGCAACGGCGACTTGAACAGCACCGAGGATTGCAAAACGAACACGCACCGCGCCTTTCAAGGCCATGGCCTGGCGATTCTGCAAACGACCGCGACTGCCGGCGGCATCACTTTGAAGGCGACGTCTCCCGGTCTGGAATCCGCCAGCGCAACTTTGCAAAGTCAGTAGAAATTATTGGCATCCACAGTTTGGGTGATTGCGTTTTTGCCGCTTTTGCCGGATGCTGCGCGCCAGATTCCCAATGAAGACTTTTGCCGCAAAAATTCTTGCCGCCGGCGTCCTGCTGCTTTCACTGCGCGCGTTCGCGGAATTGTCGCTCGCGGATTCGCCAGGCACGGATGATTTCGTCTTGTTCGACGGCAAAATTGTTGCGCCCATTTTTGCAGAAACAAATGATGACCGCGCCGTGCTGCGCGCAACCGCAGATTTGGCGGATGACTTCGCGCGCGTGACGGGAACAAAACCGGAAATTGAAAATCAATCTTCGCCGGGCAAAAAATTCGGCGTCATCGTTGGCACAATTGGCGAAAGCAAAATCGTTGACCAGCTTGCCGCCGACGGAAAGTTGGACGTGGCCGGCGTGCGCGGCGAATGGGAAAGTTACGTTTTGCAGGTCGTCAAAAATCCCCTGCCCGGCGTCGAGCGCGCGCTGGTCATCGCGGGCAGCGACCGGCGCGGGACGATTTACGGCATTTATCAATTGTCGGAAATAATTGGCGTTTCACCGTGGAATTGGTGGGCGGACGTGCCGGTGGAAAGGAAAAATTTTCTCGCGCTTCACGGCGACAGTTTCAAACAAGGCCCGCCCGCCGTGAAATATCGCGGCATTTTTTTGAACGATGAAGATTGGGGATTGCGACCGTGGGCGTCAAAAACTTTTGATCCCGCCACCGGCAACATCGGGCCGAAAACCTACGCGAAAATTTTTGAACTGCTGCTGCGGCTGCACGCGAATTATCTCTGGCCCGCGATGCACGCCGGCACGGCGGCATTCAATTCGTTTCCTGACGACGCAAAACTCGCGGATGAATTTGGCATCGTGATGGGTTCGTCGCATTGCGAGCAGATGCTCCGCAACAACATCAGCGAGTGGGACGAAAAAACGAACGGCGACTATAATTTTGTCACGAATCCTGGCGGCGTTTTGAATTATTGGGAGCAGCGCGTCCGCGAAAACGGGAAATTTGAAAACATTTACACCCTCGGAATGCGCGGCATAAGCGATTCAGGAATGCCCGGCGGCGGCACGGCGCGGGAAAAAGCCGCGCGCCTGCAAACCATCATCGCCGACCAGCGCGAAATGCTCGCGCGCGACGTCAACACAAACGTCGCCGCAGTTCCGCAGATTTTTTGTCCTTACAAGGAAGTGCTGGAACTTTACCGTCTCGTGCCGGACATTCCCGACGACATCACGCTCGTCTGGCCGGACGACAATTACGGCTACATCCGCGAATTTTCCGACGCGCGCGAACGCGCCCGCAGCGGCGGCGCGGGAGTTTATTATCACGTTTCGTATTATGGCCGCCCGCGCGATTATCTCTGGCTCTGCTCCACGCCGCCCGCGCTCATCGCCGAGGAAATGACGAAAGCTTACGATTACGGCGCGGACAAAGTCTGGATTCTGAACGTCGGCGATCTGAAACCGGCGGAACTTGACATTGAATTTTTCCTCAAACTCGCGTGGAATCCGCATTCGTGGGATGGCAGGAACACTTATGATTTGCTGCAAAAACAAATTGCGCGTGATTTTGGAAATAAAATTGCGCCGGAATTAACTTCAATTCTCGCCGAATACTACCGCCTGAATTTCCAGCGCAAACCGGAACACATGGGTTTTCCGACGAACAATTTGTTTTCCGCCGATGAAGCCGCGCAACGGCTCGAAGCGTGGCAAAAATTGTCCGCGCGCGTTGACGCCGCAGGAAAAAGTCTGTCGCCGGAATTTCACGACGCATTTTTTGAACTGGTGGAATATCCTGTCAAAGCCGCCGCGCTGGAAAATGAAAAAATTCTTGCGCCGGAAAAAGCGCAATTTGCGCAAGACGAAATTCAGCGGCTCACGGACATTTACAACAATCAAACCGCCGGCGGCAAATGGCGTCTGATGATGTCCGACAATCCGCGCGGCCAGTTGAATTTTACCGCGCCAAAAATTTTCGCAGGCCGTAGCGGCGGTCGGCAGACCGCCGAATCTGCCAGGGACGCGTCCGGCTCTCTGCCGAGAGCCGTTACGATTTCCGGCGCGGATTTCGTTGAAAGCGACAATCAAATCATCATGGAGGCCGCTCACGCGTCGGTTTTTGTTCCCAGCGGCGACGCGAACTGGTTGAAAATTTCCGGCCTCGGCTACAACGGCGAGGCGGTCTCGGCTTTTCCGGTGCGGGTTGCGGCTCCCATCCGTTCCGAGCCGCAGGCGATCGCGGACAATTCGCCGTGCCTGCAATATAAAATTTGGATCAGGCATCCCGGCGACTGGAAATTCACCGTCCGCGCGCTACCAACGTTTTCCGTCGAGACGGGCAAGCCGCAGCGTTACGCGATTGCGCTCGATGACGAAATGCCAAAAATTGTTTCGTTGCCGTTTTCCATGAGCGAGACTGACAAGCGCTGGCAGGAAAATGTTTTGCGTAACGCGGCGCTGACTTCCAGCGTCCATCAAATCACAAATCCCGGACTCCATACGCTGAACATCTGGATGGTTGACCCGGGCATCGTGCTGGACGCGATTGAAGCAGAAACCACCGGCGCGCCGGAACCCGGCTACGTCTGGCCGCCGGAAACCCGAATTCAAAAATGAAAAAAATCCTCGCCACAATTTTTCTCACGGCATTTGCGCTGAAAATTTTCGCCGCGCCGGTTCAAACGGCGCGCGTAACTGAAAATTTCGATTCCAACTGGCTTTTTCTCAAGGCGGATGCGACCAACGCGGAGCAATTTCAATTCGATGATTCATCCTGGCGCAAACTCAACGTGCCGCACGATTGGAGCATCGAAGGGCCGTTTTCGGAAACGAACAAAACCGGCGGCGCGGGCGGATTTCTGCCGAGCGGCGTCGCGTGGTATCGCAAATATTTCACGCTGCCGGAAAATTTTTCAAACGATTGCGCGTTCATCGAGTTCGACGGCGTGATGGCCAACAGCGACGTTTGGATCAACGGTTTTCATCTTGGCCACCGGCCTTACGGCTACGTCAGTTTCAGTTACGAACTCACCGGTCATTTGAATTTTGGCGGCGACAATCTCATCGCCGTTCGCGCAGATACTTCGCAACAACCCGCATCGCGCTGGTATTCCGGCGCGGGAATTTACCGGCACGTTCGGCTGGTTGAAACCGATCCGGTTCATATTGAGCAAAATGGGATTTTTATTTCCACGCCGCAAGTTTCTCAAACGCAAGCAACGGTTCATGTGCAAACCACCGTCACCAACCAATCCAATTCTTCGAGGGAGATTTTCATGCAGGTTGTGTTGCTTGATCCAGACGGAAAATTTTTGGACTTCGCTCACGCAGGATTGGCTGCAACATATTCACAAACTCTTGCCGCCGGAAAATCCGCGCAAATTGATCAGGACATTGTTATCAAGAATCCGCAGCTTTGGAATCTGGACAAGCCTGTTCTTTATCGTGCGTTGGTCACAGTCTATAACGGCTTCAACGGACCACCGAACCAAGCAGTTTCATCAGCTGTCCAGAAGTTCGACGATGAAACAAATTCATTCGGCATCCGCGACGCGCATTTTGAAGCGGACACCGGTTTTTGGCTGAACGGAAAAAATTTCAAGATCAAAGGCGTTTGTTTGCACGCGGACGGCGGCGCGTTCGGTGCGGCGGTTCCGCTTGGCGTTTGGGAATCGCGTTTGAAAACTTTGAAATCGCTCGGCGTGAACGCCATCCGCACCGCGCACAATCCGCCCGCGCCGGAATTTCTGGACTTGTGCGACCGCATGGGTTTTCTCGTGATGGACGAAATGTTCGACTGCTGGACGGTGGCAAAAAATCCTTACGATTATCATTTGTATTTTAACGACTGGTCGCAGCGAGACGAACGCGACTCAATTTTGCGCGACCGCAATCATCCGAGCATAATCCTTTATTCCGTCGGCAACGAAATCCACGACACGCCGCAAGCGGAAAAAGCTAAAAAAATTCTCGCCGGACTTGTCGCCGTCGCGCACGAAAACGACCCGACGCGCCCGGTGACGCAAGCATTGTTTCGGCCGAACGTGAGCCACGATTACGACGACGGCCTCGCGGATTTGCTCGACGTGGTCGGGCAAAATTATCGCGAGAATGAAATCCTCGCCGCGCACGCGCAAAAACCGTCGCGCAAAATCATCGGCACGGAAAACCAGCACAGCCGCGCCGCGTGGCTCGCGCTGCGCGACAATCCGCCTTACGCCGGGCAATTTTTGTGGAGCGGCATTGATTATCTGGGCGAATCGCGCCGCTGGCCGGTGGTCGCCGCCGGTTCCGGCTTGCTTGACCGCACCGGCACGCCGAAACCGATGGCGTTCGAGCGGCAAAGCTGGTGGAGCGACCAGCCGATGGTTTTCATCGCGCGGCGGGTTGCGCCAAACTCACTTTTGCCGACCGATCCGGGTTATGAACCGGTGCAACAAGACGCGTTGCGCCGTCCGCAGGTTTTATTTCACGATTGGTCGCCGCGCAATTTGCAGCCGCACGACGAGAACGTGGAAATTTATTCCAACTGCAAGGAAGTGGAATTGTTTTTGAACGGCAAATCGCTTGGCGCGAAAGAAATCAACGCCGATGCTTCGCCGCGAAACTGGCAGGTTCCGTTCGCGCCTGGAAAAATAAAAGCTGTTGCGCGAAATGAAAACGGCAAAGTTGTTGCGACGGATGAATTGCGAACGGCGGGCGAACCGGCAAAGATCATTTTGACCGCCGACAAAAAGGAAATCGCGGACGACTGGAACGGCGTTTGCGAAATCACCGCGAAAGTCACGGACAAAAATGGAATCATTGTCCCAACGGCGGGCGATTTGATTTCCTTCCAGATTTCCGGCGACGGAACAATCGCCGCCGTTGACAACGCGGACAATTCCAGCCACGAAAGTTTTCAGGCGGACGAACGCCGCGCGTTTCAAGGCCGCTGCGTCGCGTTTGTGAAGGCAAATTCCGATTCCGGCAAAATCACCTTGACCGCGAGCGCTCCGGGGTTGAAACCCGGTTCGACGATCATTAAAATTTCAAAAACTTCGTCCGCCAAATGAAAGCAAAATTTTTCACAATTTCATTGATTCTTTTTTTTCGCATAAATGCGTTGTGTAATTGGCGGCGGAGAATTATTTTATGTCATTGCCCATGAATTCCCCAACACGAACGACAGGCGTTCTCAAGGTCATTTCCTTGGCCGGTCTTTTATTTGTTTCCATCCCTGTCTTTGCCAACCTTCCGGGCGGCGGCACGGGCACGGGCGTGAATGTCACGCTCACGGACAGCGGCAGCACGGTGACGATTGCCAATGGAATTGTTTCAATCGTTTGCTCAAAATCCGGCGCGACCATCACCACGATCAATTACACCTACAACAACGGCGGCGGCACGCAGACGGTCAACCTGCTTTCCGGCAATCCCAACGGTGGAATGTTATATTGGGAACTCGGCGACTTCGGAGGCAGCACTTTTACTTATACGCTGATTGTTGATCCAGCAAGCAACGGCGGCAATTACGCCGAAATCAGTCTGGTGAGCACTTCAGCCAGCAGCGGTGCGATGGAAGTCCGTTTCTCAATGTTGCGCGGCTCGACGGGTTTTTACGTCACCGCGATTTGGTATCACCGCAGCGTGGATGCCGCGCTGACGATGGGAGAAACGCGCGATAACATTTACGCCGGCTCCATTTTCAATTGGATGAGTGTGGACGCAACGCGCAACCGGCTGATGGAAGTCCAGCCCAACACGGCGGCAATCGGCGTGCTCGGCGCGCCGGTGGAAGTTTCGCTTTGGACGAATGGAATTTACGCCGGGCAATACGAGGACAAATACAAATACAGCGCGGACTTCGGCGATCAACGCGTTTGGGGCTGGAGCAGTATTGGCACCGGCGGAAAAAATGTCGGCATATGGAACGTCTCGGCCAGTTTAGAATACGCCAGCGGCGGCCCGATGAAACGCGAATTGATGGAGCACATCGGCACGACGATTCTCAATATGCACAAAGGCAGCCATTATGGCGGCGGAACAGATTCTTCGTGGGCGTCGGGCGAAGTCTGGACGCACGTTTATGGGCCGTATTTTATTTATTGCAACAACATTGCGAACACAATCACGGCGACAAATCAAGCAGCGCAAATGCTTTATACCGACGCGCTCGCTCAAGCCGCCGCCGAAGCAACCGCATGGCCGTATTCCTGGTTCACGAATGACGCTGATTATGCGCCCGCGTCAAATCGCGGAACCGTCACCGGCCAGATTGCCATCAACGACATTTACAATCCGAATGCTTCCGCATCGAACCTATGGGTTAATCTTGTTCAGCAACCTTTGACCGGCGCAACGGCCGCCAATGGAGGTTATGATTTTCAGGAGTGGATGAAGCCTTATCAATTTTGGGTGAGGACGGACGCGAATGGAAATTTCACCCTGCCAAATGTCATCGCCGGCGCGAATTACACTTTGTATGCGTTCGGCCCCGGCGCGGCGGGAACATTTCAATCGCAGGCATTGTCCGGTGGCAGCGCGCCAAATTCAGTGGACATTCCGGCATCGCCATTCAGCGTGACGGTGACGGCGGGCGCGACCAACAATCTTGGCACGGTTACCTGGACGCCAACGCGGGTCGGCCCGACAGTTTTTGAAATCGGCTATCCCGACCGCAACGCCACGGAATTTCGCCACGGCGAAGACTGGTGGGTCGGCGACATCGGACCCGACGCGGCGAATCCAAGTCCGGTCTGGGGCAAATTTTTGGAATACATATTTGATTTTCCGAATGGTCCGAATTACACGGTGGGACAAAGCCGTTGGACAACCGATTGGAATTACACGCAGACGGCCATTCCAACGAGCAGTGGCGCGTTCGTCGGCTCCACTTCCACGATCAAATTTAATCTTCCGGCGGCTCCGGGCAGCACGGCCTCTTTTTACATCGCGACCGCTTCATCTTTTCAAGGACCGCTGGAAATCAAAGTCAACGGCACTGACATCGCCGGCGCCAATGGTTTCGATCCATCTTATGACGGTTCAGGTCAGGAAAGCGATGCGACGATCCGTGAAGGAATCCACGGGCTTTATGCCGACCATCGGATCAATTTTTCGGGCAGCCTGCTGCAACAGGGGACAAACACCATCACGATCAATATGCGCCGAAGCGGTTCGTCCGAAGATCATGCCACTTATGATTATGTCCGGCTGGAATTGCCCGGCTACATTCCGCCGCCGCCTGCGAGCGTCGCGGCTTACGCCGGCAATAATTGCAATCTGATTTGCTGGCCGGTGACGCCCGGCGCGACGAGCTACAACATTTTGCGTTCGACCACTTCCGGCAGCGGTTATGTTCCGATCACGAATGGCGTCGTCGGCCCGGTTTGCGGCAGCGGATGGAACAACGCGACTTATCTCGACACGAACGCAGTGAACGGCGCGACTTATTATTACGTCGTGCAATCGGCCAACACTGTCGGCGCGAGCACGAACTCACCGGAAAGTTTAGGCACAATTCCATCCGCAGATATTTCAACGAGTGCACCTCCAGTGCCGACCGATCCGACAATCGGCAGCATCGGCCATCAAAATGTTCCGATCAATTGGAGCGCGTCGGCAAGCGCAAATTTTTACACGGTTTATCGCTCCACGCTTTTTAACAACGGCGGCGGCGCATCCAATGTCTTGAGAACAATTGTGCTGGCTAACAACGTCACCGGCACGACTTACACCGACAACTCGCCGACGGATGGAAGCATTTACAGTTACTCCGTCACCGCAACCGGCACGGGCGGCACGAGCACCAATTCAAATCCCGCCGTCGCCGTGCCGTTGCCGTCGCCGCCGTCGAGCGCGCCCGGCTCGCTCACGGGAAATTTTTCGCAGACCACGAACGTCGTGCTGAATTGGTCGCCGGTTTCCGGCGCGGTGGGCTACGTCATTCGGCGCGCGACCAGTCCGGGCGGGCCGTTCACTTTTCTTCAGACCGTTACGGAAACGACCTACACCGACGTTGGTTTGGATGTAACGCTGGCATATTATTATCAGGTTGCGGCGATGAACGCGGCAGGCGTTTCGGCCAACGCCACTGTCATTCTCACCGCGCCGCCGGGCGCTCCCGCGAGTCTTTCCGCAATTTCGGGAGATTCGCAAGTGACGTTAATTTGGTCTGCCGTCGCAAATGCCGCAGGTTATTATCTCTATCGGGGAACGAGCAGCGGCAATGAAAACACGCTCGTCGCCGGCAATTACAGCGGCACGAGTTATACCAACACCGGGCTGGCCAATGGCACGACTTATTATTACGTCGTCGCGGCGACCAATTCTGTCGGCCTCGGCCCGAATTCGCCGGAAGCCAATGCAACGCCGAGTGCGAGTATCATTGTGACCCCTCGCAATCTCACTTGGAAAGGCGACGGTTCGGCGAATCTTTGGAACGTCAGCGGCGCGGCCAACTGGCAATCAAACGGCATCGTCACCGTGTTCAACAACGGCGACAGCGCGACGTTCGACAACACCGGTTCAAACAACGTGGCCGTCACGCTGGCCGGAACTTTGCAACCGGCGCTTGTCACTTGCAACGCGTCGAAGAGTTACACCTTCAGCGGTGCGGGTTCGATTGCCGGCACAAATGAATTGATCAAAACCGGCACGGGCACGCTGACCATCAGCACG
>DASXED010000146.1:0-10611 GCA_036490295.1 Verrucomicrobiia bacterium | reverse complement strand
AGATAATATGTCATGTCGGCCTGATAATAAGTCGTTCCATTGACGCCGACCGGAACCGCATCGGATGGAAGCATGGATACGGTCACGCCCATCGGCGCGGCCACGACGACATAACTGCCATCCGCCTGCTGAACGTAAAAGACGCCGTCCACATAATAATAAACCGTGCCGTTCGCCTCCACCGTTTCCGCGCCCGGCGGCAATTCGGGAATATCCGCGTCCACCGGCGCATTAACCACCACATAGCCCGATGGTCCGCTGTCGTAATAAACGCCCCCGAAATAAAAATAGTCGTGGTCATGGATGCGAAAACGGCGGTAGCCGTCCGGCAACCGGTCAATTCGCATTCCGGCGTGATAGTCGGACCAGAAAAAGGACTGGCGACGGTCTTCGTCAATGTCCATGCGCCGGCGATCCGTTTCGGCGGCCTGCGCGCGAGCTGGCACAGGCTGTTGTTCGCGAACCACAGGCACTGGCCGGGCAGGTTCCACGATATGTGGTTGTTCCCGCACCACGGGTTGGGTTTCCTGACGCGGCGGTTCAGGACGAACCGCCGGCTGCGGTTCGCGAACCTGTGGCGGTGGAGCACGGAAAGTTTGCGGAGGCGCGCGATTCACCGGCGGTTGTGGGCGCGGCGCAGATTGTATTGGTGCGCCGGGGCTGCGGTTGTTTCCGTGCAGGCTGCCCCAGTCGGCGCGGACGTTTGGGCAAAACGCGCCAAAGGCCAGCAACGTGACTGACAAAGTAATGCGATTGAAGATATGGGATTTCATAGGCGCGATTATTTCTTGTTCTGACTGGCTGCATTGGCGCCGCCGCTTGGTTCATCCGTTCGCATTTCAATTTTTGTCGCGCCCATGGGCCGCTCAAAGACGAAATCGGAATCGGCGATGCGGTCGGTCATGTTCCAGCGCGTGATCAACGCCGTGAATTCCGGCACGCCCGGTTCATTTTTATAGGTGATGATAAATTTTCGGATGAGCGGCTGCGGGCCGTCTTCAATCCAGATTTGCCAGTCCACATTCTCTTGCGTGAACGCGAGGTGATGGCACGGGACGCCAAGCACCGGCGAGATTCCATAATATCTCCCCTGCTCCACTTTGGCCGTGGCATTCTTGTAAGGATCGCTCAACGCCAGGTCAATCAGCGGCAGGTCAATGCCCGCGTCGTGCGCCGCGTCCACGGTTTTATCCAGCGTGGCGGGCATATTGGTGGCGCTATACCAGTTATGTTTGCGGTCCAGAATCGTCAGCGTTTTTCCGTCATACCAGAAACCGCGCGCGGAAAGCGGCGAGCTGATTTCCAGCCGCAACCCGTCCGGCCGCTTGACATCCATCGTCACCGTGCGGCTGAATTGGATTTTTTGCCCCGCCTCATCCACGTGCTCCCGCCAAATCTCCGCGTTCAGGCTGAAGGCGCGCGTGTGCGCGAGAAAATCGCAGGCCGAGCACAGCACCGCCTCCGCGTGCGGCGAAATGTTCGTTTGCTCCTGCGCGGTGGCGCATCCCGCAGCCACCAACAGCAGGCCATAGCCGATGAATGATAAACGCTTCATGGATTTACTTTATGAAAATTGAATTCGTGCTCTTTTTCAAACTTAAAATACCGGCATTCGTTGAATTCAAATTCACACATAAATTTTTAGAACCTGCAACGGGAATCCATCAAGCCAACACGGCCTTGTTCGCCTTCAGATATTTCTCGATGGTTTTTATGCCGTTGCAGGAATTGGCCACGCGGACGGCGTCGGGCTTGCCCAGTTTGTAATGCACGAGCAGTTTGCCGACCATTCCCACTTGAAGATCCGCCCCAGCCATGCGCCAGAGCTGGCCGGCTTCCAGCGGTTTTTGGCGAATGCGGCGAACCGGCTTAATTTTTATCATAGTTCATCCTGCGCCTTAATTTTGGATTAATCCAGTTAAATTCATGCTCGTTCACCTATGTCCGCCAGCCGCTTCAAATGCTGGCGGCGGAATTGGAATTTTTATGAGGGCTTCGGGTGAGGACGGCCTTGTTCTTTTTCAGAAATTTTTCAATCGTGCTTATGCCGCCGACCGAATTGGGAATTCTGACGGCATTGGGCTTGGCGAGCTTGTAATGGACAAGCAGCTTGCCGACGGATTCCACCTGAAGGTTCACCTCGGCCATCCGCCAAGTCTGCCCGGCTTCAAGCGGTTTCATCCGGGCGCGACGCACAGGCTTGCTTTTCTTCATGCCGCAGTTTGCGCAGGAATGCCGGATTAAACCAGCTAAATCGGAACGCTTTTGTTTTGGCAAAAACTCCATTCGCGGATTAACTGTCTCCATGCAAATCGTCCTCGATTATCTCAAGCGCAACCAGACCCGCTTCGTCGCTGAATTGTGCGATTATCTCCGCTTCGCCAGCGTCTCCGCGCAACCGCAGCACAAACGCGATTTGCGCGCCTGCGCCGAGTGGCTCGTGCAACATTGCCGCAAAATCGGGCTGGATGCAAAAATCTGCCCGACTGCCGGACATCCAATCGTCGTCGCAAAAACTTGGTGGGGCGAACGTCCTCGCGAGCCGAAACGCCCACACTTCATGATTTACGGCCACTACGATGTGCAACCGCCCGAACCGCTCGACTTGTGGAAATCGCCGCCGTTCGAGCCGCGCATCGCCGGACGCTCCATTTACGCGCGCGGCAGCACCGACAACAAAGGCCAGAACTTCGCGCACTTGAAAGCCGTCGAAGCCTATTTGAAAACCGGAACTCCCCTGCCCTGCGATTTGACGTTCGTGCTTGAAGGCGAAGAAGAAGTCGGCAGCGAAAATCTTTCCGTCTTCCTCAAAAAAAATCGCCGCGAATTAAATTGCGACGCCGTTGTCGTTTCTGACACCGGAATGCCAAGCCCGAAACATCCCGCGCTCACCTACGCGTTGCGCGGCATCATCGCCTTTGAAATAAAATTGCACGGCCCGTCGCGCGACCTGCACTCCGGCGTTTTCGGCGGCGCGGTGGAAAATCCCGCGATGGCCTTGAGCCAGTTGCTCGCAAAACTCCGCGACGCAAACGGGAGAATCTTAATTCCATATTTTTACGACGACGTTAAGCCGCTTTCAAAACTGGAACGCAAAGAGTCCGCGAAATTTCCGCTCAAGGATTCAGAGCTTCAAAAACTTCTGGGTTCGCCAAAACTGTTCGGCGAGCGCGGCTTCACGGCGATGGAACAACGCAGCGCGCGACCGACGGTTGAGATCAACGGCCTGACGAGTGGCTATCAAGGCGCAGGCAACAAAACCATCGTGCCAGCGTGGGCGAGCGCAAAAATCACCTGCCGCCTCGTGCCGAACCAAAATCCTGCGCGCATCCGAAAACTCGTCTGCGATCATCTCAAAAAAATTTGTCCGCCGACCGTGCGATTGGAAATCGAAGCCGGTCACGGCGCGGAAGCGTATCTGGTTTCGCCCACGAGTGCACAGGCGCAGGCGGCGTTGCGCGCGCTGGAAAAATCATTCGGCTGCAAACCGATTTTGATGCGCGAAGGCGGCTCGATTCCGATTGTGAACGAGTTCAAAAAAATCCTCGGCGCGGATTCCCTGCTGCTCGGACTAGGTTTGCCCGACGACAACGCCCATTCGCCCAACGAAAAATTCAACCTCGATTGCTTCGCCAAAGGCCAGTTGATGAGCGCGCACTTGTGGCAGGAATTAAGTTTAACCTGACATTACGAGCACAGCCGCTCCAATGTTTCTTTTAAGCGAGTTGTTTCAGTGGACTGATTCTTAAACCAGTCGGTTGACCAAATTCGATGAATATTCCAACCACGTTTGCAAAGAATTTCTTCGCGCAATCTGTCTCTATCCCGCGCCGATTTTGCTGAATGATAAGTTGCGCCATCGCATTCTATTCCGAGAATAAATTCATCTGTGCGATTTGGACGCAGCACTCAGGCTGGCAATTTTGGATTGCACTTCAAGCGGGTGATGTGGGTTCTGCGACGGGAGAACGGAGAAACCACAGGACGTTACGGCCAATGCGATTGCAGAAGCATTGGAAATAACATTTTCCAAATTGGTTGCCGAAGCGGAAGCAGAACGGCGACGCGCAGAAAAATAAAAAAGCCGAGATTTTTCAATCTCGGCTTTCGCAGAAAGAATTTTATTTTAAGCTGGCACTGATGTTTCCTGAACCGCGCGCTCGACGACTTCAACGAGCCGCCAACATTTGGTTTTCGACAATGGCCGCGTTTCCTCGATGCGCACGCGGTCGCCAATCTTGGCCTCGCTCTTTTCGTCGTGCGCGTAAAATTTCTTGAAAGCGGTGACAATCTTCTTGTAGCGCGGATGCGGAAAACGGCGCTCGACTTTGACGACGATCGTCTTGGTCATTTTGTTCGAGACGACTTCGCCGACGCGTTCCTTGCGGTTGCCGCGTTTCGCTTCAGGTTGTTTTACAATTTCAGCCATACAAATTTTTAACCACGAATAGACACGAATGAACACGAATTCGTCTTGGACTGCAGCGACACGTCGCCGCTTTCTCTCGGTGCGACATATCGCGTCGTTCCAAAGCGCGGACAAGTCCGCGCACTCCAAAATTCGTGTTTATTCGTGTTCATTGGTGGTTCAATTCATTTCGCCTTGTTGCGCAATTGTGAAATGCGCGTTTCAATGCGTGCGATGTCCTTGCGCAACACCGTCAGGCGCGCGGGTTTTTCCAACTGCGCGCTCGCCTGCTGCAAACGCAGGTTGAACATTTCGTGACGCAGGTCGCGGCTTTTGGCCGACAACTCCACCAGCGTCATGTCTTTTGATTCTGCAAATTTCATAAAATCTATTTTAGTGGGACAGGCATCTTGCCTGTCTGGCAGGCTGGAAGCCTGCCCCACTATTTTCATCAATGACTGTGCCGCGAAATGAATTTCGTTTTGATCGGCAATTTCGTCGCCGCCAGCCGCATTGACTCGCGCGCAATCGCTTCCGTCACGCCGTCCACTTCAAACAACACGTTTGCCGGACGAATCACGGCCACCCAGCCTTCGAGCGGCGCTTTGCCCTTGCCCATTCGGGTTTCGAGCGGCTTCTTCGTAAAGGATTTTTGCGGGAAAACGCGAATCCACATTTTTCCGTGACGTTTCATGTTGCGCGCAATTGCCACGCGCGCGGATTCAATTTGTTTCGCGTCCATCCAGCAACGTTCCAGCGCCATCAGGCCGTATTCGCCAAACGCGACAGTGTGGCCGCTGCGCGCGGTGCCTTTGCGGCTGCCGCGGTGCATCTTGCGAAACTTCACTCTTGCTGGTTGCATTGCCATAACAAAAATCTTTTTCCGAAAATGTAATTAAAACTGCGTTTCAACGTAGGAAACCAAAAGTCGCTTTACGTTCAAGAGAAACGGAGCGCGGAATATAACAACCTGAAATTTTTGTGCAATAACTTTTTGAAACAATTTTGGGACAATAAAAGCCCGCCGGAACGAATTTCTCATTCCGGCGGGAAGCGATTTTTGCCCGCACGGAACGGTTTGAAAGCCGCATGACCCGTTCCGTGTTCAATCCGTGGCTGAAAAATCCTTCAATTATTTCTTGCGACATTTTGCCAAAATAATTCGCGTCAGAAAAAAAATTTATTAAACTCCGCGCGTGGTCAACAGGCAACGATTTCAGAACCAGCCCGCTGCCGCCGTTTCAAATGAAAAGACGGCGGCGTTGTTTCACTGGCTGTTCACATTTTTGCTCGCGGGGACGTTTGTCTGGGATTTCGCCGCACTTTTCTCACCCGCGAATTTCTCAAACTGGCCGGAAGCCGCGCTAGTTATTCTGGCGACGTTCAGCACGATTGCCGCGCTCGCGCGGCAATTGCCGCTGCAAAATGTCTTGCTCGCCGCGTTCGTCATCGCGCTCATCGGCGGCGGCATTTCCGCGCTCGGCGCGATCACCGGAATTCCGTTTGGCCCGTTCGCATTTGGCGCGGAAGCCGGGCCGCAATTTTTCAAAACGCTGCCGTGGGCCATGCCGTTTGTCTGGGTCGTGGCCGTCCTGAATTCGCGCGGCGTGGCGCGGCTGATTTTGCGCCCGTGGCGGAAAACCCGGGCCTACGGTTTCTGGCTCATCGGCATCACCGCCGTTTTGACCATGCTGTTTGACCTCGCGCTCGACCCGTTCGCCGCGCGCGTGAAACATTACTGGCTATGGACGCCGGCGCAATTTTCCGCGACGTGGCAGGGCGCGCCGCCGGTGAATTTTTTCGGCTGGACGGTCGTGACGCTGCTGATGCTGGCATTTGTCACGCCCGCGCTGATCAACAAGCATCCTGTCAAAAAAAGCCCGCCGGATTTTCATCCGCTGGCCGTCTGGCTCGGAGGCGTTTTACTTTTCGGAACCGCGTGCGCGATTCACGGATTGTGGCCGGCGGTTGCGACGGACGCCGCAATTGGAATCATCACTGCGGTTTTTGCGATTCGCGGCGGAAGGTGGTGAGATTGTGAATTTATAGATTTTCTTGCGCTGCCGATAATCGCTTGACATCTCAAATCTGCTGAATTCAACTCTTAAACATAACTTTATATGTGGGTTAAGTTAACACCAGATGAAGTAAAAAAGGCACAATCACGTTTTTTTCGGCAGCGAATCATCCTGTCTATTTGGATTACTGTCGTATTTTTCTTGTTAATGACATTTTTCTATGGGCGAACGCAGAGGTTGCAGACGGGCCTTTTAGGCCCTAGTTCGTGGAATGAAATAATAGATCGTATCCCTGGCGCATTAGTCATAGCACCGATTATCGGCCTTTTCATTTTTTGTGTTTCAAAACGTGAAAAGCAAAATTTTGCCTGTAAAAAATGCGGCGCATTAAAGCCAGATGGAGATTCTACTAAATGCAAGTGCGGTGGTGATTTTGAGGACTGTCGAAATTTGAAATGGGTGGACGATCATCGCGCCCATTTCTAATACAGTGATTACAGTTTCCATTTGCATTTTGCTCCGGCATATGATCGTTCGTAGCAGCACAGAATTTTATGACACTATTTTGGATTGCGTTGATTTTGGTTGGGATTGTCATCGTTGCCAAAAGGATTCGTAGATACCGCGCCCGTTGTCCATCTTGCAGCCAACGTGGACTTCGTCTAATTCGAGTAGTTCGCCTCACTGCTACGGCTGACCAGAAACTGAAGCCAGAAAATTGTGTGGGCTATTATCTTTGCAGTTATTGCGGCGCACATTATAAGCGACATTTCGGAGGCAAATTTGAAAATGTATCGGCAACAGAATGGTTAAACTATTGTTCTGGTAAGGATAACTAAATTGAACCCGATGCGCCCCCTACTCTTTTGATTCGCCGCGCTTCGTGATTTTCAACCGCGCCACACGCGGGCCGTCCATTTCTTCCACGCGCAATTCAAAATATCCAATCACCAGCGAATCCCCGGCCTTCGGAAATCCGCCGAGCTTTTGCGTCAGCCAGCCGCTGGTCGTCGTCACGCCTTCGTCGTGCTGGATTTCGCCGACGATTTTTTCCAGGTCATGCAGCGCCAAAGTGCCGACGGCTTCCCAGACATTTTCGCCGATGCGGACCACGTCGGATTTTTCCGAATCAAATTCGTCCTGAATCTGGCCAACGAGCGTTTCCAGCGCGTTTTCCATGGTCACAATTCCGAGTGTGCCGCCGTATTCGTCCACGACGAACGCGAAATGCAATTTTCGCTCCAGAAACAGTTGCAGCAATTTTTCCAGCCGCGCGGTTTCGGGAACGAAAATCAATTTCCGCGCGACAAACAGCAAGTCCGCCGCCGACCGCGCCTTTTGCCGCAGCGGATAAATGTCCTTGATGTGAACGACGCCGAGTGTTTTGTCCAGATCGCCGCCGTCGCAGATCGGAAAGCGCGAGTAACGAGTTTTCTCCACGATTTCCAAACACTCGGCAAAACTCGCCTCGTCGTTGAGCGCGGTGATTTCATTTCGCGGGCGCATGATTTCGCGCACGGTGCGGTGCCGCAAGTCGAGCGCGTTCAGGACGATGTTGCGACCGCCCGCCGTGTTTTGCGCGGACGCGAGCACGAGCCGCAATTCCTCCTCGGAATGCGCACCGTCCGCCTTGTCGTCGGGCGAGATGCCGATTTTTTCCAGAAGAAATCGCGCCGCGTGGTTCAGCAGCCGGTTGAACGGATACAACGCGATGTAAAACCAGTGCAACGGATACGCCGACCACAGCGCGATGGGCAGCGGCTTCTGGATCGTCAGCCATTTCGGCGCGAGTTCGCCCGCAACGACGCTCAAAAATGTCAGCACGCTGAAGCCGACGATGAGCGAAATTGTTTTTACCCACGCCGAAGATTCCAAGCCGAACAAATTGAAAACCGGCCCAAGCAGCGACGAAAAAATCGGCTCGCCCAAATAGCCGAGGCCGAGGCTGACCATCGTGATGCCAAGCTGCGTCGCGCTCAAATAGGAATTAAGATTGCGGACGATGTGCCGCGCCATCTTCGCGCGCCGCCAGTTTTTTGCGACGAGCGTGTCCAATTGCGTTTCGCGGATGCGGACGAGCGAAAATTCCGCCGCGACAAAAAATCCGTTCAACAAAACCAACGCGAACACCGCGAGGATTTTCAATGCAATTAAAATGGCGGTGTTCCAGTTCATAATTTTTGGACTGCGGCGACACGTCGCCGCTTTCCCTCGACGCGACATGTCGCGTCGAACAAAGCGCGGACTTGTCCGCGCACTCCGAAAATGCAGCAAGAAGAAATTTTCATCACAATTTCACCTCGCCGAACATGACTTTCAAAATGTCTTCGAGCGACGCAACGCCGATTTCGTGGCCGTCGCGCGCGAGAACAATCGCCAGCCGCTCGCCCGCGCGCTGCATCCGGCGCAGCGCAACTTCCAGCCGCGTGTCCTTGCCAAGAAAAAGCGCGGGCGTCATTTGCGCGGCGGCGGGCTTTTGCAAATCCAAATCATCGCGGAAAAGCAATGGCCCGATTGTCAGCAATCCAGCAATCCGATTTTTTCCGTCGCGCGTTTCCCAGATTGGCAGGCGCGAAAAATTCCGTTCGCGCGCAAGATTCAACGCGATGCCGAGCGGCAGTTGCGATTCGATGGTCACGAGTTGCGCGAGCGGCGTGGTGATTTGGCGCACGGTGAAATTTTGCAGGTCGAGCACGCGATTGATCATCGCGTGTTCGTCGCTCGTGAATTGCGGTGCTGATTCGCGCATCACCGCGCGCATTTCCTCGCGGTTGCCGAACAGCCGCCCGGTGAAAGTCTGCCCGCCAGTCACGCGCAAAATCGTCTGTGAAGCGCCTTCGACAATCGAAACGAGCGGGCTCAAAATAAAATTCACGAGCCGGAAAATGCGCGCCGCCGACAGGCATAACTGATTCGGATGCGCGCGGAAAAGCATTTTCGGCAGCAAATCAAAGAATGCGTAAAACAAAAATACTGCTGCGGCGAAAATCGCGACAATCAAAATTGTATTGCCGAGAAACCATTCATGGATTTTCGCGAGCGTAAAACCAAGGATCAAAAAATTGGCGAGCGTATTACCGACGAGAATCGTCCACAAAAATTTCTCCGGCTTTTCAAGGAAGCCATTCAGCAATTTTGCCGACGGCTTGCCCGCGCGCGCGAGCCGACGCACGCGCAGCCGGTTCAGCGCGAACACGCCCGCCTCCATGCCCGACAGCAAAAACGACAGCAGCAGGCACAGAACCAAAACGAGCCAGTTGAAAATGTCCGGGTTCATGTTCGCAAAGTCCCAAGCTCCAGGTGCGGGATAAAAGCTCCAAATTCCAGGCTCCAACATCCAGAGAAATTCCAAGCTCCAAACATCAAAACCTGCGCGGACGAATATTGGACGCTTGGTGCTTGGAGTTTCTCTGGAGCTTGGATGTTGGAGATTGGATGTTTCATTTCATTCTTTGCACCAGCAATTCGCGCACGCGGCGTTCGTCCACGATCTGCGCGGTGAATTTCAGATCGTGAAACGTCGCGGAATCGCCCGCGTTTGGCACGACGCCAAGCATGTGCGTCAGCAATCCGCCCATCGTCTCGACTTCCGCAACGCCGCCGAGCGCGGGAAATTCGCGGCGGAAATCGTCGAGCCGCATCGTGCCGTTCACGCGCCAGCGGCCGGGCGCGATTTTTTCCATCACGAAACCTTCCGGCTGCGATTCGGCGCGGATTTTCCCGACGAGTTCGCCGAGAATATCTTCCATTGTCACCAAACCCGCGACGCCGCCAAATTCATCCAGCACGACGGCCAGACCGCGACGTTGTTTCTGCAAACTGTGAAAAAGTTGCAGCAAGTTCATCGTCTCCGGCACGAACGACGGGAATTCAATCACCTCCGACAGATCAATTTTCGGGTCGAGCAGCAATGCGCGCGTGTTCAAAATGCCGACGATTGTGTCCGGCGTTTCGTCGTAAATCGGCAGGCGGCGATGCTTGAATTTTTTTGCGGCGGAAATCATTTCATCCACCGTCGCGTCGTCGGAGATGCACGACATCGTCGCGCGCGGGCGCATCACGTCGCGCGCCGTGCGCTGGTCGAGGCTGATGATTTGCAGGATGATTTCCTTTTCCGATTCCGCGAGCGTGCCCTGGCGGAAAGCCATGTCGAGCAGCTCGTGATATTCCGCGTCCGTCATCGCC
>DASXED010000143.1:0-16689 GCA_036490295.1 Verrucomicrobiia bacterium | reverse complement strand
CATCTTTCATACTACGGAAATGGCACTTTTTTCTATCATGACGATGGCGGCACTGGTTGGTGGGATACGAGTTATAATTGGTCAAGTGAAGACCCAAGCGGGATTTTCACAAGAATTGGTGATGGGTATGATTTGTATGATAATAATGGAGCTTCGGGAACTGGTTGTGGTGATATTTTTAATCCAGATCCCTATTCAATACCGTCGGTTTCATTCGGAGGTATTGACAGCTATATTTCACATTATTTTTCAAAAATTAATTATGATTTTGGTGGCGGGCATACATATGTCCGCAACTCAAGATCATCAATGCAAATCAGAACAGGTGGAAAATCTGGTCTAAATCAAGTAAATCTGTTTGCCATCAACGCGAATGCCACAGCGTATGGCCAGCCTAGTAGCATTGATTGGGCGGATGCGCCCGATTATTGGGAAAACACTCCGGGAACAACCATTGAGCCAAACACAATCCAAATTTTTGGAGTGACGCCGGATGGCGATGGCAATGCCTTAATGGTATTGCCCGAAGGTATAAATATAAATCTGCCGATTTGGGTTCCCATCAATACTAACAATTATGCTATTACTGTTATTCCAACGGAGCACGTTCCCGGCGACTGTCAGGTGAGCATTCAAGCAATTGACGATGCGTATGAGCCGGGCGTGGTTCCCAACAGCAGCTCGGATTGCGATCCCAGCAATCCAAACAATTTCACCATTTACGGCCAGACCGGCCATTTCCAGATTTCCCGAACCGGCGACGTGCTGCGCCCGCTGTGGGTTCGCTATGGAGTCAGCGGAGATGCCGTCGAAGGAGCCGAGTATGGCATTGGCAACTATTTGCCATACCTTATGGGTCACTTGATGACCGAGCAAAATCTTGTCTATTTCGAGCCGGGCGTGTCCAATCTCATCGTCGCGGTATCTCCGCTGTTTGATCCGGTCAATTATGGCACAAAGTCGGTGGATATTTCAATCCTGCCCGATAGTCGTTTTGCCGCACCGCCCAATTCACCGCCCTATTACACCCTCGGCCAAAGCAACACGACCGTCCATGTCAACGACAGCGACGTGGACGCCTGGTTTCCGGTTCTCACGTATCCTTCGGGAAATCCCGTGCCGACAAACGGCGTCGTGGAAGGATATGGAGAATTTCACAAAGAAGACTACAATCCGACCAGCGGCTGCGGTTCGGACGTGGGCATTGGGCCATTTCTCGGCGCTTTTTATCTGGCGACAAAGGCGACGTTGGGAACCGATTTTTCATTTCAATCGGATGCGTGCTCCATCTCCCCGGCCGGGTCGGCCATTTTTCAAAATGATGCCGATTCTTACGATTCAAACAAATTGGAAAAAATAAATTTCTATCTCATCCAAACCTCCTTCTGCGTTGGCTGGCATGAAGTTCTCGATAATTGCCACGATGTATCCTATTTGACCAACTCACCGTTCAGCTTCACGGTGCTGTCGAATAATGTGGCCTCGCTGGGCGAGAAAGAGGTTCGCCTGTTCACTGCCAATCCGATGCAGCTACTAATCATGGAATTTCTCGTGCCGCCACTCTCACAATTGAACAATGGGAACTTGGGCTTCTTTTATATACAGAATTAAACGAACCGAGACCTCTGCAAAAAGGGCGTAGCGGCTTTCGGCAGAAAGCCGCATTCTTCAATTTCCGAGGTTTTGCGGCACTCTGCCGAGACGCCGCTACGGTTGATAGATGGTTTTGCAGAGGTCTCAACCGTTCGATTCGGGGTCGCCTGAATTTTGCGGATTCGCCATTTGACCTCGGCGCCCGCGTGGCCTACACTCGCCGTCCTTTTTGAAAATGAAAATTGTCATTTGCGATCCGATTTCGCCCAAGGGAATTGCCCTGTTGCAGCAGCGGCCTGAATTTCAGGTCGTCGTGCTGCCCCGGCGGCTGCCCGAAGCCGAACTGCTGCCGGTCGTCGCGGACGCCGTCGCGCTGGTCGTGCGTTCCGAAACGAAAGTGACGCGCAAAATCATCGAGGCCGCGCCGAAATTGCGCGTGGTCGGGCGCGCGGGCGTCGGCGTGGACAACGTGGACATCGAGGCCGCCACGCAGCATGGCACGGTGGTGATGAACACGCCCGGCGGCAACACGGTGACGACGGCGGAATTGAGTTTTGCCATGTTGCTCTCGCTCGCGCGCAAAGTGCCGCAGGCGCACGCAACGATGGTTGCCGGAAAATGGGACCGCAAATTATTTCAAGGCGCGGAACTTGCGGGAAAAACTCTGGGCGTTTTGGGAATGGGACGGATTGGGACTGAAGTTGCCAAGCGCGCCATCGCCTTTGGAATGCGCGTTGTCGCCTACGATCCGTATTTGACGGAAGACCGCGCGAAGGCCATTGGCGCGGAATTTGCCGAGAGCGTGGACAATGTTTATCGCGAGGCCGATTTCATCACGGTGCATATGCCGGTCACGCCGGAGACGAAGGAAATGCTCAACGCCGCCGCGTTTTCAAAAATGAAACCCGGCGTGAGAATCGTCAATTGTGCGCGCGGCGAAATCATTTCCGAGAAAGATCTGATCGCCGCGCTCGAATCGGGAAAAGTCGCCGGAGCCGCGCTGGATGTTTTTTCCGTCGAGCCGCTGCCCGCCGATCATCCGTTCCGCAAGCAGCCGAATTTGATTTTGACGCCGCACCTCGGCGCGAGCACGGAAGAAGCGCAGGAAAAATGCGGCATCGAAGTCGCCGAAGTCATCGCGGGTTATTTGCTCACGGGCGAAGTCCGCAACGCGGTGAATTTGCCTTATCTCGACGCGAAAACTTACGAGCAGGTCAAACCCTATTTGCCGCTCGGCGAGGCGCTGGGCAAATTGCTCGCGCAACTCACGCCCGCGACGGCGGACAGAATTTACATCACTTACGGCGGCAATGCGCGGCAGTTGCCGAATGTTGATCCGGTCACGCGCGCGGTGTTGCGCGGATTTCTGGCGAGCAGCAATTTGAAGGACGTGAACAATGTCAACGTCCGCGCCGCCGCCGCGAGCATCGGCATCACGGTCGAGGAAAAAAAATCGGACGAGCCGGTGACGTTCAACGAATGGGTTCACGTCCAGCTTTTCAGCGGCGCGAAGAAATTGATTTCCGCCGGCGGGACGTTTTTCGGATCGCCGAACAATCCGCGCATCGTGCGGCTGTTCAGTTCGTCCGTGGAAATTCCCATTACCGGGACGCTTTTGCTTTTGAACAACAAGGATCGTCCGGGCATCGTCGGCTATCTCGGCACATTGCTCGGCAAGCACAAGGTCAACATCGCCAGCATGAGCCTGGGGCGCGACACGGCGGGCGGCAGCGCGCTCACGGTGTTGAGCCTCGACAGCGCGCCGCCGTCTGCTATGCTCGGTGAATTGCAAAACGACCCTGACATCAGCAACGTGAAAGTGGTGAAATTGTGAACGCATTTAACAAAACGAAGTCAAACAAGAACATGAAAATGAAATTAATTTTTTCCGCCGCGCTCGCCGTGGCTTTATTCGTGCTTCCGCGCGCGCAGGCTGTTTCCCCCGACGCGATGACAAACGCGCCAACCGCGAAACCGGCTGATTCGATGACTGCGTTGTTCGGCAACCCGGTCATCGCCAAGGGCAACGGCGTGGAAGTCAAACAGAGCGACCTGGACGAAGTGATGACGGGCATGAAGTCGGCGGCGGCGGCGCACGGCCAGACGATTCCGGCGGATCAAATGAACCTCATCCAGGTTCAAATGCTAAACCGGCTGATTCAAATCCAGCTTTTGCTCCAAAAGTCCACGGATGCGGACAAGGCTGACGGCAAAAAAAAGGCCGACGAGCAATTGAGCGAATTGCTTGACAAAGCCGGTTCGCAAGAGACGCTTGACCGGCAGTTGAAGGCCGTCGGCATGACGGCGGATGAGTTGCGCTCCAAAGTCACGCAGGAGGCCACGGCCACGGCGGCGTTGACGCGCGAACTGGGAGTCGCCGTGACGGACGCCGAGGTGACGCAATTTTACGGCAGTCATCCGGAGGAATTTGAGCAGCCGGAACAGGTTCATGTCCGCCACATTTTGCTGATGACGATGGATCCGACCACGCGCCAGCCACTGCCCGCCGACCAGGTTGCGGCCAAGCGCAAACAAATTGACGCCATCCTCAAGCGCATCCGCGCCGGCGAGGATTTTTCCAAGCTCGCCACGCAGTATTCCGAAGACCCCGGCTCAAAGGACAAGGGCGGCGAGCTGCCGGCATTCAGCAAGGGCGAAATGGTGCCGGAGTTTGAGGCCGCCGCATTTTCGCTGACCAACAACCAGGTCAGCGACGTCATCACCACGGCCTACGGTTATCACGTCATCAAGCTGCTGGACAAAACTCCGGGCAAGAAGGTGGCGTTGACCGACAAGGTGCCGGGAACCGACATAACCATCACCGACAAAATCAAGGATTACCTGTTGCAGCAAAAAACTGAAAAACTCGCGCCGGCCTACCTGGACAAATTGAAAAAGGACGCGGACGTGGAAATTCTTGACGCGGATTTGAAGGCGGCGGAGGCGGCCGTGGCCGCAGCCGCCACCAACGCGCCGGCGGACATGCCGGGAGCCGGGAATTAGCCCGGCTTGAAGCACGCTTGCCAAAGCCGGCGGGCCGCGCCATTTTGTAGGGCGTTATGAAAATAAAAAATGGCATCGTCATTCTTGCCGCAGCCTGCGCCGGGCTGCTCATCGCCTTGATTGTGACGAAAAAATCGGCGGATGAGCAGCAAAGGAACAGCGCAAGCGCCATTCTTGATCTCTCCAATCAATTGGACAAGGCCAGCGTCAGCCTGAACGATTTGCGCCAGGTCAACCTGACGTTGAACGACGACCTGGCCACCAACCGGCAGGAGGCGGACACTCTTTCCAACGACCTCGCCGAAGCCGCCGGCACGCTTGCCAGCACCAAGGCCACCCTGCAAACCGCCCAGGATCAAATCACCAATCTCAACAGCCGCATCACCGATTTGGAAACGCAAAACCAGGCGCTCGACCGCCGCGCCGCCGAATTGACGAACACCATTGCGCTGTTGAACGCTCAAATTTCCGACACGCAGCAAAAACTGGTCGATTCCACCACCAACAACGTGTTTCTCACCCAGGAATTAAGGCGGCAGATGGATGAAAAAGCCGAACTGGAGCGCAAGTTCAACACCCTGACCGTCGTGCGCACCCAGGTCAAGAAATTGCGGGACGATCTCCTGTCCGCCCGCCGCCTGCAATGGATGCGCGAGGGAACCGACCCGACCATGCAGCCAAAGGGCGCGCAACTGCTCACCCGCCGCGCGCCGCCCGCCGCCACGCCGCAGCCATTGCCGCCGCATTACGACTTGAACGTCGAAGTCGGTTCCGACGGCTCGGTTCACCTCATCGCGCCGCTGACGAATTCGCCCGCCACGCCGACAAACCCGCCGCCGCAATGACGCGCGCCGCGCGGCGCAAGACCCGCCCGCAAATTGCCGATGCCGACCTACGAATACATCTGCGAAAAATGCGGCCACGAGTTTGAGGCCGTCCGCTCCATTTCCGCGCCGCCGCTGAAAGTTTGTCCCGAAAATCTTTGCGCTCGGAAAAAATGGGGGCGCGGAAAATTGAAAAAGAAAATCAGCGCGGGCACGGGACTGCTTTTCAAGGGCAGCGGTTTTTACATCACCGACTATCGCAGCGAAAAATACAAGGACGCGGCCAAAAAAGATTCCGCCGCGCCGGTTTCAGCCGGAACCGAAACTAAACCTGCAAAAGCTCAAACCAAGCCCGCCCCGGCAAAACCCGGAGCCAAAGCGGATAAAAAATAATCCGTCCGGCGGGAATGCCCTCATCGTCTGAAGCACCGCAAAATCCGGCGTTGCCCTCCGTTTTGCGGCTACTGATTAACCACCGGCAGCGAAATGCTGAACGTCGAGCCGTGGTTGCTTTCGCTTTGCGCCGTGATCGTTCCGCGATGTTCGAGCACGATGCGCTGGGAAATCGCCAAACCGAGTCCCGTGCCGTTTTTCTTGGTCGTGAAAAACGGCTCGAACAGCCGCCCCTGGTTTTCCGGCGCGACGCCCGTGCCGGTGTCCCGGATTTGAATCAGCAATTGTCCGCCGCCCGTGGTTTCCGTGCTGACGGTCAGCGCGCCGTTCGCGCCCATCGCCTCGACCGCGTTGAACAACAGGTTCATGAACGCCTGCTGCAATTGAAATTCGTCCCCGCGCACCGTGTCCGGCACGGCCTTGTAATTGCGGTCAAGAGAAATCAATTTGCCGCTGATCTGGTGCTCGACCAGCCGCAGCGAATGATCCAGCAAACCGTGGATGCGCACGGTCTTGAAGGCCGACTGGCCGGGCGCGGCAAACCGGAGCATCTGCGTCACGATGGCGTTGATGCGATCGAGTTCGCGCTCGACCACCTGGGTCAATTCCTTGTCCTCTCCTTTTTGCAGCAGCAATTCAATGAACGTTTTGATGGCGACCAATCCGTTTTTGATTTCATGAGCCATGCCAGCCGAAAGCAGTCCCAGACTGGCCAGCCGGTCGAGCCGCCGCATATTTTGCTCGGAAAGCTGCGCGGAATTCCACGGAACTGGATTTTTCAAACCGGTTTTTTCGTTTGAACTGTCCATTGACATAAACAAAACAATTTGACCGCAAACTTTCGGCAATTTGAATAAAGGGCATGGCGATATTAAACGTATTCAGTTTTCCAACAAACAAAAAAGAGAAATGAATCGGCGAGGTTCAACGCAGCAACTATTGTGAATTCAAACGATAAAACATTTGCTGTCCAGTTGGCGACACAATAAAGACAACTTGATTACTGATGATTCCGCTCAAAATAGCGTTGGTCACGTTAACCCAATTAGTCGTCGCAAGATCGGAGTTTTGTTGCAAGACGAATGGAGTGCCATAATTCGTGTAGTTCAAAACAATCGGCTGAAAAATAGAAAGTAAAGGCGGCGACAGGTGCGTCACTACAGGCGTCACCGTAACGCTGAATTCCAGATACAAATTTGCGCCGTCGTTTAGAATAGTCCAACCGCCATTATATCCTTCTTTTGATTTCCCCAAAGCCCATGTCGAACCAGAATCAAGACTGGTGCTGTAGGTGGCAATCCATGGATAAAAGGCGTCACCAACCCCGCCTCTTGTTTCAGGGCTTGAAGCAACGAGCCAATAAGTGGTATTGGACGTCAGAAGATACAAGCCGGTGTAAGTGTAAATCCCAGCATTGGTGGGATAGCTGTTCCCGGACAAAGTTGCCAGATAGCCTCCAGGCGAACCAGCCGCATCGCTGTAAAGTGAAAGATTGATAGGGCCGATAGAGGTGCCTTCTGGTGCGAAAAACTTCCCCAGTGAAACAGAAACGCTCAAAAGGAAGTTCGTGGTGGTGTCAGTGGTGAAGGAAACAGCCACTTGCCCTGACCCGCCAGCACCGGCGGAGTTGTCTTCGGATTGGTTGAGATTTGAAATGGCAATGTAATTTGTTTGCGCCAGCATCGTCATTGCCGTGCAAAGAAAAATGCAAAAAGAAGCAACTGTTTTCATAATATAGGTTCATTATTTCCTTTTAAGATGAACAGTCAACCAAAAACCGGCTCGCATTTCCGCGCTGTGCGATTACGCTGTTCCTTCCGAAAATGAAAAAACAATTCGACAATATCGAATCCGTCGTCGCCGACATCCGCAAAGGAAAAATCGTCATCGTCGTGGATGACGCCGACCGCGAGAACGAAGGCGATCTGATTTTTGCCGCTGAAAAGGCCACGCTTGGAAATTTGGGGTTCATGGTGCGCTACACCTCCGGCGTCATTTGCGTGCCAATGGCCGGCGCGGATTTGGACCGGCTCGAACTGCCGCTGATGACGCAACAAAACATGGAACGAATGCGCACAGCATACACGATTTCTGTGGACGCCACGCGCGGCGTGACGACTGGAATTTCCGCCGCCGACCGCGCGCGGACAATTCAATTTTTGGCGAATCCAAAAACACAGCCGCATGATTTGGTTCGGCCCGGCCATGTTTTTCCACTGCGTTATCGCGACGGCGGCGTGCTGCGCCGTGCCGGCCACACCGAAGCCGCGATTGATCTGGCGCGCCTCGCCGGATTGCGGCCCGCAGGCGTGCTTGCCGAAATTGTCAACGACGACGGCTCCATGTCGCGCCTGCCGCAATTGTTGAAATTCGCAAAAAAATTTCACCTGAAGATTTGCACCGTCGCGGACTTGATTCTTTATCGCCGCACGCGCGAAAAATTGGTTGAGCCGGTTGAAATCGTAAAAATGCCGACGGACTACGGCGACTTCGATCTGCATTTGTATCGTTCCAAAGTGGACGGCCAGCATCACCTCGCGCTCGTGCGTGGAAAAATTGCCGGACAAAAAAATGTGCTCGTGCGCGTCCACAGCGAATGCCTGACCGGCGACGTTTTCGGCTCGCGCCGCTGCGATTGCGGGCCGCAACTGCATCAGGCGATGAAGCAAGTTTCCGAAGCCGGGCGCGGCGTGATTCTTTATATGCGGCAGGAAGGCCGCGGCATCGGCCTTGCGCCGAAGATTCAGGCTTACAAATTGCAGGAGCAGGGCTACGACACCGTCGAGGCGAACGCGAAGCTCGGCTACGGGATGGACTTGCGCGAATACGGACTCGGCGCGCAAATTCTCGTTGACCTCGGCCTGAAAACCATCCGGCTGCTGACGAACAATCCGAAAAAAGTCGTCGGGCTGGAAGGCTACGGCCTGAAAATCACCGAGCAAGTGCCGATCAAAATAAAATCCAATCCGCACAACGAACGGTATTTGAAAACGAAGCGGGAGAAGCTGGGACACCTTTTGTAATTTACGCATTACGAATTTCGATTTACGAATGACTTGAACGAATGATTGAGCAACTTCGCCAAAAAATTTCGCGCGGGCAAACAGAGTATTCGCTCCACGCCGTCCGGCAAATGGTTGAACGCGACATCTTGCCGGAAGAAGTTGCGCAAACAGTGCTGGCGGGCGAAGTCATTGAGGATTATCCTGAAGACAAATACGGGCCGAGTTGTTTGATTTGCGGGACGGCGAAGAATGGTCGCGCGTTGCACGTTCAATGCACGCATCCGAGCCGTCCGCTGGTGAAAATTGTCACGGCGTATGAGCCAGACCCGGCGGAATGGGACAAAACATTCAAACGAAGATTATGAAAACGCATCAGTGGAACGAAACTTTTGAAGAACGCCTCGTGACCTACACGCAGGAAATCGGCGGACGTTTTGTCATCATCGAACACGTTCCGGCGCGTGTGTGCCGCGAGACGGGCGAACAACTTTTCAGTCCTGAAATTGTGACGAAGATTCAAAACATCGTCCGCGCCCGTCTCAAACCCGCGCGCGTCATTGAAACGCCCGTGTATGAATTTTCCGAAGTAGCGGCCTGAAAATCACCGGGCAAGTGCCGATCAAAATAAAATCCAATCCGCACAACGAAAAGTATTTGAAAACGAAGCGGGAGAAGCTCGGGCATTTGCTTTAGTCCGCAGATTTCGCAGATGACGCAGATTTTTAATTTTGAAATCTGTGCAATCGGCGTAATCGGCGGGTAAAAATCAGACGAGAAAAAACGTGAAGCTAAATCAACAAAATAAATATGTAAGATTTGTCTTGCGAGCAATAGACATAATGGTTCCTCACGCTTATCCGCGCATCCGTTGGAATTCGGATCCGTTTCAAAAGGCAACGAAACGGAAAAAACGCTTTGGCGGTTTCTTTATGGCTATTTTCCCGATCTTTGTTGCGATTTTTTATGGCTGGATAAATTTATGTGTGGTAATGGCGGAAAAGTATGGCCGATATTCTTTAATTCTACTCTATATCGCTTTGCTTTGCGTTTCTTACTATGCAGTTGCGATTTCGCTCAAAGTCGCCCCTAAAACACCATTGTCTGTGTCAGTTCCTATTGCGATTGTAGCTTGGTCTCCGATTGCATGGATGATTTGGAAGATATGTTTTTGAATATCTTAAAACCCATCAAAACCAAAACGGCACGCGCCAGCGGCGGCACATTCGCCATCGTCGCGTCGCACTACAAAAATCGGCTCGCAACAATCAAAATCATCGGCTAGATTGATTTCGTTATGAAAACTTTCACGGCGGTTGTGGAGCGTTGCCCGGAGACAAAACTTTTCGTCGGCTACATCCCCGGTTTTCCCGGCGCACATTCGCAGGGCGCGACGCGGGAGGAATTGAGCCGGAATTTGCAGGAAGTCGTGGAGATGCTGCTCGAAGACGGCGAGCCGCAGTTGGAGGCGGAATTTGTCGGCACACAGGCGGTCACGGTTTGATTTTATGGGAAATGTTCCGGTTCTCAAGCCGCGCGAAGTTTCCCGCATTTTGGAAAATCTCGGCTTCGCCGAAGTCCGCCAGCGCGGTTCGCACAAACAATTTCGTCATGCCGACGGTCGTGGCACGACTGTTCCGTTTCATTCGAGGGATATTTCGCCATTTCTGTTGCGGCAGATTGCCAAAGACATTGGAATGAATATCGTGGATTTCATCAGCCACAGATAATTTTCAAATGCTTAAAAAAATCAAAACCAAAACTGCCCGCGCCAGCGGCGGCACGTTCGCCATCGTCGCGTCGCGCTACAACGCGGAGTTTGTGGACGCGATGCTGCACGCGGCGCGCGAGGAATTGCTGCGCGCCGGGGCGCGCGTCCGCATCGTGCGCGTGCCGGGCGCGTTTGAGATTCCGGCGGCGGCGGCCAAACTTGCTGATAGAAATTCAAAATTCAAAATTCAAAATTCAAAACTTTCCGCCATCATCTGCCTCGGCGTGATTTTTCAGGGCGAGACGAGCCACGCGCAGCACATCGGCTGGGGCGTCACGCACGCGCTCGCGCAAATCCAGGTGCTGCAAAAAATTCCCGTCATCCACGGCGTTTTCGTTTTTGAAAAAGTGAAGCACGCCAAAGTCCGTTGCCTCGGCAAGAAACACAATCGCGGAACGGAAGCGGCGCAGACGGCGCTGGAAATGGCGCGCGTGATGAAAAATTTGTAGCAGCGGATGTGAATCCGCTCATTTTTATCAGCGGAAAATTCAGAGCCGACTCACGTCGGCTGCCACATCAATTAAACCAGCTTGTGAAAAATTTCACAAATCGCTTGACCGTGAATTTTCGGGTGATAAATTTGAGAATATAATTTATGAGAATCTTCTCAAATTTTCTTCTGGTTGCGATTTTGGCGGCAATGCCGGTCGCGCGCGCGGCGGACATCACCGGCGTCATCACCTTCAAAGGCACGCCGCCGCCGGAAGCGGACATAGGCCCCACCATGACGGCGGCCAGCCCGGATTGCGCCGCAATGTATGATCCGGCCAAAATGCCCACGACGCATTTTTATGTGGTCGGGGCCAAAGGCGAGTTCGCCGACGTGGTGGTTTCGCTCAAGGACGCCGACGGCAAGGACATCACCGGCAAATCCACCGGCGCGAGCGCACCGCCCGCCGTGCTCGACCAAAAAGGCTGCCTTTACACGCCCACGATCCTGGCGATTCAGACGGACCAAAAGCTCACCGTCAGAAATTCGGATCCGTGCATTCACAACGTCCACATCACCTCGACCGCCGGCAATCCGGAGCACAACGATCCGCAAATGCCCGGCGGCGCGGACTTGACCTACACTTTTCCGAAACCGGAAATGTTTTTGACATTTCAATGCGACGTGCATCATTGGATGTTCGCATGGGTCAGCATTTTCGATAATCCGTATTTTTCCATCAGCGACAAGGACGGCAAATTCACCATCAAAAACGTGCCGCCCGGAAAATACACAATTGAAGCCAATCACCGGAAACTCGGCGCGAAAACACAAAGTGTCGAAGTCGACGACAAGGACGTGACCGTGAATTTCACTTTTGAGGCAAAATAAATTTTAAGTGGGGAAACCGCCGCGATTTGAAAAATCGCGGCGGAAGTTTTTAATGAACGCAAACGCGCCGGTAAAAATAAATCGCCCGCTGCACTGGTTCGCCGTGCTGGCGGCGGTTGCGACGTTTTTGCTGCTCGGCGCGGGCGGGCTGGTGACGAGCCACGAAGCCGGAATGTCCGTGCCCGACTGGCCGAACAGCTATGGCTATAATATGTTCGCCTTTCCGGTTTCAAAATGGACGGGCGGAATTTTTTACGAACACACGCACCGGCTTTGGGCTTCGGTCGTCGGGTTGATGACGACAATTCTCGCCGTCTGGATTTGCCTGAAAGATTCGCGCAAATGGATGAAATGGCTTGGACTTGCCGCGTTTCTGCTTGTCGTTCTGCAAGGAATTCTTGGCGGATTGCGCGTGGTTTTGATTGACGCAGACCTCGGCGTTGTTCATGGCATCGTCGGACAGACATTTTTTGTCTTGATGTGCGCCATTGCGCTTTTCACCAGCCGCTTTTGGATTGAACTGGCGTCAAGGCAAAAGAACTTTTCCGTTCCGCGCGGGCTGCGCGGCCACATTTTGTTTGTCACAATTTTAATTTTTCTGCAATTGATTCTCGGCGCGACGATGCGGGGACAGCACGCGGGACTTGCCATTTCCGATTTTCCGCTCGCGCACGGAAAAATCTGGCCGGACACGAGCGCCGACGCAATCGCGCGCTACAACGCCAATCGCATTGAAGTCACCAACGTCAATCCCATCACCGCGTTTCAAATCATTTTGCAAATGGTTCACCGGATTGTCGCGCTTGTGATTTTTATCGGCGTCGCGGCGGCGGTTGGATTGTCCGTCAAGCGGCTTGGCAAAAAAGATTCGCTGACGAAGCTCGCGATTTTCTGGCTCGCGCTGATTGTTTTGCAAATCGCGCTTGGAATCGCCACGGTTTTGACGAACAAAGCCGCCGATGTCGCGACAGCGCACGTTTTGGTCGGCGCACTTTCGCTCGTGACAGGCGCGCTCTGGTGCATTATTGCTTTTGGCCGAAATGTAGCGGTCTGTGACCGTCGCATTGAAGAACAGTGCTCACAGAGCGCCGCTACAATTTCAGGAGAGACGGCTTTTGCCGCGAACAAATGATGAAAGAATTTTCCGCAGAAATTTTAAGCGCAAGCGCGACTGAAAAAAGCTGGACGTCGGTTTTCTCCGACTTGGTCAAGGCGCGGCTGACGACGCTCGTCTTGCTGACGACGGCGGTTGGATTTTACATCGGCGAAACTGGCGCGATAAACTGGTTTTTATTTTTCAACACGCTCGCTGCGACTGGACTCGTTGCGGCGGGCGCATCGGCGTTGAACCAATTGCTCGAACGCGAACACGACGCGAAAATGCGGCGCACGCAAGACCGTCCTTTACCTTCGGGACGTTTGCAGCCGACGACCGTGATGATTTTTGGCGGCGTGAGTTCAGTTGCCGGCTTAATTTATTTGGCGCTCGCGGTGAATCTTCTCACGAGCGTTCTCGGCGCGGTCACGCTGGTCAGTTATCTTTTCATTTACACGCCGCTCAAGCGCGTGACGTGGCTGAACACGGCCATCGGCGCGATTCCCGGCGCGCTTCCGCCGCTGATGGGCTGGACGGCGGCGCGCGGCGAATTGAGCGGCGAAGGCTGGGCGTTGTTCGCGATCCTCGCGTTCTGGCAACTGCCGCATTTTTTTGCCATCGCATGGATTTATCGCGACGATTACGCGAAGGCTGGTTTTGTGATGCTGCCGAATGTTGACGCCGATGGCAAACGCACGGGGCAACAAACCGTGAGTCATACTTTCGCACTGCTGATTGCGAGCCTGTGCCCGTTCGTTTTCAAAATGGCGGGAACAACTTATCTCGCCGGCGCAATTCTTTTGGGCGCGGGATTTTTATTTTGTGCGATCCAGTTTTCGCGGCAACTGACTTTGGCGCGCGCGCGAATTTTATTTTTAGCCTCAATCATTTACCTGCCGCTGCTGCTGGCGCTGATGGTCTGGGACAAAGTGAAATAAATTATGGACGCAACCGTTCACCAATTTCCGCCGTATCGCAAGGAAGACGCGCCTCACGAGCACGACGAACACGCGCACGAGCATCACGACCCGGGGTATTGGGCGAAATTCATTTTCTCCACCGACCACAAAATCATCGGCATTCAATACGGCTTCACCGCGCTGTGCTTTTTGCTGTTCGGACTTTTTCTGATGCTGATGATGCGCTGGCAGATCGCGCATCCGGGCACGCCGGTGCCAATCATGGGGCCGATTTTGGAAAAACTTCTCGGGCAGGTCGCGGCGAAAGGCGTGATTTCGTCCGAACTTTACAATTCGTTCGGCGCGATGCACGGGACGATCATGGTTTTTCTTGGAATTGTTCCGCTCGCATTTGCCGCGTTTGGAAATTACGTCGTGCCGCTGATGATCGGTGCGGTAGACATGGCGTTTCCGCGCGTCAACATGGCGAGCTATCAGGCTTATTTTCTCGGCGGCCTCGTGATGACCGTCAGTTTTTTCATTCCGGGCGGCGCGGCGCAGGCGGGCTGGACTTCATATTCGCCGCTGGCGACGACGATTGCGACGCACGGGCAATTGTTCTGGATCATCGGGATGATTCTGCTCATCTCATCGTCGCTGATGGGCGCGATCAATTTCATCGCCACAATCATCCAACTGCGCGCGCCGGGCATGACGTGGATGCGCCTGCCGTGGTTTGTCTGGACGCAATTCGTGACGGCGTTCCTGCTGCTGCTCGCGTTCCCGCCGCTCGAAGCCGCGTGCGTGATGCAATTGATGGACAATGTCGCGCACACGAGTTTCTTTTTGCCGACGGGGCTTGCGGTCGGCGGACAGCTTGCACACGTCAGCGGCGGCGGCAGTCCGCTTTTGTGGCAGCATTTGTTCTGGTTTCTCGGCCATCCTGAAGTTTATGTCCTGATTTTGCCGGCGATGGGCATCGTCTGCGAAATCCTCGCCAACAACACGCGCAAGCCGATTTGGGGCTACAAATCGCTCGTCTATTCGGTTCTGGCGATTGGATTTCTGTCGTTCATCGTCTGGGCGCACCATATGTATTTGACGGGAATGGGCACGGCAATTTCCACGTTCTTTCAGGCGACGACGATGATCATCTCGATTCCGTCGGTGATCATTTTAACGTGCCTGTTCATTTCGCTTTGGGGCGGCTCGATCCGATTCAACACGCCGATGCTTTTCGCGCTGGCGTTTCTGCCGATGTTCGGCATCGGCGGACTCACCGGCCTGCCGCTCGGATTCAACATCAGCGACGTCCACCTGCACGACACATATTATATCATCGCGCATTTCCATTATATCGTCGCGCCCGGGACAATTTTCGCGTTGTTCGCGGGGATTTATTATTGGTTTCCGAAAATGACCGGGCGGATGATGAATGAATTCTGGGGGCGCGTGCATTTCTGGTGCTCGCTGATCTTCATGAATTTGGTTTTCATGCCGATGTTTTCGCAAGGCATGGCGGGAATGCTGCGGCGTATGTCGGACGGCGGCGCGAATTATTCCGCTGCGGTCAACAGTCAGAACGGCGCGGAAGTTATCGGCGGCTTGAGCGACGACATCATGGCGCTGCACGTCTGGATTCTTTGGGCGGCCGTCGCGCTGGGCATCGCGCAAATTCCATTCATCGTCAACCTGTTCTGGAGCATCAAGCATGGCGAAAAAGTTACCAGCGACAATCCATGGAACTCGACGACGCTCGAATGGCAGACGCCCACGCCGCCGCCGCACGGGAATTTCACCCGCACGCCCACGGTTTATCGCGGCCCTTACGAATACAGCGTGCCCGGCCACGCGACCGATTTCACGCCGCAAAACGAACCGCCGGAAAATGAAAAGCGGAAAGCGGAAAGCGGAAAGCGGAAACCCGAAACCGCAATTTGAAATTAAATGGAAAAAACCAGGAACAATTTTTTTGCGGAGCGTCCAAATCCATCATTTGGATTCCCGGGCATTTCGCGCGGCGCAGATTTTAATTTTCCGCTTTCCGCTTTCCGCTTTCCACTTTTTTAACATGGAAATTCCCTACGCAATCCAACCGCGACCGGACACCGGCCTTTACAACGCCAAGGTCGGCATCTGGCTGTTTCTCGCGTCCGAGGTCATGCTCTTCGGCGGCCTTTTTTCCGCATACGTTCTGCTGCGCGTCGGCGCCGACCCCGGCACCTGGCCGCATGGCTGGCAAAATCTGACGCTCGGCACCATCAACACCGTCGTGCTCGCGCTCTCGGCCATCACGACGCTGCTTGCGTGGGTCGCGTGCAAAGTCGGCCACTTTGGCAAGTTCAAATTTTTTCACGCCTGCACGCTGTTGTTCGCGCTGGCGTTTGCAATAATCCATTTGAATGAATATCACGAGGATCTCACCCATTACGAAATCCATTTGACCAACGGCCTCATCGCTGACGGCCACATGGTGGAAAACAATCTCAAAGAAGATTATGTCATCATCGAAGGCCGCACGGTGGACGATGAAAAATTACTTTACGATTTGCGCTCGCAAAAAATCAAGGAATCAGAAATCAAAATCCCGCGCGCGGAAATCGCCTCGATGGAAAGTTATGGCCCGTGGCATAACACCTACATGGCGCTGGATTTTACCATGACTGGTCTTCACCTGCTGCATGTTATCGCGGGTAGCGTTGTCATCGGATTTTTGTGGGTAACGGGCCGAAAAATGTGGAATCGCGACCCGGAACGCTTCACCAACCGCATCGAGGTCTCCGGCCT
>DASXED010000133.1:0-2742 GCA_036490295.1 Verrucomicrobiia bacterium | reverse complement strand
CGCCGAACACGGCGAATTGAAAAATTAAGCAGTTTCTTTTGTTGCGTCTGTATGCAACTTGGTCGCCCGTTCGTAAAATTGTGCGATGCTGCCTGCGTCTGAAAACGCGCGTTTGGGAATAATTACCGCCGAATGTATTGTGGTAAAAATGTAAATGTATTTTGACGCATCAACAACTTGGTAAATCCCTTCCCAACGATTTCGGTCTTCTTTTAGTGGTGTCACGTTGATAAGTGCATCGTCTGCTAAAGTCAAAGTATGCTCGCAAAGAACGGATTTATATTTGTCAGGTGTGAAGAAACGCCACAGGAGAATGTGTTTGAGTATAAACGCTATTGTCCAGATAGCGGCCAATACGATTCCAAACATGATGCAGAAATATAATGCTCGAAACCAAAGTCGGGAATCATCAATGGTCATGGCCACCCACACACACCAACATGCACAAAGCGTAAAAGCAACATAACGTATTCGTCGAAGATGCGGGAGGCGTTTTCGTGAGTATTCATAAAGCGCGCGAAGGTCGCCTGATTCAAGCGTGTATTTAATGGACATATTGTATTCTGATTAAGTTATCCCGTTCGCTTTCACGATTTTAAATTTGCACCCAAGAAAGTTCTCCGTCGAGTGGAATTTTTGCGAACCAGTTGCATTTTCAACCGTTTTCTGCCACTTTCATTTTATGAGCGGAATCACTTTCATGGTGGATGAGCGCGGCCAGAAGACGGCGGCGGTCATTGACCTGCGGAAGCATGAACAACTGTGGGAAGATTTCCACGACTCGTTGCTGGCCGAGTCGCGCGCCCGCGAGCCGCGCGAGAGTCTCACATCTGTAAAACGCCGCTTGAACTGAAATAATTTTATGCAAGTTACCTTGGACATTCCTGATCCGCTGGCGAAGAAGTTTTTTTCGACGACTCCGGCGCGGCGGCGTTCCAGCACCGTGACGCGGCTCTTGCGCGCTGAACTTCGCCGCAAGGAGTTGACCGCCGCCTGCATCGCCGCCAACCGCGATTCACAACTCAACCGCGAAGTCGAAAGCTGGCAGTCGTTCGATGAACCCGTTGTGGAAACGGTTTAGTTATGGCGTCCATTTTGCGTGGCGATGTCTGGTGGGTGAGCCTTGACCCGACTCAAGGCGCGGAAATCCAAAAGACGCGGCCTTGCCTGGTGCTGACTTCCGACGTTCTCAACCGTTTCCGGCAAACCGTGGTTGTCGTTCCATTTTCCACTTCCGCCCGCGCACATCCGCCAATCAGCGTTGCGGTGACGTGTCAGGGAAAATCGGTTGTCGCAATAATTGACCAGATTCGTGCGGTGGGCCGTCATCGGCTGAAATCGAAAATTGAAACCGCTTCTTCTGCAACGCTTCAAGCCGTTTCAAAAGCGTTGGAAGAAATTCTCGAACTCCGCTGATAATTCGCCGGATGATTTTGCAAACTTGAATTTTATTTTCCTTCGCGTCTGCTTTGAATTTCTCAAACGCATTGGACAAACCGCCGAAGTTGTAGCATTATATTTTCACAGGTATGAGCGACGAATCCATGAGCAATTTTACACCGCGCGCGCAGCAGGTGCTCGCGCTCGCGCGCAAGGAAGCCGACCGCTTCAATCATAATTATCTCGGCACGGAGCATATTTTGCTCGGCCTCATCAAATTGGGCCAGGGCGTCGCCGTGAATGTTTTGCAGGGCATGGGCATTGACCTCGAAACCGTCCGCATGGAAGTCGAGAAGCAGACCGGCACCGGCCCCGACCAGAAGTTGATCGGCAACATTCCTTACACGCCGCGCGTGAAAAAAGTCCTCGCGCTCGCATCGAAGGAAGCGAAGGCGCTCAACCACACTTACGTTGGCACGGAACACATTTTGCTCGGGCTGTTGCGCGAAGGCGACGGCATCGCCGCGAAGGTCTTGAAAAATCTCGACGTGGACATCGAAGAATGCCGCAACAGGACTTTGAAGGAACTTGACCCGAATTTTGCCGCCGAGGAATCCTCCATTCCGCAATCCGGCGAAAAGGCTCCGGCTGGCGGAGAAAAAAAAGGCGAAGTCAAGACGCCCGCGCTCAAGGCGTTTGGCCGCGACCTCACGGAAATCGCGCGCAAGGGCGACATGGACCCGGTCATCGGGCGCAAAAACGAAATCGAGCGCGTGATTCAAATTCTCTGCCGCCGCACGAAGAACAATCCGGTTCTGCTCGGCGAAGCTGGTGTTGGAAAAACTGCGATTGTCGAAGGTCTCGCGCAGGAAATAGCTAAAGGCAACGTGCCGGAAATTTTGTTGAACAAGCGCGTCATCACCCTCGACCTCGCGTTGATGGTTGCCGGAACAAAATATCGCGGACAATTTGAAGAGCGCATCAAAGCGGTCATGGACGAAATCCGACGCGCGAAAAACATCATTCTGTTCATTGACGAATTGCACACGATTGTCGGCGCGGGTTCGGCGGAAGGCACGATGGACGCGAGCAACATCATCAAGCCTGCGCTCTCACGCGGCGAGATGCAATGCGTCGGCGCGACGACGTTGAACGAATATCGCAAATATATCGAGAAGGACGCCGCGCTCGAACGCCGTTTTCAATCCGTGAAAGTGGACGCGCCTTCGATTGAAGGCGCTTCCACTTTCACTGCCTGAAAACGGCGTTCGAGCGCGGCGTCTTTTTCAATGTATTTGCGATACTCGTTCAACGTCGTCGCACCGACGCATTGCATCTCGCCGCGTGAGAGCGCGGGCTTGA
>DASXED010000131.1:0-13948 GCA_036490295.1 Verrucomicrobiia bacterium | reverse complement strand
CATCTTTCGGATTTTTCGCGAGCACCTTATCAAAATATACGATAACCTCTTCGTAACATTTTTTTGCTTCTGCACTCCGGCCAAGGGCAGCAAACGAGTAAGCACGATTATTCAGTGCCGTGCCTTTACCATGCTCCAATTCCCGAATTTCGATTTTTCTCCCTGTTTGTTTTAGAAGCAAAGGTTCAAGTGCGTTACATAGTTCTCCAAAGTTACGATACCTTGCTTCGGGTGCTGGTTTCAGGCAGCGCGCGATGATTTCGTCAATCTGATTTTCCACAGGCGGCGCGGCACTTGTTGTCTGCAATCTGTAAATTTCAGCCAAGAACGCATCCATTCGACCAGGCCATTTTGGCATGAACGGTGGCGTCGGACTGCCTGAAGTCATTTGCCACAATACGAGACCAAAACTGTATATGTCGCTCCGCACACTTGCTCCCGCGCCTCGTAGAATCTCTGGTGCAATATAACCCGGAGTCCCGCAGATTTGTTTTCCTTCGTTTTGAATCAGATGCAGACTTTGATGGCCGTTTGTATTGCCATTTGTGGATATGTCAGGTTTGTGATTCGCGACCCGCCATGCTGCTTCTGTCGCCAACGATAATCCGAAATCACTAATCTTGAGCACTCGTTTTGGTGAAATCAGAATGTTGGGTGGTTTAATATCTCGATGACATTCGATGCCTTGCGCTTTCGCGTGTTCCATTCCCAAACAAAATTGTATTGCCCATTCGAGAACTTGAACTTTTTCGAGACGTATTCCCTTCAAATGATCAGCGAGTGTTACTCGTTGTTGCTCGTCGGGCGTGATACACTCCATTGCAACGAATAATCTGCCAGATACCTCGTCAACCCACCATGCTTCAAGGATGCAAGGATGAGATTTCAAGTTAATCCACAAACTCGCCTCCTTTTTGAAAGCTTCGCGGGAAGCAACGTTATTGATGAGTTCGTCTCGGAATGTTTTCAGCGCACACACTTCTCCTACATCGCGTGTATACACGAGATAAACGAGGCCGAATCCACCCTTCCCCAAAGAGCCGAGAACTTCATATTTGCCACCAATGACGTCGCCCTTCTTGTAAAGTTCAGATTCCGCCCGCTTTGGCACGTCACGTTTCGGCGGTTCGAGCCGCTTTTCATTTTTTTCTGGTTCTGGCTGTTTACCAAAGAGATTGCCGAAAAAACCTTTCATCTTTTCCTAGGTTTAACATCTTTGAGCATTGAACGTCAAAACTTCCGCGTCTGCGCGTTAAAATTTATTTTTCCTGCACGAGCGGTTGAAATTGCAACAACTCCGGGTCGTAGGCAAAAAGTTCCGCCGTCGCGATCTGAAAAAACCAGCCGTGCAATCGCAGCGTGCCGTCCATCAGCCGGTCCTGCACGCACGGATAGCTGTGCAGATTTTCCAGCGCGAAGAGGACATTCTCGGCGGCGGCGGCATCCATGCGCTCAGCCATTTTCGTGAGATGGATGTATTGCGAACGCATCGTTTCCAGCACAGGCGTGGCGAGCTTCAGCCATTCACGCAGGTGCGGCATGGATTTGTCCGCCGGATTTTCGCCGAGCAACGCCGACATCGCGCCGCATTGCGAATGGCCGCAGATGACGATGTCGCTAACGCGCAAGGTCTCGACGGCGAACTCGATCGCGGCGGCGGTGGAATTGGTGCTACCGGTCGCGCTCGCGGGCGGGACGATGTTGCCGATGTTTTTCACGACGAACAAATCGCCCGGCTTGCTCTGCGTGATGAGTTCGGCCAGCACGCGCGAGTCGGAGCAGGTGATGAACAGCGTGTGCGGGTTCTGCCCTTCCTGCGAGAGCTTGCGGAACAGTTTGCGGTAATTGCCAAACTGGTCCCGCTGAAATTTGTGAACGCCTGCGATGAGCTGTTCCATTTTTGTTAAATCGTGATTGGTTGAATCGTTGAATCGGAAAATTTCGTTTGGGCCAATTTAACAAACCAACAATTTAACGCTTCAACTTTTTTCCAAAGTTTTATTTTTCGCGCGCGATTCTTCCATCAATCGCACTTTGAATTTTTTCAATTCCTCCTGCAACGACGCGTCGCCCGTCGCGATGATTTGCGCGGCGAGAATTCCTGCGTTGCGTCCGCCGTTAATCGCAACCGTTGCGACCGGCACGCCCGGCGGCATTTGCACCATGGATAAAAGTGAATCAAGTCCGTCCATTGATTTACCCAGAATTGGCACGCCAATCACCGGCAAGGTCGTGAATGCCGCCGTCACGCCCGCCAGATGCGCTGCGCCGCCCGCGCCGCAGATAAAAACTTTGATGCCGTGTGCGCTTGCGCTGGAAACATATTCTTCGAGCCCGTGCGGATCGCGATGCGCGGAGATGACTTTGGCTTCGCTCGCGATGCCAAATTCGTTCAACGCATCGGCGGCAAGTTTCATGGTCGGCCAGTCCGAATCGCTGCCCATCAAAATGCCGACGAGCGCGGCGGACGAATTGGATTTTTGGATTTTTGGATTTTTGGATTTCATTTAGGAAAATTGAGCGTGTGAAAAATTATTTGAAATAAATTCCGCCGACTTTGTCGTCTTTCAAACTCATCGTGCCGAGCATATCGTCTCCGCCGTCCTTGAAACGCAGCCGGTAAAGAAAAACCTGATAGCCATGCTGATTCAGTTCACCCAGAAAAGTTGTGTCATAACCTCCGCTCGTCCGCTTGATCATAAGGTTTGACGAAGCCTCAAATTGGGTCTTGGTCAGCGCAGCTTTCAAATTATCATCTGCGTCGGCGACGAAAGCGTCATAATCTTTCGCGGTTTGCGCGGCGATGAGGCTGTTGAAAATCTTTTCTGCCTGGGCGCTATCCGCCGCGCGGAGCGCGAAGGAACACAGTGAGAATGTCACAATAAACAATGCAATTCGGATTGGATTATTTTTCATGCCCTCAACGCTAAAATTTCATTTACCAATTGTCCAGAATTCAATTCGTGCCAATCCCTGAAATTCGTGCCAGATTTTTTCGCCGATGAGTTTGAAGAACATTTCCGAATTTCTCGCGTTGCGCCGCAACACGTCGCTGCTGCTCGTCGCGCTTTTGCTCGCGGGCACGGGCGAGAAACTGTGGCTCGGCTTCGCGCCAAAATATATTGAGACGCTTGGCGGCAGTATTTTAATCATCGGCCTCTTCGACGCGCTGCAAACTTTTCTCGGCGCAATTTACGCCTACCCCGGCGGCTGGCTCACCGATCATTGGGGACAAAGAAAATCGCTGCTGCTGTTCAGTGTGATTTCCATCGCCGGTTATATTTTGGTTTTGGTCTGGCAAAGCTGGCTCGCGCTGCTGCTTGGCTCGTTTTTATTTCTCGCGTGGAGCGCGCTTTCGTTGCCCGCGACGCTTTCGGTCATCGCCACGTCGTTGCAAAGTCATCGGCACACGATGGGCGTCGGCGTGCAATCCATGATCCGTCGCGTGCCGATGATGATCGGCCCGCTCATCGGCGGCTGGCTGCTCACGTGCTTCGGCTGGACGGACGGCGTGCGTTACGCGCTCGCGCTCTGCATTGGGATGAGCCTGCTGACGCTGGCGTTTCAATGGTTCATGTTCGAGCCGCAAAATAGTGGCACAGGCTTCCAGCCTGTGAGTTCATCAACCCAAAGCGAAACACACAGGCAAGATGCCTGTGCCACTACCTTTCTCGGCGTCGTCAAAACTTTCACGCCCGCGCTGCGCGAATTGCTTGTCAGCGACATCCTCATCCGCTTCTGCGAACGCATTCCGTATGCGTTCATCATTTTGTGGGCGATGGATTTTGGCCACTTGAACGCGCAGCGTTACAGTTATCTCGTCACGTTCGAGATGGTCGCGGCGATGCTTTGCTACATTCCCGTCGCGCATCTCGCGGACAAATACGGACGCCGACCGTTCGTGCTGATCACGTTTGTTTTCTTCACGCTGTTTCCAGTGACGCTGCTGTGGGCGCACGATTTCAGGTGGCTCGCGCTGGCGTTCGTCGTGCGCGGGCTGAAAGAATTCGGCGAACCGGCGCGCAAGGCGCTCATCATCGGCGAAGCCGCGCCGGAACTGCGCGCGCGGACTTACGGCGCGTATTATCTCATCCGCGACTGCACGGTGACGAGCGGCTCGTTTCTTGGCGCAGGATTGTGGTATGTCAGCCCGCAGGCGAATTTTCTTGGCGCGATCATCTGCGGCGCGATGGGAACGGTCTGGTTCTGGTGGTTTATTTACCGGAAGAAAAAATAATCAAACGCGAAGACCGAATGAAAATGTGATTGTGCATTGACGGATTTGGAAAATTTTCAACATCCGCCAATGGGAAAATCAAATGAACGCATCAAACGGCAGGCTGGCTTCTTTTCCGCGTTTGATTATCCTGTTTGGGCAAATCTAAATGAATCCTGCGCCCGAATCACTCGGCCTCATCGCTGGCAACCGCTCGCTGCCGCTGGAATTTTCCCGGCAGGCGCGCGCGGCTGGCGTGAAAAAACTGGTCGCCGTCGCGTTTGAAAATGAGACCGATCCCCTGCTCGCCAAACTCGTGGATGAAATTGTCTGGCTCAAAGTCGGGCAGCTTGGAAAAATGATTGCCGCGTTCACCGGGCGCGGAATCTCAAAATGCGTCATGGTCGGGCAGATTGCGCCGAAAAATCTTTTTGATTTGCGGCCGGATTTGCGCGCGGTGAGCCTTTTGTTCCACCTGAAGGAAAAAAACGCGCACACGATTTTCGGCGCGATTGCGGATGAATTGAAAAAGGACGGCGTGGAATTGATCGAGGCGACGCCGTGGCTCGCGCCGCTCATGCCCGCGCACGGTTTTCAACTCGGCCCGAAACTTTCCGGCGAGCAAAAGGCCGGTGTGGAATTTGGTTTCAAGATTGCGAAGGAAGTTTCGCGGCTGGAAATCGGCCAGACCGTCGTGGTGAAAAACGGCGCGGTGCTGGCCGTCGAGGGATTTGAAGGCACGGACAAATGCCTTGCGCGCGGCGGCGAACTGGCGGGCAAGGACGGCGGCGCGGTCGCCGTCAAGGTCGCCAAGCGGGATCACGACATGAGGTTCGACATCCCGTGCATCGGGTTGCGGACATTGGAGACGTGCGCGGCGTCTGGCGTGACCGTGCTCGCGCTCGAATCCGGCCGGACGCTTTTGCTGGAACAGGAAACTTGCGCGCAGTTTGCGAAGAAGAATAAAATCTCACTCACGACAATCTGATGAAAATGCGATTGTCCAAAATTGTCGCGCGTCAATGCTCCCGCAAAATCCTGTGTCATTCCCGCAAAGTCTGCGCTCCTCACCGCATCCGTAAAATCAAATTTGAAAACGCAAAGCGGCCTTCGGAAACGGAGGCCGCTTTTTTTATTCCAACAGGTGTTGATTCAAGAAGCCAATGCCACGCCTTCCAACTCCACTTGGCGCAGACTTTCCCGCCCGCCGAAACGCTTTTGCGCGTCGAGAATTTCCAGTCCGGCCAGCCGCCCTTCGCTGTCGTAATCAGCGGCGATGCCCTCGGCCAGATGTTTGGTCGTGACCGTGGTTTCGCGGAACGTGATGCTCAACGCATCCACTTCGGCATCGTAGCTGATTTTCATGGTTCACGCGCCGACCGTTTCCAATTGCATCCGGCCAAGTTTTTCAGGAGAAACCCGTTTGGAAAGATAAAGCATCTCAATGCCCACCACTTTGCCGCTGGCGTTGTAATCAAGAATGACGCCGGGCGAAATCTCCTCGCTCTCGGCGGCGGGAGCTTCATCCAAATCGAGATAAAGCGCATCGGCTTCGCGATCAATCGTCAGTTTCATAATTGGCCTTTCAGTTTGCGATCCAGATGCGCGGTGATGACGCGCCGCGGTTCATCTTTGGATACAATAACCCGCAACACCCGGTTGGCAAGCTCCGGCACCGCCGCCAGCCGGTGTTCCAGCGTCGCATCAGTTTCATCCGGCTCGATGCGCGACGGATTGCCGACCACGCGCTCAATCCATTCCTCGCGCAATTGCCGTTTTGCCATTCGCCGCAAAACGTGTTCTGTGTAAATCAATTTCATCAAACGGCCTGCGCCACAGCGGAACAGAAATTTCAGGACGGCTCAACCTAAAATGGTGAACCGCGAGCCACGCCAGCACCACCGCTCCGGCGACTCCGCCAACGCCGCCCGCGACACCGCATCCGTAAAATCAAATTTGAAAACGCCAAGCGGCTTTCGGAAACGGAGGCCGCTTTTTTAATTGCGCGGATTTTTGGCGTCAGGCCGCGAGAAGTTCGCAGCCGTGGACGAAATGCTTGAATGGCCGCGCCGGTGGATTTCGTTTGCGGATTTTTTTTGGCCGGAACAATGGTTGCGGCGGCAGGGGCGCGCCGACTTTGTAACTGTCCGGCAGGTCGCGGAACAGTGCGGGCTGCTCTTTGGCCAGCACGCCGGCCAGCCAGTGCCGCATGACCGCCAGCAAATGTTCGCGCCCGGCCGCGCTTTGAAACCTGCGCTGCCACATGGGATGATTGGCAAAGACCCCTTCCGCGCGCTGCGCGAGTTCTGCCGCCAGCCCCTCGCCCATCGGATCAGCCTTCTCCGCATCCGATGGGGAGAAGGTGTCCGCAGGACGGATGAGGTGTGCCTTGCGTGAGGGAACCCAGTGGGTGCGGAAATAATCCCGCGCCTCGTCCAAAACCACCCACGCCACATATAGCGGGCATCCGTGCCACAGCCCCGCGCGCCTCGTCCAAAACCACCCACGCCACATACAACGGGCAATGGCTCGTTTGCCGTTCAAACGGCGTCACCGGCGCATAATTTTTCTGTTTCATTCGCGTTTAATTTATCCCATGCCGTGCGACAAAGGCTGTCCAACCTGAAAACAATTCAACTGCCCGTAGCCGCCAGCAAAACCGAAACCATGCTCAAATAAAATTTCATTCATGCGGGCGCACAGTGCGCTTTATTTTCCAAGTTTCGTGATGCTTTCAATTATAGTCAACGGGACTGCATCATCTTTGACAATGCCGGTTGGCGTTGGACGAAACAACGTTTGCAAAATAAACATCCGCTCATCGTCTTTCAATTTTCCACGCCGCATCAATGCCAAATACGTTTGAACCATTGTGACTCTCTCCCTTGCATCCGTTAGCAAATGAATGTTGCTCAAAAGCAATCGCACTAAAATTCTCACTACCCACACGCAGAAAAGTCCAGATGCAATTAATACCGCAATTCGCCAGTATTCAGGATGCCATTTGTCAGGCTCTTGGATGCCTTTTGGAATTTCCATCATACTTTTGACTTCAGGAATCAGAAAAACAAGTGATGTCCCCGCTGCGATAAGAGAGACAACAGCATAAGCCCACGAAAGCCACAAATGAGTTTTGGCTTTTCGCGTCCAGTATGTGACAGGCGAGCGCAGAGCCAATAAATCATCGTAAGTCTTGTTCAAATCAGTCCAATGTTTTTTGGAATTCGCAACTAATTCTTTGAATTCAGTGTCTTGTTTTTGAAGCTGATTTGCGCCGTCAGTGTTAAGCTGTTTGTGTGTTTCCGTCTCTGAAATTAGTGACGTTCTGAAAGTCTGAAATTTTTGTTCCCATTCAACACGCAATGTTTCGAGTGATTGAATTTCGCTCGGTTTTCGGGAAGAAATTCCAACGTTGAAACAATAACCAGCCAATGCGCCATTAAAATTATCTGACTCATTAAGATTGGCTGTTCGCTTTGCAAAAAAGACAACCGCGCCAGCGGCTATGGCGTCTCCTTCATCATTGCGAAGCTGTTCAAGAAAAAGTCCTTTTGGCGATCCTGAATAAATACCCAAACGTTGCCCATAAAATTGAGAAAATTGGCTTTTGATGCCTGCAATCCCCGAAGGAAGTTGATTTGGGTCAGCATTTGGATTTTTGATTTGATTGAGGCTGGCTTGGACGTTGCGAAAAAATTCATCAAGCCAACTTTGTTGCATGACCTGCTTGGCATTTGTCCATGGAGGCGACGTGAACCAAGTCCAAAAAGTGCGCTCCTTTCCTAACCAATCTTCCAACTCTTGAAACGTAGCGAAAACTTTTTGTCCAGCTTCGCTCCCTAATGTCACCTCAATAGTTTCATTTCTCATAGGTCAATTTAGTTCAAGTCCCTTCCACGATTTTGATTTCATCGGCTGTCAGTCCATAAAGCTCATAAACGAGCGCGTCAATCTGGTGATCCAGCGCGGCGCATTTGTTTTCGTAAAAGTCCTTGTCCTTGTCGCTCTGCGCGCGGGCAAGCTGCGGCTGGGCCGCCAGCATTTGCTCCACCAGCGAAACCAGTTTGTCGTGCCGCGCTTTGTCGGCAGGTTTTTTGAAATCTAAAATTGCGATAGGAAAATTTGCCAATTGTTCTTTTGTGAACCACGGATAAAGCGTGTCGTAAATCCCATATTTGTTTTTGATATACCAACCGCCAATACTTGAAGATAGAATTCCAAGAAAGAAGCGCAAGTCTGCAAAATCTTCATTCAACTGGATTGCAACATAAACCGACTGGTCAAGAATGACGTCGCCTTTGATAAAAGTGCAAACCAGTTTTGGGGCGATTATTTTTCGTATGGCGAGCTTTGGATTAAAAAAGAATTCTGGCGTCCTGGCTTCAGCAAGCCAATCGCCGTATGAAATATAAGTCCCGTCCCAATGATAATTATACCGTTCCAGATGTTTGCCTTTAATTTCCGGAAAATAAGTTTTATCTAATTTTTTTGTGGCGTGGTATGACTGCTCATCCTTGTCGCGTTTCGTCTGCGTTCCGCTAGAAAATTTACTTTTACCGTAACCGTCCGTGCGATAGGCGTGAACTCCACGGTTTAATTTGCAAAATTTACCCAAAGGCGCGGTATGAGTTTCGATTTTTGCTATGATTGCGGCGTTGCGATTTGAATAGCGAACGTCAATAAAACCTAACCTGCTACAATCTTCAACTGTCAGCAAATTTAGCTTTTTCAACTCTGAAGGCGCGTCAAATTGAAATACGGGAAATGTTTTTTCAGACTTGTCTCGGCGAACAAAGATCACCGAATTTTCAATTGTCGCCTCGGCAAAAGGTGGATAATCAAAAACGGTCACATTCAGAAGTGCCGTTTTGGAAAAAAGAAAATCACGCAACTTGGTAAAATACTTTCCTTTTATCCAAGAGTCAGAAACGATCATTCCAAAAACTCCCCGCTGCTTGAGTAGCTTGATTGCCCTTTCAATAAAATAAACGTAAAAATCTGTCTGGTATTCAGAAGTCTCAAATCGCTCCTGAAAATACTCTTTGCGCGCTTGTCCTGCGCTGTATAAGTAAGGCGGATTGCCGACAATCGCATCAAAGCCACCTTCAAATTCCGACACCGGCAAGGCTGGCGGCGGAACGGTTTTGTCTTTCTTGGATTTTTTGTAACTGAAACTGCCATGCAACGGCACGCCGGGCATGGTGTAATCCAATTCGCCGGGTGCGGCATCGCGCAATTCGCCGCCTCCAGAATCGTAGGAGACGACGTGAGGAGTCTCTGATTCGTCTTTCAGTGAAGTTTGAGACTCGTCACCTCGTCTCCTACGAAAAATCTGCGGGAAACGATCTTCAAAATTCATCGGATTCAATTTTCGTTCCGCGACCGGCTCGAAAAGTTCGCCGCTCAAAATGTCCGTGCCGATGAGCGAATTGCCGCACACGATGTTTTTATTCAGCGTCGGCAACAAGGCTTGCTGTTCAAAGTCCAAGATGTATTGCCGCGTGGAACCGGGCGTTTCGTCTTGCAGCAATTTCAGGTAAAGTGAAAGTTGCGCGACTTCCACGGCCTGATTGTCAATGTCCACGCCGTAAAGATTGTTGACCAGAATTTCCCGCTTCTTTTGCAGCGACAAGTGCAGGCCGTCCTCGCGCTTCATCACGTCGCCCTTTTTGGCCTTCGCCGGATTCTCGTTGTAAAATTTCGTGTGGTAGCGAATCAGCAAATCATAAACGCCCAGCAAAAACGATCCGCTGCCGCAAGCGATGTCGGCAAACCGCATTTCCGCAATCTGCGCGGGCGATTTGCCTTCAATCAATTTGCCAACGGTGTTTTCCACTATGTAGCGGACGATGTATTCCGGCGTGTAATAAACGCCGCCAGCCTTGCGAACTTCCGGCTTTTCTTCGACGCGGGCGCGCTTGTCCGTCGCCACGATCACCTTGCCGAGAAACCGTTCGTAAATGCTGCCGAGAATGTGAATCGGTATGGCGTTGAAATCGTAGGCGGAATTGACGTGCGAAAGTTTTTTGCAGATTTCGCTGAATTGTTCGTCGTCAACTTTGAAACTTGGCGAGTCGAGAATGTCGTTTTTCTTGAAGACGATGCCGTTGTAAATGCCATCCAGCCGCCGTGACGCGGCAATGAAATCGCCCCACGCGCTTCCGCGCTCGCCAAATCTGGCCACGAGGTGTTGCGGTTCAATGAGCTTGTCTTCCAAAAAACGGATGAAAACGAGCCGGTCTAATGTGCGTTGCGTGGCTTCAGTCAGCGATTCGCCGTCGAGGTTTGGATTACTGTTTTTGAAAATGTGCGCGAGCGTGTCGCGGTGCGCGTCGAGTTCTTCCAAAAACGCTTCGTCAATGCTTTGATAACTACCGCGCAGCATCGCGCCGCGTTTTTTCGGGAGGCTCTCGGCATATTTTTCCAGCGAGCCGCCCGCGACGGCTTCGCGGGAAAACAGCCAGTAAATTTCCGCGAATTTTTCTTCGTCGGCGTATTCGGTGTATTTGAATCTTTTCAGGTTGCGCTGGAGCGCGGTTTTCAATTCCGGCTTGAACCGGCAGTCCACAATCTCGAATTGCTCGAAATCAAACAGCACGGCAACCGGCGTCTGGCTGTTCCAGCCATAGCGGATCGTCTGAAAATAATTTTCCGGCGTGGCGATGTCGCCAAAAGGTTTTTTGGCTTCGATGTAGAATTTTACGTCGCGGAAGTTCGGCGCGAGATAAAACGCATAATCGGCGCGGCGTGTCGAGACACCGTGTTCCTTGCGTTCAATTTTGACTTCCTGTTCTAAAGGATTCTTTTGCTTGTCGTAGTTCACGTCCCAGCCGAACGCGATCAGGAATTTATCAATGAATTCTTTGCGGACTTCCGCTTCCTGATACTTGGGCGAGAGGTAGAAATCTTTTTGCGCGGCAAAATCCTTTGCCAAGGATTGCACCGCAGCAAATGCTTCATCGAAGTTGGACGCCATAGCGATGAGTTTGCGCGGGAAATTTATCAGCGTCAATTCTGCGTTCATCTGCGTTAATTTACTTTTCCCGCACGAGCGGTTTGCGTTTTGCGCCGTTCAACTCCTCGGATTCATGTCGCCCGCGCTGGCGAACGACATTTTGAATTTCGCCCGCGTTTGACTTGGCCGGCGGTTGTGTTTAGCTTGTCCGCATGACTGCGATTGAAGAACGCCGCCTGAAAACGCTGCTCAAGGATGCTCTCACCGAAGTCCTGGAAGAGCGGCAGGACATTTTGCGCGCCGCCGTGCAGGAAAGCCTGGAAGACGCCGCCATGCTCGGCGCCATCCAGTCCGGCGAAAAATCCCGGCCCGTCAGCCGTGGCAAAATTTTCCAACGTCTCGCCCGTGCCGCGTGAAGACCGCCTTCCGCGAATCTTTTGATTCCGATTTGTCCGTGGAAATCTATCGTTACTTTCCATGAAATGATTTCCATTCAACGACTCAACCATTTAACATTTCAACGAATTTTCAAATGCTCACATCACACGAACTCCTCGGATTCATGTCGCCCGCGCTGGCGAACGACATTTTGAATTTCACCTACGAATCGGACAAGCCGACTTACAAGGCCACGCTCAACGCCGTCGCCGACGCGCGCAAAGTCCGCGCCGTGTTCCTCGAACGCCAGCCGCGCGTGCAGCGCCACGCCATGATGACTTCCACCCTCGCGCGTCCGGGACTCGAAACCGCCGCCGGCGGACTCATCCGCGCGTGGCTCGTCAAGCAGCAGCGCCCGATGCTCGTGGATTTCCTGAACGCGCTGGAGATCAAAAACGACAACGGCGTGGTGGACGATTTACCGAAAGAAGTGGACGACGCGAAATTGAAATCGGCGATTGAAACGCTGCTCGCAAAAAATCCGCCGGAAACCGTGGCCGTCTATCTGAACGCCTTCAACGACATGAACGAGGCAAGCTGGCCGAACCTGAAAACAATGCTGGAATCCGATGCGCGGCTGCAACTCGGCGCGCACACTTGAAGCCGGGAAAATCCTTAAAGCCGTAACTGGCGGCGGTTTTTCACCGGCTTCTTGCTTTTCCTTGCGTTGCTTGGAGCAGGGAATGTTTTCCGCCGTTCCCCTGATTCAGACGCAGCCGTTCGGGATCATTTCTATTGTAGCGCCGCGCGGTAAAACCGGCCGGGATAATTCTGCGCGTTGGTGTCCATGATGGAAATGATGCCGTAAGGCGAACTGTTCGTGGCGATGGAAATCCAATTGATCAGATTCGACGACGCCTGAATGATGTAATTTGTATTGGCGGAGCCTATGAGCATCGCTCTGAAACCGTTTGATGAGTTGTCGGTCATGCCAATTATTTGCAACGGGATGTTCAAATACAGGTTTGCGACTGAACTGGTCGCCGAACCCATTGAGTTTGTCACGACGACATCGTAACCGGCCTGGTTGGCGGATTGGAAATTAGAAAAAGTCAAAGAAGTATTCGTCTGCCCGTTGAATGTCATCGCGTTTGCGCGCCATTGATACGACAACGGAGACGTGCCTGTCGCCGCGACGGTCAAAGTCACATTGCTTCCCTGCGCGACAGTTTCGCCTTGCGGTTGAAGAGAAATGGCCGGAGCCGCCAGCGCATTGGTCAGATTGTAATTCAAGGTGACGTTGCCCGTCTGTCCGTTGCGGCCATCCACCACGATCCAATAATTTGTTCCGTTACTGACCGCAAACGCACTCGCTTCATGTCCGGTTCCGGCGTTGGTGTCCGAGCAAGCCACCGAAGTCAACGTGGCATAACTGTCGCCCGGCCCGGTATAAACCGCCAGCACGTTGGTGAAGCCCGGCGTGTTGGCGTCCACGATTAACTTTCCATCAGCGGGCGCCTGATACCAAAACCAATACGGCGAGCCGCCGGCCACGCCGCAGGGATTTGGCGCGCCTTCCTCGGAAGCCGCTCCGTAAGTGTTGAAAACCTGCGTCCCGGTGTAGCCGCTTGCGGGCGCAGCGGCGGGTTGAATTTTCATCGGTGAAACTTTCACTGAGGGCGAAACGGTCTGCGTTGTTGCATCCAAAAATTTGGCTTCCGCAGCTTCTTCCGTGTTACCCTGAAGATTAATCTGAACCTCCACCGGCTGCGAGAAAACGAATTCATTGGTTGGTTGGCCAATGTAACTGACGGCCACTTTATATTGCCCGACGTTTGTGGCGGTGACTAACGGAAGGATCAAATCCTCCTGGGTTTGTCCTGCTAACAGGTTTCCGTTGAAATACCATTGATACTGCAATGGCAGGTTTCCAGAACTTACGCCAACGGATAAAACAGCGCTGGAATTTGTTCCCACCGTGACGCTTTGCGGTTGAGTCAGAATTTGCGGAACCTGCGCGCTGGTCTGCTCCAATGACCAGTTCAAAACAATGTTGCCTTGCGCGCCGTAAAACCCGTCAACCATGATTTCATATTCGGTGTTGCTGACGGCGGTGAAAGTCACGGCGCTGTTGAAATAATTTTTTGAATCGTCGTCGCCGGCGATGAATGTCAGGTTTGTAACGCTGTCGGGAAATTTGTCATTGGCTTTGACATAAATGCCAATCGTGGTGTCAAAATCACTTCCGCCCGTGCCAAACCGCGCGACGCCGGTGGCGGGCGCAATCCATTTCAACCAAACCGGCGAGCCGCCGGAAATACCGAGGTTCTCCGGCTCACCTGGCTCTGCTGCCGTGCCAAAATTATTTGCTCCCGCTGATCCGCCGAGTGGATTGTATA
>DASXED010000119.1:0-3426 GCA_036490295.1 Verrucomicrobiia bacterium | reverse complement strand
GACCGCCGTAGAACAATGCGAGACCGGGCAACGTCATGAACAACACGAGCGCGGTGGACGTCATCATCCAGGTATTGTGACCGGGGCCGGCAGTGTTCATGACCGGCGTCGGCTGGCAAATCATATTGCCATTCGTATCCTTCAAACTCGCGGAAGGATCGCTGTTAGCAATATATGCCTCCAAACCCGCAACGCGTTGTTCCAACGTTGGCGCTGGAAGATTTGTCGAAGTGTCCGCGCGCGCTGAAATTGCTCCGAACGCTGCGGTTGCCATCAAAGCGATTGTTAAAATAATTCGTTTCATAATTTTATTTGAATAGGGTTCAAGTTGGTTTGAGACTTAAACAGCAGATTCGCCTTTCTCCTCGGTGCGAATGCGCACAGCTTGTTCGATTGCGGAAACAAAAACTTTTCCGTCGCCGATTTTTCCAGTCTTGGCCGCTTTGATAATCGCGCCTACAGCGGCGTCCACCTGCGCGTCCGCGACAACGAGTTCCAGTTTTATCTTTGGCAGAAAATCCACGGTGTATTCGCTGCCGCGATAGATTTCGGTATGGCCTTTTTGACGGCCAAACCCCTTGACTTCAGTGACGGTCATGCCTTCGATGCCGATTTCGCTCAAGGCGTCCTTCACCTCTTCCAATTTGAATGGTTTAATGATCGCTTCGATTTTTTTCATAGTTAATTGTTAATTGAGCCGCGCATTGGCCTGTTCAATCCGCGTTGTGCTCGCTTAAGCAATGCCGATGCCAACGAGGAAATACTTTCAGCGAACAATGAAAATCGCTTTTATTTGCAACGGTTTAATGCCGAAAGAAAATTTTTTAACAAATTTCAATTAACGGCAAACCTGTTTCCTTTTGCGCAGAGGATGAAATTTTCGCCAGTTAAAATTTAGCTTCAAGATGGCCGCGCGTTCAGGCAGGATTCGGAAAATTTCGGGGATAACCATATGTTCAACGGCAAGAAAATCGTGGTCGTCATGCCCGCTTACAACGCGGCCAAAACCGTCAAGCAAACGGTGGACGAAGTTTTGCAGCAGGGCATCGTGGACGAAATCATCCTCGTGGACGACCACAGCCGCGACAACACCGTGCAAGTGGCCTCGGCGCTTTTGGGCGTGCGCGTCCACGTTCACGAACGCAACAAAGGCTACGGCGGCAATCAAAAAACCTGCTACCGCCTCGCGCTCGAAGCGAAGGCGGACATCGTCATCATGCTGCACCCGGATTATCAATACACACCCAAGCTGATTCCCGCGATGGCCTCGATCATCGCCAACGATCTGCATCCGTGCGTGCTGGGCAGCCGCATTTTGGGCGGTTATTCCTTGCGCGGCGGAATGCCCGTCTGGAAATACATCGCGAATCGTTTTCTGACGGCGGCGGAAAATTTATTGCTCGGCGCAAAACTTTCCGAATATCACACCGGCTACCGCGCCTTCGCGCGCGACATTTTGGAAAAGATTGACCTCTCAAAAAATTCCGACGATTTTGTTTTTGACAACCAAATGCTCGCGCAAATTTTCTGGCACGGTTTTACGATTGGCGAAGTCAGTTGCCCGACCAAGTATTTCAAGGAGGCGTCCTCGATCAATTTCCGGCGCAGTTTGAAATACGGTTTCGGCTGCCTGAACGTCGGGCTAAAATTCCGGCTGGCAAAAATGGGATTGCCCTCCAAATTATTTCCGCGCAAGAAATAATCGAAAGTGATTGGAATGAATTTCATTCCGGCTCATCTTCCATAAAAAATCGGATTGGCCTGCGGCAAAAAATGTTGTTTAATCCTTTTTTATTCTCGTGACCGAGACAAGCCGAACGGAAACATGAACGAATCGCCGTCACAAGTTTTGCTGGTGGGAACGGATGCGAAAACGCTGGAGACTTTTTCTTCCGCGTTCAAGGACGACCGTTTTGAATTGCGTTTCGCGCGCACGGCGGCGGAGGCGCAGGAATTTTTTCAGGCGCGCCCCGCCGATCTCGTGATCGTGGATTTGGAATCGCCGGATGAAGTGGGTTTTGCATTATTGCGACAGTTCAAGGAGCAGCCGCCCCAGCCGTTTGCGCTGGTCATCGCCTTGGCGGCGGAAAGCGACACGGCGAAAAAATTGCAGGCGTTTGAACTGGGCGCGCTGGATTGCATCAACAAGCCCTTGGAACCGGCGCTCTGCCGCGCACGCTTGCTGGCTTCGCTGAAAACCAAGCATCATTACGATCAATTGATCCAGCACAATCTGGAGCTGGTCAAGGCGCGCACGCTGGCCGAGGCGGCGGCGCGCGCCAAGTCGGATTTTTTGGCGGCGATGAGCCATGAAATCCGCACGCCGATGAACGGCGTCATCGCCATGGTCGGTTTGCTCATGGAAACGCAGATGAATCCCGAGCAGCGGGGTTATCTGGAAACCATTCACACGAGCAGCGAATCGTTGCTGAACATCATCAATGACATTTTGGATTTTTCAAAGATCGAGGCGGGCAAAATGGAGTTGGATGCGCGTCCGTTTGATTTGCGCGCCTGTGTCGAGGAAACGCTCGACCTGCTCTCGGCCAAGGCCGCCGAAAAAAATCTTGATTTGATCTACCAAATGGAGGACACGATTCCGGCCACGCTCATCGGGGATTCGCTGCGATTGCGGCAGGTGCTGGCAAATCTGTTGAGCAACGCGCTCAAATTTACCGCCGACGGCGATGTTTCCGTGCAGATGAAAATTCTTTCCGCGCTCGCGCCGGATGAAAAAGGATTCTGGCCGGTTCACCTGCATTTTTCCATCAGTGACACGGGCATCGGGATCACGCCGGAAAAACTTTCAAAATTGTTCAAACCCTTCATGCAGGCGGACGCCTCGACCGCGCGGCATTACGGCGGCACGGGATTGGGACTGGCCATCAGCAAACGACTCGTCGAAATCATGGGCGGAAAAATGTGGGCCGAGAGCGAGGCGGGCAAAGGTTCGACGTTTCATTTCACCGTGAATTTTCTGGCCGATCCGCAACCCGCGCGCGAAATGCGCCAGCCCAAACTTGCGGACTTGAAAATTTTAATCGTGGATGACAACGCCAACAGCCGCCGCTCGCTCGCCGGGCAGACTGCCAAATGGGGCATGATCCCCGAAACCGCCGCCACGCCGCAGCAGGCGCTGGAAATAATCCGGCGCGATCAATTTGATCTGGCGGTTCTTGATTTGCAATTGCCCGGCATGGACGGAATTGCCCTGGCGGCGGAAATTCATAAACTGCCCGGCGCGGAAATGTTGCCATTGGTTTTGCTCACGCCGCTGGGCATGCGCGCGGATGCGCCGATGGCCGCGCATATCGCATTTGCAAACTGTGTCGCCAAGCCGATCCGGCCCGCGCAACTTCATACTGCGCTGGAACGCGCGTTGTTCAGCCCCAAAAAAGCCGCGCCCGCCGCGCCCGCCGCGCCGGG
>DASXED010000050.1:0-4888 GCA_036490295.1 Verrucomicrobiia bacterium | reverse complement strand
CTTTGATTTTTTGTAGCCGTGTTCCAATTGCTGTTCCCGAAACCGTCTGATCTTTTCGTGCTGGCTTTTGGCGATGGCGGGTAACGGAAGAATTTCCGGCCAGTTGATTTGATGCTTGCTGGTGATTTTTTTGGCGCGCTTGTCAGTCGTCAATTTTAGCACTTGATTTGCCGCACCCAGCCAATGTCTTGCCGGAATCTCGCCGCGTTCGACCTGTTGCAGGAATTCATCCAGAAACGCCCGGACGCATGGCAACAGAATTTTCAGGTGTGCCACGTCGTGACGCTTTTCCTGCGGCACGCTGGCAACCAATTCCAGTTTGCAGGCCAGTAGTGAGATGGGATCGAGGACGCGGAGGGTTTTTCCATTCCACTCGGCCTGAATTGCCAGTGCGTCCGCCGAATCCGAAACACCTGGAATCCGCCGGACAATTTCAATGTTGGATTTCAAACCGCCGATTTGGAAGGGAATGACTCCTGCCAGCGCGGTCATTTGCACCTTGGGCGGATAACCTGGCGTCAGTTCCAATTGCCGGGCAATGCGCTGGACATCGGCAGAACCGCCCTTGAAATCAATGTCCTCGCTGGTGAACGGCTGCAATGATTTAAGTTGTGGCTCAACGGCAAGATAGCGTTCGGCCCAATAATTGACCGCCTGACCGCCGATGAGAAGATAAGGCTGTCCCGCCGCGTCGCGTATTTTGAAGACTTCCGAAAATTGCTGGAGGGAAAAGCCCACGGTTACGCCCATTGGGACATGGCACGGGCAACCTGCTTGAAATTGGTGATGCGCCATTTCGCGCCGTTGCCCACGAGTGAAGCACGCCGCTGAAGTGCCGCTGCCGCCTTCGGACTGCGACGGGCCTTGCGCGCAGCCGACATCCGGCTTTGCGCTTCCTGCCGTTTCACTTCATTGAAATCCACCGTCTTCACAGACCAATTCATACCGCAACCAGGGGTAAGAAGCAAGTTTGCGTGCGGTGGTTTCCCTACTCCGTGTTCAAAAGCCGAAAGAGTTCCGTGCGCGAGATGAGAAACTTCCCGCGCAGCACCCGGCACGCCTTCAATTTTCCCCGCTGGACGAGCCGATAGACGCTGAAATAATCCAAGCCCAGCATATCGGCTGCCTCGGGGATTGAATAAGCGATCCGTTCGTTTTGAGGCTGTTCGTTTGTGTTTGGTTCACTAGCATTCATATTGTTTGGCTGTGTTTTACCATTTTGCGTGAGGATGGTTGTTATGATTTCATAACAACTTTTCATTTTTCAAAACCAACGAAAAAATCGGACATTTTCACTTCCAAGGCGCGGGCGAGATGGAAAATATGTTTGTCCCTGATACAGTGAATTTGGCATTCCATCTGGGCGAGCACCTCCCGGCTCATGTCCAGTCCGTTCAGTTGAAGTTGAACCGCCAGTCTCGCCTGCGACCAGCCACGAGCGTATCTCCATTTCCGAATTTGCGGCCCAACGATGTTTTTGGCGCGGTCTATAACAATTAACATACGGTAAAAATCTGCTGCAATCACCGCATTATATGCGGCGAATGAGGTGTTTATTCGTCGCAATGTGCTGACGTGAACCGGCCAGCCCCCCGCAAAAAGCGGCGTTTTTCCATAAGCCGGTTCAGCAGCCGGTTATGTCGTTGTCGGCACATCATACAATTTACTCAATACGTTGAGTAAATTTACTCACTGCCACGCATGGCAATCTTTCTTAAACGGTTTCGCGCGGCGCTCAAGCAGACAATCAAAACTATTTTCATCTTGTGTAATGGGTTACGGCTTCACCGCTCTGAATTCCGCCAGATTGACGCCCATGAATCATGAAAAAGATGGAATTCATTTTGTTCGGAAAATGAACAGGGCGACTTCGGTAATCTGCAAAAATGTCGCCATGAATTATTTTGTTCAACGCTTGAACCTAGATCGTGGCGGTTTCCGGCAGAATGGGGCGATGAATGTGGATCGGAGCCGTGCGGTTGATTTAAGACGGCAAGGCAGGAGGGGGCATTTTGTTTATGTGATACACCACAACGCGGGCAATTTCGGCAAAATGACAAACGGTAAATGGAAACAGAAAGGAATCAGGCGATTGTGTAAAGATTGCGCAAAAGGGGGCGGGTTATCCGACAAAATTGCCGCATGAATAGAATCAAATTCATTTTTGATCCAGCCGGCCAATGGCACGGCAAAGATGTGGGGCGCATTTTGTGTCCCAACGTCACCTTTGATAATTCCTCGTCGGTTAAAATGGCAAAACGAAAAATGGAAGCAGGAATGAAATTAACGATTGTTTCAAAATGGCACAAAGCCTTTTAAGAAACTGATAAAGTGACGCCGTATGTTCACTGCCGTTGCACATAAAAATCTGGCCGATGCCAAGGAGTATTTCGACGAGCATCTGGCGCAGAACGATTATTACGCCGCCGGTGAAATCCGCCCCGGCCAGTGGATCGGCGCGGGCGCGGAGCGATTGGGTTTGAGCGGGCAAGTCACGCGCGAGCAATTTTATGCGCTTTGTGAAAACCAACATCCGCAAACGGGAGAACAACTGACATTGAGGCAGAACGCGAAGGATGATCGGAGGATATTTTTCGATTTCACCTGCTCGCCGCCCAAGTCCGTTTCGGTGCTGGCGGTGACACTGGATGATAAACGATTGGTCGAAGCGCATGAAGAAGCGGCGAAGGTGGCGTTCCGCGAATTAGAAATTTTCGCCGCCACGCGCGTGCGGAAACAGGGCAATCAACGTGACCGGACAACCGGCAATCTCGTCGCCGCCGCGTTTGTGCATGACAGTTCCCGCGAACTCGACCCGCAGTTGCACACGCACTTCACGGTTTTCAACGCCACGTTTGATGAACGAGAACAATCCTGGAAGGCGCTGCAAGCCGGAGCGATGTATGAGGCGATTCGTTTCGCGACGGCCGTTTATCGGAATGAACTGGCCAAACGTATTTACGAAATCGGCTATCTGATTCAGCCGGCCAAGCACGGCTTTGAAATCGAGGGTTTCAGCCCGGATGTTCTGAAACTGTTTTCCAAACGCGCACAGCAACGTGACGCAGCGGTTAAGGAGATGGAACAGAAGCTGGGTCGGAAACTTTCCAACAATGAAATCGCCCATGCAGTGCATCAGAGCCGCGCGAAAAAGCTCAAAGGGATTTCAACCAGTGAAGTGCGCGAGCGCCAACTGGCGCAGTTATCACCCGATGAACAGAAATCGCTCCGCAGAATTTCCGCGAACGCGCGAATTGGACGAATCTTATCAGAATCGAATGACGAACCTAAAATGCTGGCTCATGCCGTCGCTCATGTTTTTGAGCGCAAATCCGTCGCGCCGGAACATGAGTTGTTGGCGGTGGCTCTGGCCCACCGGCAAGGCGAAGTGGATTTGCCGCGCCTGAAGCAAGCGTTGCGAGCGTCACCGGAATTAGTCCCGACTATAAAAGGATTTTCCACCAAGAAGATTTTGGAAACAGAATTATTTCTGATTGAGACCGTGAACGCGGGGCGTGACGCCGTTGCTCCGTTGCATCCTGATTTTCAACCTGCTGATTGGCTCGGTGAAGATCAACGTCAGGCGATTCTGCACATCTTGAATGCAAACGACCGCATCATCGGCCTGCGTGGTCTTGCCGGCACGGGCAAAACTACGGCGTTGCGCGAGCTGGTCGCTGCCTGCAAAGACGCGCGGGTTGAACCGCTGTTTTGCTCGCCGACGGCGGCGGCAACGGACGTTTTGCGAAAAGAAGGATTCGAGGCGGTGACGTTGCAAAGTTTATTGCAGTCAAAACGCGTATTATCCAAACAGCAATTGATTGTCCTCGATGAAGCCGGTGCTGTCGGCATTGACGACATGAAACGATTGTTTGAACTGGCAAGGGAATGTCGCGTCGTATTGTCCGGCGACACCGGCCAGCACGCTTCGGTGGCGCGGGGTGATGCACTGCGGATTTTAGAACAACATTCAAATTTAGCGTCCGGCCAATTGACGCGCATCCGGCGCCAGCGCCGCGCCGAGTATCGGCACGCAGTTGAGTTGGCGGCACAAAAGCGCACAACAGAATCTTTCGCACAATTGGAACGGATGGGCGTGGTCACGGAATTTTCCGGCAACCAGATTTATGACTCCGCCGCGCAATCGTATCTGAAATCCCGGAAACAAAATAAAAGCTCGCTGCTGGTCGCGCCGACATGGACAGAAATTGAGGCGGTGACGGAGAAAGTGCGGGCCGAGCTAAAATCATCCGGCATGATTGCCAGCGAAGAAAAAGAATTCCAAGTTTTTGATTCGCTGTCGTGGACGGAAGCGCAGAAGCGGGATGCACGGGAGTATCGTGCCGGACAAGTTTTGAATTTTCACCGGACGGCACGGGGATTTTCCAAGGGTGAGTCGGCGGAAGTTGTCCAAGTTTCGGATGACTCGCTGAAACTTCGTCGGCCAGATGGTTCTGAAACATCTGTTCAATTGGGTCGAGGCTCTGCCGCGTTTGATGTCGGCGAAACCCGGACGCTGAAAATTGCCGCCGGGGATAAATTGCTGTTACAAGCCAACTGGCGCAAAAAATTCATCAACGGTGAGTTGGTCGAGGCCAAATCTGTTCAAGGCGATTCCATTCTGCTGGCCGATGGCCGGATCATTCCGTCCGATTATCGCACGTTCACTCACGGCTATGCGGTCACGTCGCACGCTGCACAAGGCAAGACGGTAGATGAAGTGCTTGTCGTCGCGTCGTCGCGTTCGCTGGCGGCGATCAATCAGCAGCAATTTTATGTCAGCATTTCGCGCGGGCGGGAACGCTGCCAGGTGTTCACCGACGACAAAGATTTGTTGCGCTCCCACGTCACGCGTTCCAATGCCCGCGTTGCCGCCGTTGAGGTCGTG
>DASXED010000038.1:0-10034 GCA_036490295.1 Verrucomicrobiia bacterium | reverse complement strand
TGCGCTGCCGCACGACTTGAAAATCCACGTTGACTATAATTATGCACATCGCGCCCTCTGTCATAGCCGCCGCCAAAAAGAAATAAGTCAGGCTGCGCCACCACCACGCCGCCGTAACCTTCGCCCACGACCCCGACACATCCGGTCATAGTCGCCAGCAGCGCAATTCCCAATGCAATCTTGATCAGGTCAAATAGGCCGTTCGTCTTCTTCATACGGAAATTCCCTTTGCTAAATTCTGTTTGATTTTCATTGGTCATAAAATAATTCCAAAACCTTCTCCTTCGCAATGGGGTGTAACCCTACCGTGGATTTGTTCATTTCGTTTATCCTGAACGCGCCCGAAGGAATGTTTTCATAATTTTTATGCGGTTGATGTTTTAATTTTCCTGCTCTTGCAAGCTTTCGCAGATGCCATGCCATGAGGGTAGGGATGTAATTTGTTAAAAAATCCGGCGTGACGCGTTGAGCAGGCTTGCATCTTTAGTGCAAACTGCACTGTCGAATGGATTTTTATTGCAAACTACAAGCACTGCGCACGTTTCAACAGCTTTTTTTCAACTCCAGCAGCTTTTCTACTAGCAGCATCACCTCAACAAGCACCATTTCTATTTTGTTTATTTGGATTACGGACAATCTGAATATCGAGACCGTGCGACCAGGTTTCCTTGAATTTCTTCAATATGGATTTTCTGGTTGCTTGGGTGTGTTCATCAAGACCTTGAATTGATTGTTCGTAAAGACCCGACAAAACTTCCTGCGTCATTGTGCTGACGGCGGGATCAGTTTTTTTGAATTTTGCCATTTCCTCCCTGGCTTTGCGTCCGGCAATCTCCCGGTCGGTGGTGTGGTGTCGAGCGGCATCCATTTTGTCTTGCCACCGAATTTGAAAACGGCATAGTATTTCTTCGTCGCCGAGTAGCGGTAAAGATGCTCGGCAACGCGTGAGTATGAACCTAACTTGTAGTGCGCGTTTGATATGTCCTCAATATACAGGTTAGGAGGACAAAATTTGGGATTATGCAAAAATCTCATAAAGCATTGGCAATTTGGTGGCCGGGGTCTTAGCTCAGTTGGTAGAGCGTCTCGTTCGCAATGAGAAGGTCAGGGGTTCGAATCCCCTAGGCTCCACCAGCCTTCGCTGAACGCAGTGAAGGCGAAGGCTGCCGCGCCGTAGCGCAGCGTAGGCGGGCGAAATCAAACTGCGCCAAGAGCTACGGCTCGGCAGGCCAGCAAGGAACAATGTCATTCTTCTACGTCTACATTCTCCAAAGTGAATTAGTGACAAGGCATTTTTACGTCGGTCGCACCGAAGACCTTCGCGCACGGCTCAAAAAACACAATGCCGATGAAGTCCCGCACACGGCCAAATTCCGTCCTTGGCAAATCAAGACGGTCATCGCCTTCAACGAAGAGAAACGAGCCGTTGAATTTGAGCACTATCTCAAAACCGCTTCGGGCCGCGCTTTTGCAAAAAGGCGATTGTAAATTATGCCAATGCAATCGCGTCATTTTGAAGCAATCATTTTTTCCGCGAAGGCCACCGTTGCCGCCGTCATTGGCGCGCTCTGCTACAAATTTTTTGATTTGCCGGGCACGCCGTGGGTCGCGGCGGTTTCCGCAGTCCTCGTGACGCAGCCGAATCTTCACTCTTCGCTCCAAACGTCGTTCTTGCGCGTCATTGCCAATCTTGTGGGCGCGTTTGGCGGCGCGGTGCTGCTGGCCGTTATCGGACAACCCATCGCGGCCATGGCCATCGGCGTCATGGTCACCGGCTTGGTGTGCTATCTTCTGAAACAGGATGACGCGCTCCGCCCGGCGTTCGTGGCCGTCATCATCGTCACGCTTATCGGCGAAAACAGCAAATGGCACAATTCGATTGACCGCGTCGCCGCCGTCATCATCGGCTGCGCGTGCGCGCTGGCCGTGGGATTTTTGTTCGACAAATTTGCGGATGCATTCAAATTGTTCCGCAAGGACGATGGAAAAAAGCATCGCCAGTCGGAATAAACTTTTCGCGACATGAAATTCTCGTTGAAGAACAAATGGGTCTTGATCACCGGCGCATCCAGCGGATTTGGCGCGGCGGCGGCTATTGCGTTCGGCGCGGCAGGCGCGAAACTGCTGCTCGGCGCGCGGCGCGTTGACCGTTTGAAACGCGTCGCGGCGGAATCCAAAAAATCCGGCGCGGCGGAAGCGCATTTTCACGAACTGGATGTTTCAAAAACTTCGAGCGTTGAAGAATTCATTTTGTGGGCGCGTAAAAAAATCGGCGGGCAAAATCTTCATGTTCTTATTAACAATGCCGGAGGCGCTCACGGGCTTGACACGATTGCCGAAGGCAAAGACGCAGACTGGGAGGCGATGATTCAATCGAATGTGCTGGGCGTTTTGCGCGTGACGCGCGCGGCGCTGCCGCTCATGCCGCGCGACGCGGGCGCGAGCATCATCAACATCGGCTCGGTCGCGGGTCGCGGAGTTTATGAGGGCGGCGCGGTTTATTGCGCGGCGAAGGCGGGTGAACTGCAAATCACCCGCGCCCTGCGGTTGGAATTGCTCGGCACGGGCATCCGCGTCGGCACGGTTGACCCCGGATTGGCGGAAACGGAATTTTCACTCGTGCGTTTCAAGGGCGATTCTGCAAAGGCGAAAAAGGTTTATGAAGGAACAAATCCGCTCACGGCGGAAGACATCGCGGAAATTCTTGTCTGGGTCGCCAGCCGTCCGCCGCACGTCAACATTGATGAATTGATCGTGAAGCCGGTGGATCAGGCGGCGATTGGGAAAGTCTTTCGACGAATGAAGAAGGAAAAATGAAGAATGAAGAAATTTCCGCGCCGTGTTTCATTTCTTCATTCTTCATTCATACTTCTTCCTTGAATTTCAAATTCCCCTGTTCGCCCGCCACAGCAAAACTGCACCGACGGCCTGGAAAATAAAATTCGGCAGCCAGAAAATCAGATGCGGCGACCATTCGGGATGCGCGGAAAGCGATTCGCCCACCAGCATGAAGCTGTAATAAACCAGCACGAGGCCGAGCGCGATGGCCACACCGACGTTGGTCTCGCGCCGGTGAACGCGGATGCCCAGCGGAATGCCGATGAGCGCGAAGCCGAAGCACGCGAATGAAAACGCAACCTGCCGGTGCATCTCCACGCGGACCGGCTCGGTTAAATCTTGACGATGCCTTTTGGCCTCGTCCAGTTGCGCGCGCAATTCAGCGGAATTTGTGGCGGCGGCCGGCGGTAAACTTAAATTTTGCTCCAAACCGCGCAGTTCGTCCTGCAATTGCCCGAAAGTCATGTCGCTGATTTTCGGTTTTGAAACCCGGTTCGTTGACGTGTTCAAATCGAAGGCGAACGGAAGTTTCCCGACGGAAGTCAGCGCGGGCCGTCCGCTGCTCCCGATGGTCACCATCCGCGCGTCGAATAGATTCACGATAAGCTGCCTGTTTGTCGCGTCCACTTCGATCTCGCCGCGCGGCGCGCGGATTGTCGTGCTGACGTTCGTTTCATTTTCGAGCTTGAAAATCATCACGTCCTGCAACTTGCCGCCGCTGTTTTTCTCCGTGTAAAAAATGTAGCCTGGAAAATCGCGGATGAACCGGCCTTCGGGCAACTGGGCGCTCACCAGCTCGCCGCGAAGCTGGAAAATCAGGTTTTTGCCGGCCACGCGGGAACGCGGGCCAAGGTCCATGTTGACCCACGCGCTGACGCCGCAGAAAAAAACGCTCAACAACAAAACGGGCGAGACGAGCGAAATCAGGCTGATGCCGCTGGCGCGCGCGGCGGTGAGTTCCTGATCCGCGCTGAAACGGCCAAAGACCAGCAGCGTCGCGGTGAGAAAACCCATCGGCAGCGCGAAAACCCACACGAATGGAATCAAATAGCCGGTGACTTCAAGCATCACGCTGAAGCGCGCGCGACCGCTGATGAGCAGCGGGAGAATTTCCTTGAGCACGTCGCCGATCAACAGCACGAAGGTGAACACCGCCACCGTCAGCAGCAGCGAGGCAAGCACCTGGCGGATCAGATATTTGTGCAGTGTTTTCAAATTCGTCCGGCGCGGACGGACAAACCTTAAGGCCAAAACGCCAAATCTGAAATGCCAAATTTGCGCAGTGGCACGGGCGTCTCGCCCGTGCCACTGACAGGGCCGCCCGCCAACAATGTCGCGCTTTGAAAAATTGCAAATCAAGACGCCCTCCACGCCACCGAAAACTTGCCAACAGCCGTTCCGCGCCTGTAACTTTGCCGGGCGATGGACTGGCTCGGATACATTTCAAAATTCTGGCCGCACATCGCGGCGGGTTTTCATTTTCTGGCCGCCCTGCTCGCCTCGGCCCATGCCCTGCTCCACAAACGCGACACGCGCGCCGCGACAATCTGGATCGCCATCGTCTGGTTTCTGCCCGCGCTCGGCCCCCTGCTCTATCTTGCGCTCGGCGTCAACCGCATCCGCCGACGCGCCGTCAAACTCCGTGTGCGAAAAAATTTCAGCCGCCCGGTTCCCGAAAACCTTGGCGAACCCGAACATGACGGCGCGGAACATTTGAAGCACATCGCCCGCGTCGTCAGCCGCGTCGCCGCGCAACCGCTCACGGCGGGAAACAAAATCGAGCCGCTCGTCAACGGCGACGAAGCGTTTCCCGCGATGCTCGCCGCGATTGAATCCGCGAAAAAATCCGTCACGCTCGGCACTTACATTTTCGACAACGACAAAAGCGGGGGCAAATTCGTCGCCGCGCTCGAACGCGCCGTCAAACGGGGCGTGCAAGTCCGCGTGCTCGTGGATTCCGCCGGCACGCGCTACTCGTGGCCGCCAATCACATGGAAATTGCGCCACGCAAAAATTCCGTTCGCAAAATTCCTGCCCGCGTCCATCTTCACGCCGTGGCGCGTGGCCACGATCAATCTCCGCGACCATCGCAAATCTCTCGTCGTGGACGGGCAAATCGGTTTTACCGGCGGCATGAACATCCGTCACGGAAACATTCTTGGCAATAGTGGCACGGGCGTCCCGCCCGTGCGAACCGAAACACACGGGCGGGACGCCCGTGCCACTGCCAGCAGTCCTGCGAAACAGCTTGTCCAAGATTTGCATTTCCGCGTTACTGGCCCGGTTGTCACGGAATTGCAGGAAACCTTTGCGAATGACTGGGCGTTCACGACGCAGGAAATTCTCGACGGCGAAATCTGGTTTCCCGAATTGAAAGAATCCGGCAACGTCATCGCCCGCGTCATTCCCGACGGGCCGGACGCCGATTTTGAAAATGCGCGCTGGACGCTGCTCGCCGCGCTCGCCGAGGCGCAGGCTTCCGTGAAAATTCTCACGCCGTATTTTTTGCCGGACAACGCGCTCATCACCGCGCTCAACCTCGCGTCGCTGCGCGGCGTGCGCGTGGACATCATCCTGCCCGCGCGCAATAATCTGCCGTTCGTCCATTGGGCGTCGCGTGCAATGTGGTGGCAAATACTTGAACGCGGCTGCCATGTCTGGCTCACGCCGCCGCCGTTCGATCATTCCAAATTGATGATCGTGGACGGCCACTGGGTTTTGTTCGGCTCGGCCAATTGGGATGCGCGCAGCCTGCGGCTGAATTTTGAATTGAACGTCGAGTGCTACGGCCGCGAGTTCGCGCAGGAGATGGAAAAGGTCATCGCCAAAAAAATCTCCGCCGCACGCGAAGTGATTCTGGCCGAAGTGGACGCCAGAATTCTTCCGGCAAAACTGCGCGACGCGATTGCGCGTTTGTTCTCGCCGTATTTGTGATTTGTCACGAAGTGACTTTGGAAATTAGCCGGGGACAAAGTCCCCGGTTATTCAAAAAGTGATTTAAGTCCTGAAGGGACAATGGAAAAATCATGACTTCCACCGTCCTTTCAGGACGAGTTTTATTTTGAACGATGAACCCGGCACCATGTGCCGGGCTAATTTCCAATGTCGCTCCGCGACATTTACGCCGCCAGCAATTTCCGACAAGCCGCGTCGAGCTTCTTCAAATTCGCCTTGGACTTCGCTTCGATGTAGCAGCGGATGAGCGGCTCGGTGCCGCTGGCGCGAAAGGCGACCCACTCGTTGTTCGGCAGCAGAAATTTGAATCCGTCGGTCGTGATGAATTTTTCCACCTTGAACGAGCCGATGGTTTGCAATCCGCCGCCGAGCTTCGCGAGCAGCGCGTCCTTCTTTTCCGGCGAGAAGGAGATGTTGATGCGGTCGGTGTAAAATTCTCCGATTTGTTTCGCGAGTTCCTTCAAAATCTGGCCGAGCGATTTCTTTTCGGTCGCGACCAATTCCGCCATGAGCAGGCACGCGAGAATTCCGTCTTTTTCGGGAACGTGGCCTTTGACGCTCAAGCCGCCGGATTCCTCGCCGCCGACGATGATCGGTTCGCGCTCCATCAATTCGCCGATGTATTTGAAGCCGACGGGCGTTTCATAAACTTTCACGCCAAACAATTTCGCGACGGCGTCCACCTGATGGCTCGTCGGCACGGTGCGGACGACCGCACCCGTCCAGCCGCGATTTTTTTTCAAATGATACAGCGCGAGCGCGAGCACTTGGTTCGGCGTCAGCCACGTTCCGTCTTTGTCCACAATTCCAAAACGGTCGGCGTCGCCGTCCGTGCCGAGGCCGATCTGCGCTTTTCCGCTGCGGATGAATTTGCTCACGTCGGCCATGTTCTCGGCGTTCGGTTCGGGATGATGCCCGCCGAAAAGCGGATTCAGTTCGTTATGAAACAAAGTGATTTTCGCGCCGACGCTTTCAAACAGTTTGTCGAGATAGCCGTGCGCCGTGCCGTAGCTAAAATCCAGCGCGAGCTTCAATTTCGCTTTTCGCAAAACTGAAAATTCAACCAGCTTGTGAAGCTGTTTGAAATACGCGGGCTGCGGATTGAACGTCTCGCATTTGTAAGTGCCGATGACCGTGCCGTTGAAAGAAAAATTTTGCGCCTGAAGTTTTGCAATGTTCGCTTCAATCTGTTTCGTCACGTCAGGAGTTGCCGGAGCGCCGTTCCAAGTGGAAAATTTCAGGCCCTGATATTCCGCCGGATTGTGGCTCGCCGTCATGTTGATGCCGCCAATCGCCTGATGATGGCGGATGGCAAAAGCGATGACCGGCGTGGGCGTGTCGCGGTCGCAAAGCAAGGGTTCAATCCCATTCGCCGCCAAAACTTCGCAAACCGCGAGCGCAAATTCGCGCGCGAGAAACCGTGTGTCGTGGCCGACGATGACGGTTGAGTGTTGAGGGTTGAAAGTTGAGAGTTGCTTCAGGTAATCCGCAATTCCCTGCGTGGCGAGCCGGACGTTGTCGAAAGTAAAATCCTGCGCGATGATGCCACGCCAGCCGCTTGTTCCAAATTTAATTGAAGTCACACGGAAATTTAACCACCAAGCCACCAAGTCACAAAGTTTTTAATTTTTCCACTCAAACGCCTTGGCCTTCAGCGCGTAAAGGTAGCCGACGAACAAAATCGCCATGAACGAAATCATCGAGCCGAAAATCAGGTTGCGCGTCGCGTGGTCGGCGAGCATATCGCGATAAACCACCGCCCACGGATAAAGAAAAACAACTTCGATGTCGAACAGGATGAAGAGCATTCCGACGAGATAAAATTTGACGGAAAAGCGCGAGCCGCCATCGCCGATGGGATTCGCGCCGCATTCGTAGGCGGTGTCCTTGGCCTTGGTGCGTTTGCCGAACTTGCCGAGCAGCAGGGACAGGAACAAAACTCCGGCGGCGAAGCCGATGGCGGCGGCGAGCAGGATTAAAACCGGAATGTATTGCGCGAATTGTGACGGTTGCGAATTGTCCATGCGCGGAATTTAGAAACAGCGCGGGGAATTTGCAATGACGATTTGCATTTTTCCTGAAATCGCTGCGACGGGCGGGCGCGTTTGACGGAATAAGATTTGAAGTCAGCCTTGCCTTGCCGCCAAAATCAGTGCAATCTTTGTCGTCCGCCGATTTTGACAATATGAATCAGATTGTCTCTACAAAGGACCCGACGATCGTCGCCAAGGAAGTGCAGGCGGCGTATAAGGCGATGTTTCCGCAAGGCGATTTGCTGTTCGTGCCGCGCGTCTTTGGCTGGGCCATGGAATGTTTCACTGGCCATTACGCCGATTATCAGGCGGTGGACGCCGATTACCACGATTTTGAGCACACCCTGCAAGGCACGCTGTGCATGGTGCATTTGCTGCGCGGACGCCATCTCGCCGCCGCCCAGCCGCCCGTCACCCGCCGGATGTTTGAATTGGGACTGACCGCCATCCTTCTGCACGACACCGGCTATTTGAAGAAACGCGACGACACCGATGGCACCGGCGCCAAATACACCGCCACCCACGTCAACCGCAGCGCCAACTTCGCCGCCGAACTGCTGGGTGAAAAAGGCTTTTCGCGCGAGGACATCAAGGCCGTGCAAAACATGATCCGCTGCACCGGCGTGGACGCCGACTTGAGCGACATCCCGTTCCAGAATGAATTGGAAAAAATCGTCGGCTTCGCGCTTGGCACGGCGGATTTGCTCGGGCAGATGGCGGCGGACGATTATGTGGAAAAACTGCCGGTGCTTTACGAGGAATTTGCCGAGGCCGGGCGCAATTCCGCGTCGAAATCCAAATTCGTCAATATGTTTTCCAGCGCCAAGGATTTGCTCCGCAAAACCCCGGACTTCTGGGAAAAATACGTCAAGCCCAAGCTCAACGGCGATTTTGACGGCCAGCACCGCTACATCAGCGATCCCTACCCCGACGGCCCGAACTTTTACATGGACAAAATTGAATCGAACATCCAGCGCCTGCGCGAATTGATTTCAAGCGAGGAGAACACCACGCGCTTCCTGAAAAAATATCACGCCGCTTTCGCTAGTTAGAGACTTCTAAAAAATTGTGGCAGCGGACATGAGGCCGCTCTAATTTTCATTCTGAATCAAGGAAAATGAGCCGACTTATGTCGGCTGCCACGGCAAATTGAAATTTTCCAGAGAACTCAATTAAACTATCCATTCCGCATTTTCTCTTTTGCCAATGGCGTCACTAATTACGGCGTGACAAAGTTCTTAACCGAAGGCGTGAGCGGCGGCAGTTTGCTTGCGTCCGTGAAATTCTGGTCAAAGCTCCAGTTGCGGTTGGGTGCCTGATAATAATTACCTGTGGGTTGCCAAGAGTTGGTCGCGTATTGACTGGAGAACATGACCACGATTGAACCATTGTAGGTCAGAGTGACACCAGTCCAGTTTTCCAACAGGCGAAGGAAATTTTCCACGCCGCCGCTATAGTTTCCGCTGATGTTTGGGTTTGTCGGGACAATTCCAGTCAATATTGCGGCATTGATTGTAGTCGCAGTGGCTGTGGGGTCTTCAGTGGTAACACTATCATTCCAATTGCCTGAAAAAATTGTGATCGCATCGCCCATCAGCGCGGCTGGATAAGTGTAAGCCGTGTTTGTCGTGCCAGCGGATGAGCCGCCGCCGCCATTGGTCTGCACATTGTAATCACCCAACACATAAAGCGGCTGCGGCGTGGCGACGGTGAGGCCGTCGGCTGACGGCAGTTGCGCGCCGTTGACAAGCCGCACGGCTGGAAGTTGAGCCGTAGTTAATGGAACATTATTATAGACATAAATGGAGTCAATGCCGTGTCCTTTGTCAGTTGAGCCGGACGCATTTATAAGATTCCACTTGTTTCCCCCGCTCGATGTTGTGTTGGTCAGCCATTTGTTGAATTTTGCCACGTCAATTTGCACCGCCTGCACGGTCTTTGACTCGCGGTAATCGTAGAAAGTGACATTGGTCACAAAGGAGTAAAACAGGTTCGTGGTGTAAGTGGTGAATATTTGATGGTTTATGGCGACGTAGTTTGAGATGACCTGCACCATGTCGTTTGTAATCAACTGTAGATGACTGACCGCATTTGAATTTTCATAATAAACGGTGATGTTGCTGCCGTAGGCCGAACTGCCGTTGACGCCCGTGGCTGAATTGGAAATGATCAAGTCGGCTTCGTTGAAAATATACAACTGATTGGAAG
>DASXED010000013.1:0-11440 GCA_036490295.1 Verrucomicrobiia bacterium | reverse complement strand
GCTCGTTAAAACCGCCAGCAGATTCGCGACTGACAAATTAACAACGTCGCTGTCCACAGCGCCATCCGCGTCGTAGACAACCACCGAATAAGCGCCGCAATCACCCGGTTGCAGGCTCGGAATAGTCAGGGTTGAAGTAATTCCAATGTTAATGCCAAGAACTGAAATTGGAATCGTCAGCACGTTTCCGCCGGAAAAATTTTCGCCATTTCGCCTCCATTGCACGGACATCGGTTTTGAGGCTCCCAACTGAAGCGCCGTGACCGTAAAAATCGCCGGCAAGTTGCTTGAAATGCTGATGCCCAGCGGCTGCACCGTCATTTCTGGAAGAGCGAAGACTTTATTTTCTGCAAAAAAAATACAAAAGATTCCCAGCCAAAAAAGGCACAAACGCCGGGCAATCCTTCGACTGTCACCTTTGCAACAAGAAAATAATTCCATCATATGATTCTCATTCTGAATCTCATCTAGTTTTAGCACAATAATCGCCGCAAAGAAAGGGAATAAATTGGCGTTTTCCTTGTCAGCGCGCCAAAAACTTGCTATTCCAAGCCTGCGAATCAGTCAACCCGTGAAAGACATCAGAACGAGCTTGGGCGTGCTGTTAATTTTCGGGGCATGGTTGCTGGCCGGGAGGGTTTTGGCGCAAACCCCGGCGGCTGCGCCTGCCTCCGGCGATTCGGTTTTGCTGACGGTTGAGGGCAAGGTTGAAGCGGCAGTTGCCGGTTCGACGGACTGGCTGCCCGCGCACACGAATCAAACCCTGCGCGTCGGCGACCGGTTGCGAACCGGTTTGCGCAGCCGCGCCACGGTGAGATTGTCCAACCTGACCGTCCTGCGCGTCAACGAACTGACGACGCTGCAAATCCAGCCGCCCTCCGCGCCCGGCAAGCAGTCTTCACTGGACTTGGAAAAGGGCGCGGCCTATTTCTTCAGCCGCGAACGCCCGACGGAAATGGAGTTCCGCACGCCGCTGGCTTCCGGCGCCATTCGCGGGACGGAATTCAACCTGGCCGTCGCTGACGACGGCAAAACCGTCGTGACCTTGATTGACGGCGAGGTCGCGCTCAACGATCCGCAAGGCCAGGAAAATCTTGTCTCCGGCGAGCAAGGGATTGTTGAGCCGGGCAAAGCACCCGCCAAAACCGCTTCCATCAACGCGCTGAACATCATCCAATGGTGTTTGTATTATCCGGCGGTCTTGGACACGGACGAGTTGAATCTCACTGCGAATGAAAAGCAAACGCTCTCGGCTTCACTCGCCGCTTATCGTTCCGGCGATTTGCTGGCGGCGCTGGCAAATTACCCGGCGAACCGCGCGGCAATTTCCGATTCGGAAAAGATTTACTATGCGCAACTGCTGTTGTCGGTCGGTCAGGTGGATCAATCTGAAAGCCAGTTGGGTTCCATCCCATCGCCGCTGGCCGCTGCGCTGCGCGAAGTCGTCGCCTCCGTCAAATTCCAGAAGCTGCCCTCAACCCTCAACCCTCAACTCTCAACCTGCTTGCTGGCCGACTCGTATTATCTGCAATCGCGCTCGCAGCTTGAAGCGGCTCTGGCCGCCGCGCATTCGGCGGCGCAGAAATCCCCTGACTTTGGGTTTGCGTGGGAACGATTGGCGGAACTGGAATTCAGCTTCGGCCATACGGACAAGGCGCTGGCCGCATTGGAAAAAGGACTGCAACTCTCGCCGCGCAACGCGGAGGCGATTTCGTTGAAGGGATTTTTGCTGGCGGCGCAGAACAAATCCAAGGAAGCGCGGCAATTTTTCGACGACGCGATTGCGGTGGACGGCGCGCTGGGCAACGCGTGGCTGGGGCGCGGGCTGATCAAAATCCATCAAGGCGATTCGGTTGGCGGCTTGAAGGATTTGCAGGTGGCGGCGGTGCTGGAACCGAACCGCTCGGTGTTGCGGAGTTACCTGGGCAAGGCGTTTGCCAACAAGTATGACGACGCGCGCGCGGAGAAGGAATTGAGGCTGGCGCAGAAATTGGATCCCAACGACCCGACCTCGTGGCTTTACCTCGCGCTGCTCGAACAGCAGGAGAACAAAATCAACCCGGCGATTGAAGACCTCCAGCAATCCCAGTCCCTCAACGACAACCGCTCACTCTTCCGATCCAAACTACTCCTCGACCAGGACCAGGCGGTGCGAAGCGCGAATCTTGCCCTGATTTATCAGGACGCCGGCATGAATGACGTGAGCGTCAACGAGGCCTCGCGCGCCGTCAGTGACGATTACGCGAATTATTCCGTACACCAATTTCTGGCGAACAGCTACGACGCATTGCGCGACCCAAACCAAATCAATTTGCGCTACGAAACGCCGTGGTTGAGCGAGTTGCTCGTGTCCGAACTGCTCGCGCCCGTCGGCGCGGATAATTTGTCCGACTACATTTCGCAGCAGGAATACTCGCGCTTGTTCGAGCAGGATCATCTCGGCGCGAGTTCGAGCACGGAATATCGCAGCGACGGCGCGTGGCACGAAGAGGCGTCGCAATACGGCAACGCCGGAAATTTCGGCTACGCCTTTGACGCCGAATATCGTTCGCAAAATGGCTATCGTCCGAACGACGATCTTCAGCAAACAACCTATGACCTCAAAGCCAAAGACCAATTGACATCCAAAGACAGCGTGATGCTTCAAGTGCTGGACTATGATGCGAACGAGGGCGACGTGGGCGAATACTACAGTCCCGGCATGGCCAGCCTCACCGAGCGGATTACTGAAAAGCAGCCGGATGTATTTATAGGTTATCATCGTCAATGGTCTCCGGGAATTGACAGCCTGCTGCTCGCGGGCCGCCTGGAAGACACATTCACGCGCAATGACAGCGACGCGCCATTGCGGGAAGTGCAAATTGACGATGCCACCGGCAAACCTGACGGCGTTGTCAATGATTACACCAGCCCGCCCTATTCGCCGACAGCTTTAACCTATCAAAGGCAATTGGAAGCTTACTCTGCGGAATTTCAACAGATTTTTTCCAGCGATTCGCAGACTGCCATTTTGGGCGGACGATTTCAAACAGGTTCGACGGACATTTCGTCGGACGCGGCGCGCGGCGGTTTTAGCTTTCCATTTTTTTTAAGCGGTTTGAACCTTCAACAACAATTTTCCACCGAACTGGAACGTCTTGACTTCTATGGTTATTACACCTGGCATTTCTGGCAGCCGCTGCAAATAACGGCGGGAGCCAGTTATGAGCGGTTGAAATATCCCGGCAACACGGACATCGCGCCGGTTTCAAATCAGGAATCCGAACGCAACCAGGTTTCGCCCAAGGCGGGATTCATTTTGAATCCATGGAAGAACGGCTACATTCGCGGCGCATACACGCGCTCGCTTGGTGGTCTCTTTTTCGACAACAGCGTCCGGTTGGAGCCGACGGAAATTGCCGGCTTCAATCAGGCCTTTCGCAGCGCAATACCAGAATCCGTGGAAGGAAATGTGCCCGGCTCGCGATTTGAAACCTGGGGGCTTGCGTTTGAACAGCATTTGCCAACAAAAACTTATTTGACCGTCAGCGGAGAAATTCTCAAATCCCATGCAAACCGGACGTTTGGTGTTATTGAATATGATCCAGCTACAATTGCCGTGACGCCATCCGGCACGCCCGAAACGCTCGATTACAAGGAGCAAACGCTGGCCGTCACGATCAGCCAACTGGTGGGCCGTGACGTGTCACTCGGAGCGCAGTATCAATTCACAAAATCGTATTTGAACGACGAATTTCCCGACATTCCTCAAATCACGCCGCCGCCGGGAGCCATCAATCCCAACCAGCATGACCATGCGATTTTGCATCAAGTTGACCTTTTCGCCATTTACAATCATCCCGACGGATTTTTTGCGCGCGCCGACGCCGTCTGGTTCCGGCAATCCAACGAAGGTTATTCACCCGCCGAGCCGGGCGACGATTTCTGGCAGTTCAACGCCTACGCAGGCTACCGTTTTCATCATCGTCACGCGGAAATTCAACTCGGTTTGCTGAACATCACGGATCAGGATTACAATCTCAACCCGTTGAACCTTTACAACGAACTGCCGCACGGGCGGACGCTGTCGGTGACGTTCAAGTTTTATTTTTGAATTTATCTTCCGCAAACCATGCTGAAACAAACATCAAAGCCCGGCAATAATCTGGCGCGCAAGGCGTGGAATTTTTTTGGCGGTGGAACCGTCGGAGTGCTGCTGGCTTCGGTTCTTGGAATTATTCTTTTGAACCCGAATCTAAAATTCGGCCTCGGACTAATTCATCTTAGTTACGATTTGCCCTACGCAATCCGCCCATACATTCAACCACAGGAAGCCGCGATTGTTTATCTTGATGAAGATTCTCACAAGATATTAAACCAGCCCTACGATGCGCCATGGAATCGCTCATTGCACGCACAACTGATCAACCGCATGACGGCTGAAGGCGCAAAGGCCGTCGTGTTTGACATCGTTTTCAGCGATCCAGGATCGAACCCACAAACAGACCAAGAACTGGCGAATGCCATTCGTGCCAATGGCAAAGTAGTGCTTGCGGCAGATTACGTTCCAACGGGTTATGGTCGAGCAGGCGTGGATGCATACCAGATTGTGCCGCCTTACGATCCATTTCTTGATGCTGCGGCGGCAATTGGATCAGACGAAATGAATCCCGACGATGATCTCGTTATGCGCAAACAAATCCTAATGTTGCCTGACGACCAAATAGCGACCATGAGTTGGGCAGCGGCAAAGGTTGGTGGTGCGGCGGTCACAAAGGACGACAAAAACCGATTGGCTTCACGTTGGCTAAACTATTACGGCCCGGCGACAACCATTCCAAATGTCAGCTTTTATCAGGCGATATTGACAAATTCCCCTGATTATGTCCCGACGGGTTATTTCAGCAACAAAGTTGTTTTCGTAGGCGCGCACCTGTTCACGAAATTTTCCGGTGAACGCAAAGACGAATATCCCACGCCATATTCCCGATGGGACAAAGAACATCCATTCATGCCTGGAGTTGAAATCCAAGCAACCGTTTTTCTGAATCTTCTGCGCGGAGATTGGTTAAGCCGGTTGCCTGACAATACCGAACGAATAATCCTTCTCATCTGCGGTGTCGTTTTTGGATTTGGACTTGTCCGTTTTCGTCCACTCACGGCAACGGGGATGTCCATTCTGCTGGCGCTGCTTGTCAGCATTTCCGCGTATCTCTCATTCGTCCATTTGCGAATTTGGTTTCCGTGGTTGTTGCTGGAAGTGCAAATCTTCGTCGCGCTGGCGTGGTCGGTCGTCTACAACTCCATCCGGCTTTACGTCCAAAATAAACTCTTCGAGGCGTCGCTTGAAATGTATCTCTCGCCCAAGCTCGTGAAAAAATTCGCGGCGAACAAGGACTTGCTCAAGCCCGGCGCGAAAAAAGAGACGCTCACCATCCTGTTCAGCGACATCGCCAGTTTCACCTCCATTTCCGAGGGCATGGATTCCGACGATCTGGCCAAGCACATGAACAGCTATTTTCAAACCGCCGTTTCCGGCTGCATCCATCACACGGACGGAACCATCGTGAAATACATCGGCGACGCCATCTTCGCTTTCTGGAACGCGCCCGACCCGCAGGACGACCATCAATTGCGCGCGTGCGAGGCCGGGCTGAAATTCCGCGACCAGCCGCCGCAATTCATGAACGGCCAGCAGCTTATCACGCGCATCGGCCTGCACACCGGCGTGGCGAACGTCGGCAATTTCGGCAGCACCGCGCGCGTGGATTACACCGCGCTCGGCGAAAACATCAACCTCGCCTCGCGCATGGAAGGCTTGAACAAATATCTCGGCACGGAGGTTTTGATCACGCAAGAGACTTTTGACGGCATCAAAGGCCGGCTCGTCGCGCGGTTTCTCGGATTGTTCCGGCTGAAAGGTTTTGAACGAAGCGTCGGCGTTTATGAACTGGTCGGGACGCCCGACAAGGCGGAAAATTTCCGCGCGCTGCACGAGACGTTCGCCGCCGCGCTGAAATTATTTTCAGAAAAGAAACTCGCCGGGGCCGAAACCGCGTTTCAAAAAGTTTTGGAAATCAATCCCAAGGACGGCCCGTCCAAATTTTATCTGAAGCACCTCGCCGAGTTGAAGGAACATCCGCTGCCGGAAGATTGGAGCGGCGAAGTGGAGTTGAAGGAAAAATAACGCGGCGGATTGACTGCTTCACACCCGGCTTTCGCAAATCAATCCGCCGTCCGTTCATTCGAACAGAATTTTACTGCTGCGGCGGCGGTCCGGGCGGCGCGTCGTCCGGCGGATTTTGCCCGTCGTTGGACGGATTGCCCCTGCGCGGCGGCGGCGGGCAAGCTTCGTCGCGCGTCAAAACGCCGTCGCCGTTTTTGTCCAGCGTCTTGAGTTCGGCGGGCGCGTTGGCGATTTCGCCTGCGTCAATCACGCCGTCGTGGTTCACGTCCAGCGCCATGAACAGTGGATTGGGCGGCGGGCGATGGCCGCGCGGGCCGGAATCATTTTGCGGCTGGTTTGCATCCTGCGCGTTGACCGCGAGCGCCGACGCTCCGAGCGCCAGCAGTGCCAGCATTGTTTTCATTGTCGTTTTCATTTTGTGCTCTCTTTCTTGTTGTTGTTTGCCGGATGTGAATTCTTACGCAGCCAATTTACGCGAACGAACCTTAAGCAAACGTGAAGCTGGAAAGATTTTTGAAAATTATTTTGAAGCCAAAGCCGCAGGCGCGGCAGGCCGCAAAAACTTTTCGTCCGTGAGCGTTTTCAGAAATGCGACCAATGCGCGCTTGTCGTCCGCGCTCAACGGCACGCCGCCGTCGGGATGCTTGGCGAGGTTCGGGTCGAGCGACGCGCTGCGTTTCATGCCGGTGCAATAATGCTCCACGACTTCTTCGAGCGAGCGGAACCGTCCGTCGTGCATATACGGCGCGGTGACAGCGACGTTGCGCAGCGACGGCACGGCAAATTTTCCCTCGTCGCCCGCGCGCTTCGTGATTTTGTAACGGCCTAAATCGGCAAATGCCGAATCCAAGCCGTTGTTCGCAAAATCCTGGCTCTCAAAAAGCGGCCCGCCGTGGCAGTGAAAACAATCCGCGCCGAATTGCCCGTGATACGGATCGTATTCCGTGTTGAACAAAATGAATCCGCGCCGCTCTTGAGCCGTGAAATTCGTCTGCCCGTTCATCACGCGGTCAAATTTTGAATCGAATGAAACTTGGACCAGAAGAAATTGCTCCAGCGCGCGCGCGATTTTGTCTGAAGAAATTTCCGGCGATCCAAAGGCATTTGCAAAAAGTCGCGGGTAATCCGTATCTTCCGGGAGCGCGGGCGTCCCGCCTGCCGATTTCGGCGTCGCGCCGAAATCTTTGTTTAAATTGATTCCATTCGATTGTTCGCGGCGCGACGCCGCGAACTGCACGCGAGACGCGTGCGCTCCCTGTAATTTTGCGACGACGTTCGCAAGCGATTCGTGCATCTCAACCGGATTTTGGATCGGCTGCAAAACCTGTTCGCGCAGCGTCGCCGCGCGGCCATCCCAGAAAAACGAATCTTTCCACGCGAGATTTTCCAGCGTCATCGCGTTGCGCGCGCCGATTTCTCCATCAACACCGCGACTGAATCTTCGTGGCTGTGAAAATGCCAAATGTGGATTGTGGCAGGTCGCGCACGATTCGGAATTGTCCGCCGAAAGCCGCCGGTCGAAAAATAATCGGCTGCCAAGTTCAACGCCTTCAACCGTGAGCGGATTGTCGCGCGGTAAATCCGGCTGCGGCGCAAATTGCGAGAACGTGAAGCGATACGGCGTCGCATCCGGCGCGATGAGTGGCACAGGCATCTTGCCTGTGTCGTTACTATTTTGATTGAATGACAGGCTGGAAGCCTGTCCCACTACCGAGAACGCGCTCTCAACATTTTGCCGCAATTGAACGGCGAGCAAATCATTTGTCCGTGAATGGGTTGTGTCACTGGCGTCACTCAATCCAATTTTATTTGGCGCGGAAAAAATTTTGGCGGCGTCCAGCGCAATTTGAATTTCGCGGCTGGAATTCAAATCAAGCGCGACCGGCAATTCAACCGTCATCAATTCGCGGTCGGTGGCGATGTGATATGAAAAGCCGCTGATAGTGGCACGGGCATCTTGCCCGTGTGATTTTGCATCAAGGCTGTCATCATTGGAACTCACGGGCGGGATGCCCGTGCCACTATTTTTTTGCCAGCCGCCTTCGAGCGCGAGGAAAACGTATTCGCGCGACCAGCCCCAATACAAATGGTTCACGTCGGGATTGAGCGGATGATTTGCCGGCCATTGCGCCGCGTCGCCGTGGTTGATTTGCGGTGGCAAGCCGATTTGAAAGCGAATGCGGTCATAATTTCCGACGGGAATGTTTTCCAAGGTGAAGTTTGTTTTGCCATCGCGCGCGCTGATGAAGGCAAAATAATTTTTTTGCCCGATCCAAACGCCGTTTGTCCCGCGCAACGCAAAATCAGACAAAAGAAAATCCAGCCGCGTGACGGAAATTTTCTGCCCGGCGGCGGTTTGATTTTTGAGCGCGTCAAAAGCGAGCGGCGCGCCGTTGAATTGCGGCAAAAATTCCACGCGCAAATCCGCCGCAGAAGCAGAAAACGCAACTGCCGCTGCGAAGAGCAGGATGAAATTTGTTCGCGTGCGCTTCATTTTTTCAGTTGATTGTGAATCCGCCGGTGAGCGTGTAAGCCGGGCCGCTTTGAAAAGTGACGACGACGTTTTGCGCGCCGGTCGGGGCATTTGACGGAATCGTGAACGTGGCGACGACCGTGCCTTGTGTCGAATCCGAAATGTTTGCGCCGCCGATGCTGCCGCCAATTGTGACGCTGGAAATTGGCGCGTTCGCGGGCGGATTCGGCGGTGAACTCGGCAATGTAATCGTCACGGTGACAGTCGAGCCGCGATTCGCGCTGCCGCCGGGCGCGACGGAACTTGTCGAAAATGTTGTTGTGCCCGCGCTGTCGAAAGTGGCGACGGACGTTCGTCCGACGCGATAAAATCTTTTGTCGAGCGACGTGACATTTGTGTAGCCGCCGCTGTTTTGATCCGGCGAAACGCCAGTGCCGAGAACGGTCCAACTTGAAGAGTCTGCAAGATTCGTCGTCGCCTCGACTTGATAACTGCCGCCTTCAATCGCGCTCCAGCTTAAAGTTACCGTTCCATTATTTACGCCGGGCGAATGGAGTGTTGAAGTCAGATTTGTGTTGCCGAGAAAATTTGTCACGACGGTTTCCGAAATTGACGAAACAGTTCCGCCAACCGGGCTGCCGTAAAATCCGCGCCCGATGTTGTAGGGAAACGTCGGCGTGCCGTTGGTGCTGATGCTGACGAAATAGGCGTAAGTGCCGTTCGGAAATTCCGGCGTCACGCACCAGCGACTATTGTATTCGTCCAGATCGAAATCCACGCCTTGCTGGTAATTCGTGCCGGTGCTGGTGTTGATCAAGTCGCCGAGATAGTCGTTGTCTTCCATGTAGCAACCAAGCGCATGGATGCCGGTAAAATTCGGGCCGGTCTGGTTGGAACTGACGTTGAAAAGGCGCACGGCCCATTGCGGAATTGTGGTGCGACCGTTGACAGGAAGATTGTCCGTGCCGAATTGTCCGTTGCGCAAAACGTAACCGGAAATCATCCGGCGAATTCCACTGTTCGCGTTCGTCGCGTTGGAATAACCGTAAGGGCCGTAAAGCGGAAAACCGTCCGCCGTCCACGCGAGAATCGGCGAATGTTTCGTCGGCGTGTTCGTGGATTCGGTGTAAATTTTCGTCATGGAATTAAAATCCACGTGGTCGCCGAGCTGGTAGCGCAGCGCGGGCGGATTCGCGTGATAATGATATTGCCCGCCGGCCTGATGCGCGTTGTTCGGATCGAAGCTGACGCCTTCGTTCACATACGCGTCGCGGTTCCAATAGCCGGTGATATTCTGCAAGTCCTCATTTGAAACAGTGCTCCAGGTGTAAGCGTCCCAACTGTTGAACATCGCCGCGCCGTCCACGAAATAACCGATCGGGCCGCCGCCGGTCGCGGTTTTTGTCGTCGGCACAGTTGGAACGCGCGGAATCCGGTAAAGTGTTTTTTGATTCACCGGCCAATTCGGAAACGCCTGCGTGTGCGCTGCGTTCAAATACCACGGCCCCATCACAAAACTGCCCAGCCCGGTGCTGCGGATATAAACGTAGTTTGACGACGAATAAATTTCCTGCACGCCGCAATATGCGGGCAATGTCTGGATCGTCGTGCCGTTCGTCCATGCCGTCTGCGAAATTCCGTTCGTGCGCGAAACGTCGTTCGTGTAAATGCGCGCGTATTGGCCAGCGTAGGTTGTGAACCACGAATTCGTGCGCGGGTCATCCGCGCGCGCGGACATAGCGAGTGCGAGAAAAATTCCGGCAACGATGGGTGTGAGAATCGTTTTCATGCCGCCACTCTACGCGAACCAACCTTAAGAAATCGTTAAGCTGTGAATTTTTTTCTTAATCTCCGCTTAAGGTCGCGCGTGCGACAATTTTCCCGAACTGGCGCAGAAAGTTTTTTCCTGATAAAACTCCGCCAGCCCGAAATGAGAATCCTGATTGTCGAAGACGAACCCGATTTGCTCCGCAGCATCGCGCAGGCGTTGCGCGAGGAAGGCTACGCCGTGGACACCGCGCCCGACGGCGAGGACGGTTTTTACAAGGCCGAAAATTACGATTACGATGCCATCGTCCTCGACGTGATGCTGCCGAAAATGGACGGCTGGGAAATTTTGAAACTCCTCCGCAAAATAAAAAAAACGCCCGTCCTCATGCTCACCGCGCGCGACCAGACGCGCGACCGCGTTAAAGGTTTGGATTCCGGCGCGGATGATTATCTCGTCAAACCATTTGATTTGGACGAACTTTTTGCACGACTGCGCGCAATCATCCGTCGCAGCGCGAACAAGACGACGAACTTGATTGAAACCGGCGAAATCAAAATTGACACCGCGCTGCGAAATGTTTCGCTCAAAGAAAAACCAATCGAACTCACGGCGCGCGAATATGCGCTGGTGGAATTTCTCGCGCTGCATCGCGGCGAAGTCGTCACGCGCACGCAGCTTTACGAGCATTTGTTCGACGAAAACGAAAGTTCGCTTTCCAATCTTTTGGATGTCCATGTCTCCAACGTCCGCAAAAAACTCGGCGCGGAATTCATCGTCACGCGACGCGGCCACGGCTATTGCATCGAATGAAAATTTTCAATTCCATCAAATGGCGATTGCAAATCTGGTATGGCCTGATTCTCGTGGTCGTGCTCGCGGGTTTTGGTTTCACGGCGTATCAGCTTGAACGCGGACGGCAATTCGGACGGATTAACGACGAGTTACAACGGCGTTTTGGAATTCTCGCCAATGCGCTTCATCGTCCGCCGCCGCGTGGATTAAATGGTGGCGAACAACCCATGAATCGCCC